>JACOTG010000263.1 GCA_016178505.1 Planctomycetota bacterium
ATTCGCGAGCCGCGACCTCTTCATCGACTTGCTCTTCTATCACCTGAGGCTGCGGCGCTACGTGGTCATCGAGCTGAAGTCGGTGCCGTTCGACCCCGCGTTCGTCGGCACCACCAACGCGTACCTCTCGGCGGTCGACGACCTCCTGCGCCATCCCGACGACAAGCCGACGATCGGTCTCCTCCTGTGCCGGTCGAAGGACACGATCGTCGTCGAGTACGCACCGAGCGATCTCCACAAGCCGATCGGCGTTGCCGGATGGGAAACGCAGATCGTCGAGACGCTGCCGGCCGACCTGAAGGGCAGCCTGCCTACCGTCGAGGAGATCGAGGCCGAGTTGCGCGGTCGACGACACGGCGACTCGCCGCGGGGTCGAACTTCGATGGGAGAGCCCTCAGCCGGGCGCAGCCTCAAGTCCAAGATCGAAGCTGAGTTCGTCCGAGATCGCGGCCGGCGATGCATTCACAGGTCACGAGCCGATCACTTCAACGACCAATTCCTTGCACCTCGTCAGATTCGAGTCGCCGGTAAGAAAGACGTCGGCCGCGCCCTCGACCGCCGTCGCCAGGTGGAGCGCGTCGGGCGTCTTGAAACCGTAGCGTGCTCGAATTTCCGTCGCGCGATCGATCACCGCTGGGCTCAACGGCACGAGCGCGAGACGTTCGGCGCCGAAGAAACTCTCGTACGCCGCGAGCGAGGCCTGGTCATTTCGCCGCAGCGGTCTGATCCGACACTCGAGGCGCGACAACAGTGAAGTTGCGATCCGCGCCTCGGGGTCGGAGCGAAGCGCGCTGAGTTTCGCCACAAGCGCCCCGCGAAACGGCTCGGCCGCTTCGACGAGGCAGATGATGCAGCATGCGTCCAGGTAGATCTGACTCATCGGTCGTCCCAGGAGTCGCGCTCTTCTCGGACTTGGAGATCAATCTCTTCTTTTTGCAGCGTCCCCGGAGGCAACGCCGCGATCACGTCGAACACATCCTTCCCGGGTCGACGCTTTGTGTCGGCGACGGGTCGAATGACGACTTCGACCTGGCCGCAAATCTCCGTGATGGCCCGTTCGAGCTCGATGTGTCGCGGATCGGCGAGCCGACCCCGCACCACGATTCCGTCTTCCATGAGCTGCCTCCTTGCGATTCGACGAACGCGACGATCGACGTACGAGCGCGGCGATCTCCGCGTCGCGCCACCTGCAATCTCCTCTCGATTGTAGTCGAGCGAATCGTGCGAAAGTTACAGGTCTCATTTGTCGTTGCGCAATTCGCAGCCAAGCCGGCCTGTTTGAGCCTGACTTCTGGGAGGATGCAGGATGGAGAATGGCTCGTGCCGACGCCCTCGCGACGCCGAGCACCGGACGAGATCGTCGGGTCAGAGTCGAGGTCAGGCTGGTGGCGTACGAGGACTGGGTGGGCGCCCGAGTGAGGACCCGAATCGGTGCCTGTTCGAATGATCGCGGCAATTCGGGATCGCGTTCGATGCAAAATCCCCACCGCCGCCGAACTCGTTGACGCCCAACTCGTGACGCGATAGCGTCCGGCGACGACGACAACGTCCTATAGGTCGTTTGCGTTTCTCGTCGCTGTCCTCTCGATTGGCTGAACACGTGGCAGCCGCGAAGGGCGGAGCGAACTCGATTCGAGAATGGCGATCTTACGCACAGGAGACCTGACGATCATGCCGAACTCTCCGGGCAGCTCGACCTCGAACAAGCCCGACTACGGCATCGACGCTCCCGGGGTCGTCCGCAATCTCTTCATCGCCGCGGTCGGCGGTCTCACCTTGTATCTCACGGCGCGATTCGGACTCTGGAGCGGGGCGATCGCGCATGTCGGCATCTCGTACGCGGGCCTCTGGGCCGGGCTGGGTTCCGGGATCATGGGCTCGTGGATGCTCTACGACAGCAAGATTGGCAAGCTCCGCGAACGCGAGAAACTCCTCGACCTCGTCCCGTGGCGCGGCGACGAGTCCGTTCTCGACGTCGGGTGCGGCCGCGGCCTCCTGCTGATCGGCGCGGCGCGACGGCTGAAAACGGGCAAGGCCGCCGGACTGGACCTTTGGCAAGCTGAGGACCTCACTGGCAACCATCCCGACGCGACTCGCGAAAACGCGCGGCGCGAAGGAGTCGCCGATCGCGTCGACGTGACGAGCGGCGACATGCGGAAGATGCCGTTCCCGGATGCGAGCTTCGACATCGTGGTCTCCAACGTCGCGATCCACAACGTCTATGAGCGCGAAGGGCGCGAGATGACGATGCGTGAGATCGCGCGCGTGCTGAAGCCGGGAGGCCGCGTCGTCATCCACGACATCCGACACGTTGGGCAGTATGCGTCGGCGCTCGCCACGCACGGGCTGATCGACGTGAATCGCGTGGGCTCCAAGCTGCTCCAGATCGCGCTCGGGCTCATCACGTTCGGTTCGCTGAGGCCGGACATCGTCACCGCCCGCAGACCGGCCGTCTGACGATTGCCGGCTCCCCATCTGGTCACGTGATCGAGCGCACGCTAGTCTACGCGTCCGTCGCGTCTGGCGGGGAGGAGTCGCCATCGGGAAGCAGCTCAGGATCATCGCCGTGACGAGCGAGCGGCGAGGACTGCAACGGAACGATGCTTCGAGTCGACGGCGGCATCGTCGGCGTTCTCCGACAAGGCGTTCCTGAACCGTGGGATTCCTACTCGATCACCTGGCTGCGGTCATTGGCTTCGGCCTCGGCGTCGTCCTCGTTGCGATCGTGCTCAAGCAGCGACGTCCTGCGGCGAGCACGCTATCGTGGCTTCTTGCGATCGTTCTCGTGCCGTACCTCGGCGTGCCGCTCTACCTCATGCTCGGCGGCCGGAAGTTCAAGCAGCGGGCGTCGAAGAAGGCACCGCTCTATCCCGCGGTGCGCGAAGAGCCGCTGCCGCCGGGTGGTGCGCGAGATCTCGAACGCATCTTGCGCACGGCCGGGACTCCCGCAGCGAGCGACGGGAACGCCGTTCTGCTCTTCGACTCGGGCGAATCGGCGTTCAACGCGCTCGCGGAAATGATCGCCGGCGCTCACCGATCCATCCGCATCGCGACGTTCATCCTCGGCGACGACACGGCGGGCAATGGCATCTTGGAGCGACTCGAGGCGAAGGCGCGCGCGGGTGTCGAGGTTCGACTGCTGCTCGACGCGCTCTTTGCCAGGCGAGCGAACCGATCTCGTCTCGCCTCCTTGGAGAGGGCAGGGGGCAAGGTCGCCTTCTTCATGCCGCTCGTTCACATCCCGTTTCGAGGCCGATCGAATCTTCGCAATCACCGGAAGATCGTGCTCGCTGATGGCGTGCGCGCGATGGTTGGCGGCATGAACATCGCCGAGGAGTACATGGGGCCGACGGCGCGCGCGGGTCGCTGGCGTGACCTCGCGATGCGCGTCGAAGGGCCGGCCGCGGGCGATCTCGATGCGATCTTCTGCTCCGATTGGGCGTTCGCCGCTCACGAGACGCTCGTCGCATCCACTCCCGTTCCCGCGCCAGTGGCCCACTCGGGCGCCACCGTCCAGGTCGTTGCGAGCGGACCCGACGTGCCCGAGGAACCCATCTACGACGCCATCCTCAGCGCGCTCTTCGAGGCTCGAGCCCGGGTGTGGATCGCGACGCCCTACTTCGTGCCCGACGAGACGCTGGCGCGCGCTCTCCTGCTCGCCGTTCGTCGCGGAGTCGACGTTCGCGTGCTCGTGCCGTGGCCGTCGAATCACTTCACGGCGGATCTCGCCGGCGGACGCTACCTTCGCGCTCTCGAGCGAGCCGGCGCGCGGATCTATCTCTTCCGCGACGCGATGATGCACGCGAAGACGATCGTCGTCGACCGCGACTTCGGGATCCTCGGCTCGGTGAACTTCGACCTGCGCAGCCTCTTCCTCGACTACGAGATCTCGCTCGTCGTCTACTCGCGACCCGAGGTCGACCGAATCGCTCGGTGGTTCGAAGACACGTTTCCAAAAACGGGCAACCGCCTTCCCGCTCTGAGTTGGGCGCGATCGCTCGGCGAGGACGTCGGCCGGCTCCTCGCGCCGCTTCTGTAACCGCGGATTCGATTGACGCGCACCGACCCTGGATCCGATTCACCCGATGCATTCACACGCGCGTCGCCAGAGTGGCTGTGAGGCGCGGCCTCGTCGAGCACCGCGCGCATCGTGACGTCGCGGGCATTCGATCGCTCGGCGCGTACGGAGCCAGCGCGTACGGAGCCAGGCACGACTCCGGCGGATTATTCCCCACCGACGAGAACGGAACCGTCGCGAAGACTCTGGTGCGGCCGTCACCGAAATCTTGAGCCGCGCGTGTAACGAATCGGCGTCGGCTACGACTAGAAGTGCGAACGAGAGTCGCCGATGAAGATCCACGCCGTCCGATCTCACGCGCCGTCGTTGGCGACGACTTCGTGCAGATGTCTGACGCGGTGACGAAGGTAGGTGAGGCGTGATCGATGTGGCATCGTGTTC
>JACOTG010000264.1 GCA_016178505.1 Planctomycetota bacterium
CATTCTCCTCGGCGATGTCGATCCCGAGCAGCTCGGACGCACGCCGGTGGAAAGCCAAGAGATCCTCGGGCTCATCCACAGCTTCGTCGAGGACCTTGGCGGCGGCTTCGGCATGATCGCTGGCGAGAGCGACAGCCCGCGCTCGTATCGAGGCACGCCGGTCGAGAGCTTGCTCCCCATCGTTCTCTCGGACTCCGAGGAGGATCTGGTGGTCGCGCAGAACCACGAGCGTTCCGTGCGCATGAAGCTCACCGAAGCCGGTCTCGCGGATCCGATCTTCCTGCTCGAGAAAGACGTCGAGACGAACCGGAAGCTCTGGATGGGCGACAACGAGGACTTTGCGCTACCCGGCTTCTTCTGGTACTTCCCAGTGAAGAAGGCAAAGGCGGGCGCGCGCGTGTTGGCCGTTCACCCGGAGAACTCGAACAAGTACGGTCCGCACCCGATCATCACGACGCAGTTTTACGGTTCGGGTCGCACGTTCTTCACGGCGCTCGACAGCTCGTGGCGATGGCGGCTCGTCTACGGCGATACCTATTTCTATCGGTTCTGGAGCCAGGTCGTCCGATTCCTCGCGACGAACCGGCTCTACAACCTGAATCGCCGGCACGAACTCTACGTCGACAAGCCACGATACAACCTCGGCGAAAAGGTGACGGTCACGGCCAAGGTCCGCGACAAGGACTTCAAGCCGTCCGACGCGAAGAGCCAGAACGTTTCCTACCAGCCCGCCGGCGCGCGCGAAGTGCGAACGCTCACGCTCGACGCCGTGACGGAGAAAAAGGGGTTCTTCTCGAAGACGTTCCAAGCGACCGACGTCGGCACGTGGCGCCTGTGGATCGAAGGCGACGAGCCAACTGGCGTCGCCGGTGACGAAAACCAAGCGATCAGCTTCGAGGTCGAGATCCCATCGATCGAGAAGGAGAACGCTTCTCTGAACCGGCGCACGCTCGAAACCCTCAGCTCGCGATCCGGCGGCACCTACGTTTCACTGGATCACATCGACGAATTGATCGGAAAGGCGCCGGACCTCACGCGAAAGGTGCCGGGCTCGATCGTGCAAGACGAGTTGTGGGACCGGACGTTCTCCATCTTCGGAATCGACGTGCCCTGGTCGTTGGTGGTGCTCGCGTTCCTCCTCGGAACCGAGTGGGCCATACGCAAGCGGTATCGTCTGCTGTGATCGCGAAGAGTTGATGAGGGCCATTCGATGACGACACGACGGCTCGCTCGATTCGCGCTAACGTGCTGGTGTGCGTGCATCGCGCTGTCCAGGCCGGCTCGGGCGCAGGACGAACAGCCCGACGTCCCCGGCAGCATCGACTCCAACGTGCTCGTCCCCCACAGCGTGCTCGACTCGAAGGTCGTGCGCATCACTCTCCAGCAAGCGTCGACTTGGGTGAAGACCGGGCAGTACGCCCTCGCCTGCACCGGCTTGCAGGACATCATCGACCGCTATCCGAACCACCTCGTGAACCTCGGCAACGGCATCTTTCGCGGCGCTCACGACTACGCCGTCGAGATCCTCCTGACGCAGTTGCCGCCCGAGGGGCTCGCGATCTACCGCGAAAAGTACGACGCCGAAGCGAAGGCGACGCTCGACCGCGCATTCGCGGAGCGCGATCCGGCGCGAATCCAGCAGATGCTTTTGCGCTTCGCGGCCACCTCGTATGCCGACGACGCGCTCGACGCGCTCGCCGCTCTCTACCTCGAGCGCGGCGATGCGGCCGAATCGCTCTATTTCTTCGACGAGATCACGCGGCGCTTCGAAGGCTCGCCGTTCGACTCGCCACTTCGCCTCGCGAAGGTGGGCTACTGTCACGCGGCACTCGGCAACGGGCCGGCGGTGCAGGCGGATCTCGAGACCGCGCGCCGTCGATTCCCCGACGCATCCGTGCGCGTGAACGGCAGCGATGTGAAGCTCGCCGAGTACTTGCAGGATCGCGCGAGAGCCGCGGCGTCGCTCGTGCGGAGCGCGCCGGAAACGGGATGGGAGCGTCTCGGCGGCGACAATCCGAATGCCCGCCTGCAGTCGAACGTGTCGGGCGAGATGGAAAAGCAGTGGCACGCCGAGCTCGCCTTCGAGACGCAGCGTGAGCCGCAGTTCGACTCGTTCGGCATGTCCGACATCATCCCCGATGAGCCGGTCGCGCCGTACTACCCGGCGATCTCGGGTGGAAACCTGATCGTCCACAATGGGCTATGGGTCGAGTCGCTGAATCTCTTCAATGGAAAACGGCGGTGGTCGTTCCACGGACCGTGCGACCAAGGGACGTCGCCTCAACCCGATGCTCGCCAGTCGTTCTCACCGACCGTCGCCGACGGCATCGTCTACGTGAACCTCGAAGTGCCCGTCGAGACGCGGTCGCGGTACTACCGAGTCACGCCGATCATCATTCCTATCCCCGAGCGAAAGCTCTTCGCGCTGCGAGCCGAAACGGGTGAGCCGATTTGGCGTCACGATCACTTCGAAGCGTCGAGCGTCGAAGAGGATCTCTTCATCCGAAAAGCGAGCATCTCGTCGGCTCCGCTCGTATGGCGCGACCTCGTGATCGCGGGCGGTTCGTTCTTCGAGGGAAAGGTCCACAGCTACCTTTGCGGGTTCGATCGGATGACCGGTCACCTCCGCTGGAAGACGCTCATTTGCACCGGCCAGCAGGAGCTGAATATGTTCGGTCAGCCCTGGCGGGAGCACGTGACGTCGCCGCTCGCCGAACGCGACGGCGTCGTGTACGTCTCGACGAACCTCGGATACGTCGCGGCCGTCGATGCGCGCAACGGACTGATTCGGTGGGTCTCCGAATATCCACAAGTGCCCTTGCCCGTGAATCGGAACTACCAGCCCCAAGCGAGAAACCTGTCGTGGCTCAACAATCCGCCGATCCTGGTCGAAGACACGCTGTACACGACACCGCTCGACAGCCCCGACCTCGTTGCACTCGATCGACGATCCGGCACGCCGAAATGGCGTTGGCCACGATCGCAGAAGACTCGCTATCTCCTCGGCGCGACGGTCGGCGGGTCCCAACCGGTGCTCGTGCTCGCCGGACAGGGAATCGAGTTCGTCGATCCCCAAACCGGCCGCACTCGAAGCCTCGGCACCAACACGCGAGGTGCGGCAATCGGACGCGGCGGGATCGCGCCGGGCGCCATCCTCGTTCCCAATGATGCCGGCCTGTCGCTCTATTCGCCCGAAACGGGCCGAGCGATCGGCGAGCCGCGGCACTGGACGAGCTCGAACGAGGGTGGAAACGTACTGTCGGTCGACGGCTTCCTCGTGATCGTCTCGGAGAAGGAAGCTTCGGTTCACTACCACTGGGACGAACTGTTCCAACGCCTCAAGCGCGACATCGACTCGAGCCCGAGCGATCCGCGTCCCCTCCTCCGCCTCGCGGACGCGTTCGAGCAGGGAGGGAAGCTCGATGACGCGGCCGACGCGTATCGGCGCGCCGAGCAACTCGCACGAGGGCTCAGCGGAGTCGAATCGGAAACGGTGGCGCGAGACGCGCGACGTGGGCTCTACCAAGTCTATGAGAACCTCGGACAACGCGCGCTGCTCGCCGGAGACTGGGATCGTGCGGCGAAGTCGCTCACCGAGGAATCGAACTACGCCTACGACGACGAAACGAGAATTCGTGCGCTCTTGGCGTTCGAGCGCTACTACCGGTCGAAGAGCGACGAGGCCGGGCTCGTGAAGACGTTCCGCACGATGCTCGAACAGTCGGCTGACACGCTCTACGATTTCTACGGCGATCACGCGCCCGTCCCAGCGGGACTCTACGCATGCTTGAGCCTGGCGGAATTCCATCGCGACGCAAAGCACGCGCGCGACGCGGTGAGCGCGTTCCAGGACGTCATTCGCCGATTTCCTCGAGTGCGCTTTCGCGGCGTCGAAGCGGGACGATTCGCCAAGGACCAGATCGACGTGCTCGTCGCTTCCGCGGGCGCCGACGCCTATGCCCCGTTCGAGGAGCAAGCACGCGCACAGTTCGTGCGGGCGAAAGAGCATCGTGACGAAACGGGATTGCGCCGAATCCTCGACGAGTTCCCGAACTCGACGGTCACCGAGGAGTGCCTGCTCGATCTCGCGCGGCTGCTGAAAGAAGCCGGTCGTCGAAAGGAAGGCGTGAACGCATTCCGTGGATTCCTCCAGTCGTTTCCCTCGTCTCGGTTGCGACCGGACGTCATCGCCGACGTCGCCGACGCTTATGAATCCGAGGGCCGCAGTGCGACGGCGGCGGCAGTCCTCCGCTATCTCGCCGACGAGCACGGCTCGGACTCGGTAACAGTCGATGGGGCGAAAGTCGGCGTCGCCGCATTCGTTCGTGAAAAGCTACGACGCGCGCCGCCGGAACTCCCCGACATCCCCACGCTCCCTCTCGTCGCGCCCGTCAAGGAGCTCTGGAAGCGCGGTTATGCCGGTTCGTCGAACATCGCATTCGCGCAGGTCGAGGGAAGCTCGTTGCCATTCCTCGCGGACCACTTCTTCTTCATCAGCAATCGGTCGGTCACGTGCGCCAATGCGAGCGACGGCGAACCGGTGTGGACGCTATCGAGCCTCGGCGATCCGCCCAAGGAGAAGTTCGTTCTGCAAGACGGCGTCCTCGTCGTGACCACCGTGCGCGAGGCCGTTGCCGTCCGCGTGACGACGGGCGAGGAACTTTGGCGCACGTCGACGGACGGGTACATCAAATCGGTGAAGCCCGGAACAGCGACGTTCGTGTTGTCTGTCGAGATCCCGAGCGGAATCAACGCGCCGGGCGGAACCGGCACGTCGCACGTCCTGCGTGCGCTGGACTTGATGACTGGAACCGTCGTCTGGGAGCGAACGCTGCCGGGCAGATCGCCGAGCGACCCGGGCACGCTCGGACGCATCGTGTGGACCAACTCGATGCCGGTCCCGGGCCATCCCTTGATCTCGCTGTTCGACTCGTTCACGGGGAAATCCGTCTGGACGATCGAGCCGCCTAGCGATCCCAAGACTCAAACGTACGCGCTCGACGCCATCGGCGTCGGCGGAACGCAGCTGGCGCTCTTCTGGAATCCGAACCAGGCGAACACGCTTCGGCTCTACGACGTCGCCGAGCGAAAGCTCAAGTGGGAGACGTCTCTCAAGGGATTCGTTTGGCCGAGAATGCAGCGAGTCGGCAGCGATCTCGCTCTTTTCCTGCGCCCGATGCCGGGACGCGACACGGCAAACCGACCGCAAACGTGCGTCGTTCAACTGCGTTCCGGCGCGACGGGCGAGGTCTTGTTCCAGCGCGAGATCCCGGGCGACGGGGTGCCGAATCCCGTCGTGATGGCAACCCCGGACGATCCGTCTCCGGCCGCGGCCCGACCCGCGTCGTTGTTCTTCTCGCGCATGGATCCGAAGGACCAGCGCACCGTGATCGTCGCAGTCGACAGCACGACCGGCGCCGTCCGATTCGAGAAACCGCTCGATCGCGGACAGCAGGTCAAGCGACTGCACCTCGCGGGTCCTACCGTCGTCTGCGAGACGTTTCCGCAAACCGAAAACGAGCAACGGCTCGTGGTGTTGATCCTCGACTCGATGACCGGAGAACCGAAGCAACCGGATCTGAGCTTCGATCTTTCGGGTAGCATCGGTCCAGACGTCTCCCTCGTTGGAGGCACTTTATGCATCGCGATGGGAAGCCGCATCTACTGCTACGGCCGGTAGTCGGCGTCGCCGCAACGGCTGCGCTCGTGCTCTCGAGCGCGGGCTGGATGGTCGTCTCCGTGAGCGCGGCGCCGCAGAGCGCATCAAGCGGTGACCACGCTCCGGAATTGTGGGAAGTGAACGAGTCGTCGCAGCGCGCGGTGAAGCTCGGCCTCGAGTACCTCGCGCGCACGCAGAATCCCGACGGCTCGTGGTACTGCGACGTCGGGTTCAAGCTCAACGAGTCCTACGAAGTCATGACGCATGTCCAGGACGAGATGCAGAACGGCGGCGGCCACGTCGGCGTCTCGGCGCTCGCGGGAATGGCGTTCATGGCCGGCGGCAACCTGCCCGGTCAAGGCCGCTACTCCGCGAACATCGAGAAGGCGCTCAACTACGTCCTCTCCTGCGTCAAGGAGGACGGATACATCACCGACAACGGCTCGCGCATGTACAGCCACGCCTTCGGCACGCTCTTCCTCGCCGAGATCTACGGCATGACGCGGCGCAGCGACGTGAAGGAGAAGCTCCAGCAGGCGATCGACCTCGTCGTGAAGAGCCAGAACCCATCGGGCTCGTGGCGCTATCTCCCGTACGCGCAGGACTCCGACATGTCGATCACCGTTTGCCAGGTGATGGCGCTTCGCTCCGCGCGCAACATCGGCATCCGCGTCCCCAAGTCGACGATCGACCGCGCGGTCCACTACGTGAAGTCGAGCGCGATCAAGGAAGGCAAGAACCGAGGCGGCTTCAAGTACCAGGACCGCCCGATCTATCAGACGCGATCGAGCTTCCCGCTCACCGCAGCCGGCATCACGACGCTCTACGGCGCGGGCGTCTACGCGGACGAGGACATCAAGGCGGGGCTCGACTACCTCAAGGAAAACTACGGCTTCATGCGGGAGATCTACCGCGATCACTACTTCTTCTACTACGGCAACTACTATGCGGTGCAGGCGATGTTCATCGCCGG
>JACOTG010000267.1 GCA_016178505.1 Planctomycetota bacterium
ACGTCGGTGAGGCGACGCAAGTCGGGTGCGTCGAGCGACGCGATCCAGACGTCCGAGGGCTGGTCGATTTCGCTTCGAACGAAGACCAACCGGTTTCCCTTGGACGCGATGCAGAGGCTCGAGTTGTCGCCGGGGCCGAGAACGAGCCGGCGCGGCGAGGCGCTGCCGCGGCTGGCGGCCCAGATCGTGGTGTCTCCGCTCTCGATGACTCCGAAGTAGACGGTCGCGCCGTCGCCGCTCCAGCGCGGGCCCCCGGCGTCGTGCACGCCCGCGACGCGAAGGCCGCTCGCCGCCGACAGATTCGTCGGCGTGCCGCCCTCGATCGGCATCACGTAGAGCGCGTCGTCGTTCGCGGCCGCGCCCGAGCATGCGAGGTACGCCACCCACTTCCCGTCCGGAGAAACCGCGGGAGTGCACTCCATCGAGATCGTCGAGGTGAGCGCACGCGGCTCGCCGACGTTGGTTGCGACCACGTACAAATCCGTGTTCGAGGGGTGCTGCGCATCGGCGCTTCGATTGGAGGCGAACACCACGGACTTTCCGTCCGGCGTGAACGTGGGATCGAAGTCGTCCGCGACGGCCGGCGCGAGAGGCCGCGGCTCGCCGCCGCCGATCGGTACGAGAAAGAGGTGCGCACGCGAGCCGACGGAGTCGTGGGAAAGACCGCGGTCAGCCGCGACGCGAACGCCGGGGCGGGCAAGCCCGCTGATCTCGTTCGAGTCGTCGATCGCGGCGACCACGAAGCGCGAGCCGTCGGGAGACCATGCGAAGTCGATCACCGGATGTTGAGACAACGACGTGCGGCGAGCTTCGCCGCCGGTCGTCGGGATCCACCAGACGGACGACGTCCCGTCGCGGTTGGAGAGAAATGCGAGAGACTTCCCGTCCTCCGAGAACCGCGGATGCCACTCGGACCCGGCACCGTGGGTGAAGGGCCGAGCCTCGCCGCCGTTCGTCGGAACGATCCAGAGATGCGTCACGATCCGATTCGTCGCGGGGTCCGTCGAGGCGAGCGTGAACGCCACGAGCGAGCCGTGCGGGTCGATCGTCGCCTCGCGCACCTCGCGAAGCGCGGCGAGGTCGTCGAGAACCAGCGGCCGCTGTTCCGGTCCGGCACCGAGCGCCGGCGCGGCGAGCGCAACGCACAGCGAGGGCAGGATCGATGACATCGAGGGCGCCTCAAAGAAGCGGTGTGAGCAAAGCGCGGATCGGTTGGACTTCGGATTTCATCGGCTGTGGGTGCCGGGGGCTTGAGCGGCGGCGAGGGACGGCGGCAACACGAATCAGGGTGGATCGGCACCGACCCGCCGCCGTCGAATTCGGGAACGGTCAACGCACGAAGCGTCCCTCGGCCGGTGGGGAGAAACGCGTCGCGACGATCCGCCGTGCGGCGTCTCCATTCCTCGATTCGCCTCGGAGGATCGATCGGGCGCCGACGAAGACGCTCCGGCGATCAGTCGACCGGTGTAAACATGCGGCGGCGGAACTGCGGCGGAACGAAAGTGCGCTTGATCTTCTGAAGGAGCCCGATGCGTTCCTCGGCGAGACGATCCGCCGCGCGGTAGGTCGGGATCCCGACCTGCTTCGCGATGTCGAACACGCGGCGCAGGTTGTAGAAGATGCCGCGCGTCATGCGCAGCGCGCGCTCGCGGTTATAGCCCTCGAGCTCGCAGTAGACGTTGGTCAGGCCGCCCGCGTTGATCACGTAGTCGGGCGCGTAGAGGATGCCGCGCTTCTGCAGCTCGTCGCCGTGACGATCGTCTTGCAGCTGGTTGTTGGCGCCGCCCGCGACGACCTTGCACTTGAGGCGCGGGATCGTCTTGTCGTTGAGAACAGCCCCGAGCGCGCACGGCGAGAAGACGTCGCAGACGGCGTCGTAGATCTCGTCGGGGCCGACGATCTGGACGCCCAGCTCCTCTTCGGCGCGTCGCGCGCGGTTCGGATCGATGTCGCACGCGACGATGCGCGCGCCCTCATCCTTGAGGTATTGCGCGAAGTGGAAGCCGACGTTGCCGAGCCCTTGAATCGCGACCTTGAGGTTCTGCAGGGAGTCCGTTCCGAAGCGCTCGTTCGCGCAGGCCTTCAACCCCTGGATGATGCCGTACGCCGTCACCGGCGACGGATCGCCCGAGCCGCCGTGCGCAGTGTGGACGCCCGTGACGAATCGCGTCTCCATGAAGATGAACTCCATGTCGTTCACGTCGGTGCCTACGTCTTCGGCGGTGATGTAGCGGCCGCCGAGGCTCTCGACGAAGCGACCGAACGCGCGGAACAGAGCTTCGGACTTGTCGCGCTTGGGATCGCCGATGATCACGGCCTTGCCGCCGCCGAGGTTCAGTCCCGCAGCCGCTGCCTTGTACGTCATGCCTCGTGCGAGGCGCAGCGCGTCCTTGAACGCCTCGGCCTCGTCCTTGTACGGCCACATGCGGACGCCGCCCAACGCCGGGCCGAGCGTCGTGTCGTGGATGGCGATGATCGCGCGCAGGCCGACGTCGGCGTTGCGGCAAAACACCACTTGCTCGTGGCCGAGCTCGTTCATGTCGTCCAAATAACCCATGCGTCCTCCTGAAACGGAAAGGGCCGCGCATCTTACTCGCCCTTCGCCGGACGTAAAAGCCTCGGATGTTCCCGTCGCGACGTGGGACGACGACTCGCATGCGACACCACGCGTTGCGCCCTGTTCGCTAGTTTGGAGCGCGGTTCGGAAACGTCCATGCCGGCGTGGGAGTGCGCGAGGACGTTCTCCTCTTCAATGGGGTGACCGGGGATCCACTCACTCGCGAAGTGACGCTCAGGGTCCGGCAGCCCACGCGAATCACGATGCAACTCCCGTCGAGCCGAGCGGGCTCGGCGCCGTTCGTGCTTTGGGTCTGGATCGGCGCTCCGAGCGCCGCGACCCTCACGCCGCTCCCCCAGGGCCTCGGTTCGCTTGTCTTGCGCCTCCGTTCCTCGGTGGGCGACCTCGCGTCACCTGGAACAACGCGGGCCACTTCGCCGCGTTGGGCAGTCCGACTTTCGCATCGAGCCCGGCGCCGACGATCGTTCTCGATCGCCCGCGCGGATCGCCGACGCCCGTCACTCTGACGCTTCAGGGCCTCATTCGCGACGATGGCTCGCTCACGTCCGACCACTGGAGCATTTCGAACGCGATCGTTCTTCACGTGCGTTGAGAGCGTCGGTTCGATGGATCACGCGCGCGGACGTCGCTCGGTCGAGGTCACGGCCTCTGTTCGCGTGACGCGTGCAGCCGATCGCGCGAAGCGAATCCCTCGAATGGGCCGAGGGGCTGGGACTCGCCCGATGGCTGCCGCATCACGGAAAAGATCTTCGATCTCGCACACGTTTCCGGCGGCGGGTGCCTGGCACGATGAGCCGCTAGGCTTTGTCGCGGTGGATGCGTGCGCCTAGTTTTTGGAGCTTCTCCTCGAGGCGCTCGTAGCCGCGATCGATGTGGTAGACGCGGTTGACGATCGTCTCGCCGTGAGCGACGAGGCCGGCGAGCACGAGCGCAGCGCTCGCGCGAAGGTCCGACGCCATCACCTCGGCTCCCGAGAGCGCAGGGACTCCCTCGATGATCGCGTTCGGCCCCTCTTTGCGAATGCGCGCGCCGAGCCGATCGAGCTCGGCCACGTGGATGAAGCGATCGGGATAGATCTTCTCGGTCACGATCGAGATGCCGTCGGCGATCGAGAGGAGCGCCATGAGCTGCGCTTGGAGATCGGTCGGCACGCCCGGGTACGGGAGCGTCGTGACCTCGGTCGGGCGCGGGCGGCCATTGAGCCGCGCGCGGGCGCCACCCGGCATCGACGTCACTTCGACGCCGCACTCGCGCATCTTGTCGACGACCGCGAATAGGTGATCCATGCGAGCGCCGTCGACGGTGACTTCGCCGCCCGTGATCGCGCCCGCGAGAAGGAACGTGCCCGCCTCGATGCGATCGGGAATGATCGAGTACTCGATGCCGTTCAGGCGCTCGACGCCCTCTACGACGAGCTTGCACGTGCCGAAGCCGCGGATCTTGGCGCCCGCCGCGACGAGGAAGTTGGCGAGGTCCTCGACCTCGGGCTCGCACGCGGAGTTCTCGATCACCGTGGTTCCCCTCGCGAGCACGGCGCCGCACAACACGTTCGCGGTGCCGAGCACTGTCGAGCCGAATGCACCGCCGAGGTAGATCTCGGTGCCGCGCAGCTCGCCGGCCTGCGCCACGAGATAGCCATGTTCGACTTCGATTCGCGCGCCGAGCGCCTTGAGGCCCTTCACGTGAAGGTCGATCGGGCGCACGCCAAAGTTGCAACCGCCGGGGAGAGACACGCGCGCGCGGTGGCGTTTCGCGAGAAGCGGCCCCATGACGGAAATCGAGCCGCGCATCGTGCTCACCAGCTTGTACGGAGCCTCGATCGGCGACTCGTCCAAGACGCGAGTCGAGATCGAGCCGTCCGCGTTGCGCTCCGCGGCCACGCCGAGCGTGCGCAGCACTTCCATCATCGTGTTGACGTCGCGAAGGTCCGGCACGTTGCGGATCCGACACTCGCCGTCGCACAAGATCGTCGCGGCGAGGATGGGCAGCGCTGCATTCTTGGAGCCGCTGACCGCGACGTGACCCCGGAGTCGGACTCCGCCCTCGATGAGGAGACGATCCATGTTCCCTCCCGCTCATCCGCGCGCAGGCGCGGTCGCCCTTCGTGTCTCGTTGGAACTCGTCGAGCTTTCGGTCCGCCGGCCGAGATCTCGACGCGCGTGATCGAACCGCCGAACGATCACGCGGGGCGGATTCTACCGCGGACGTGCCGCGCGCAAGTAGGGTCGCGAGAGATTTTCGTGCGAATCCTCTGGAGTGTGATCCCACGCCGCACGGCGAAGCATGGCGACACGGCCCATTCGCGCGTGGTGATCGGACTCTGGGGCGTTGTCCGCGCCGGCGATTTCAGCGAGCAACGTCGTGCACCGCGTCGATGAGGCGCGCGACCTCGTCGTCGGTCGTGTACGCGACGCAGCCGACGCGCACGACGCCTTGCTTCTCGCAGCCGATGCGGCGAATCACGTCTTCTGCGTAGAAGTCACCGCTCGACAGGAAGAGGCCGCGCGCCGCGAGCAACTCGGCAACGTCGTCCGAGTGCTTGCCGGCGAGCGTGAACGAAAGCGTCGGCGTCCGCGGCTGGCCAGGCGGCGGGCCATAGAGCGTCACGCCGCGAATCGCGCCGAGGCCGCGCCACAAGCGCTCGAGCTGGCGCTCTCCGCGCGCGTGCAATCCGGCGAAGAGAGCGGCGAGCGATTCGCGCCGGGACGGCGCGGCTGCCAGCGACGCGAGAAAGTCCACCGCCGCTGCAGCGCCAACGATTCCTTCGTGATTCTGCGTCCCCGTCTCGATTCGCTCGGGAGCCGTGTCGGGGGCGGGCTCGAGCTTCGGCACGTCGAGCGACTCGAGGAGCGCGCGCCGACCGAAGAGGACGCCGAGATGCGGACCGTAGAACTTGTAGGGCGAGCACGCGAGGAAGTCGCAATCCAGCCGCTTCACGTCGACGAGTGCGTGCGGCGCATAGTGCACGGCGTCGACGAACACGAGCGCGCCGGCAGCATGCGCCCACTCGCCGGCACGACGCACGTCAGTGATCGTTCCGAGAGCGTTCGACGCCGCGCCGATGGCGACGAGCTTCGTGCGACGTCCGATCGCGCGCTCGAGATCGGCCCAATCGAGCTGGCCGCTCTCCGGACGAAGCGCGACCTGGCGGATCGTCACACCGCGTTCCTTCGCGAGCGCCCGCCACGGCGCCACGTTCGCGTGATGATCCAGCTCCGTCACGACGACCTCGTCGCCGGGCCCCCACGCGCGGCCGAGCGCGCGAGCGAGATGGAACGTCAGCGTCGTCATGTTCGGCCCGAACGCGATCTCCTCGGGCGTTGCGTTCAGGAAGTCCGCGAACGTGCGGCGCGCTGACTCGATCGCCGCGTCCGTTTCGGCGCTCGTCGGATAGCGCCAGTGCGTGTTCGCGTTGTGGTGGACGATGTAGTCGGACATCGCGTCGACGACCGCGCGCGGGACCTGCGTCCCGCCGGGCCCGTCGAAGTATGCGACCGGCAAGCCGGCGTGAACGCGCGCGAGCGCAGGAAAATGCCGCCGAATCGCGTCGACGTCCGCGACGCGCTTGGCCCCGAGTTCACGCGTCATGACACCTCCGAAAAAGGAGCGGCGACCATCGGGCGGCGGCCGCCGCTGGAGCAATTCCGTCGTCCGGTGCCTGGCACGAATAGCCGGCTCGCGCTCGGTGATCGGGACGCCGTCGGAAAGTGAATGACACTTTCAGCCGGGGCTACTCGCGAGACTTCCATTTGGCGACGGCCGCCGCGCGCTCGGCGGCGGGGGCGTCGGCCTCGAAGCCGAGGTCGTCGTGCGTGATGTGGTAGAGGCCTTCGATGGCTTCTTCGCGCACCTCCACCTCGGGATCCTCGAGGAGCGGGACGAGGAGGCGAATCGACGTCTCGCTTCCGGTGCGGCCGATCACCATCGCGGCAAGCGCGCGCGTCGTCGAGTTCGCGTCTTCGAGGAAAGGCGAGAACGCCTCGTCGGGTCGATACTCGTGCACGTTGCCGAGTCCGAACGTAATGGCGTGAAGCCGCATTCGCTCCCCTTCGATGACGGCCTTTCGCGCGATCTCGGTGAGCGCCTGCGCGCCGGCAACGCCCAGCTCCGCGAGGAGCTCCGCCGCGCGCCGCTGCTCGCTCTCGCTCGCCTTCCACACGATCTCGAGCAGCTCCGGAATCACGGCGCCGCCTCGGCGGAGAATCGCAGCGTTGGACTCGCCGAGGAGCGGCGACTCGAACGCGTCCGGCGCGCGCTCGCGCTCCACGGGCGCGACGAGCACCCACGAGCCGTCGTCGGACTCCTCCACGGAATCGGGGTCGATGCCGAGCGACGACATGACGTGGGACGTGAACTCCATCGGGATCGAGACGGACCAGGTCTGCCGTCCCTTCACTTCCACCGGTTGTTTCCCGCGAATGTTCGGACAGTCGGCACGCTCGAGCGCGCGCGCGAGCCGGTCGGCCAGCTCCTCGGACGTCGCGTACAGCGTGAACGCGTTGTGTGGCCGCTCCTCCGCGGCCGACTCCGCCGACGCACTCCGGAGCGTCGCGACGAGCTCGACCTCGCAGTCCGCGCAGCGAGTCACGTGCGCCTCGTACTGTTCACGGCAATTCGGGCAGAACGGCATGCGTCACCTCACCTCGTTTCGGTCCACGGCGTCGCACCGGCATCTCGTCACAGTGGAATGTTCCCGTGCTTCCTCGGAGGATTGGAATCTCGCTTCGATTGCGCCAGGCGCAGCGCGTCGATGAGCTTCGGCCGGGTCTCGCGCGCTTCGATCACGTCGTCGACGTAGCCGCGCTCGGCCGCGGAGAACGGGTTCGCGAACTTCTCGCGGTACTCGCGGATGAGGCGCTCGGTCTCGGCCTTCTTGTCCGCGGCCTTCTCGATCTCTTTTCGGAACACGATCTCGACGGCGCCTTCCGGGCCCATCACGGCGATCTCCGCCGAGGGCCAGGCGAAGTTGAAATCGCCGCGGATGTGCTTGCTCGACATGACGTCGTACGCCCCGCCGTACGCCTTGCGCGTGATCACGGTGATCTTCGGCACCGTCGCCTCGCAGTACGCGTAGAGGAGCTTGGCGCCGTGCCGGATGATCCCGCCGTACTCCTGGGTCTTCCCGGGAAGGAAGCCCGGCACGTCCTCGAACGTGACGAGCGGGATGTTGAAGCAATCGCAAAAGCGCACGAACCGCGCGCCCTTCGTGGAGGCGTCGATGTCGAGCACGCCCGCGAGCACGGCCGGCTGATTGCCCACGATGCCGACCGTGCGACCGTCCAGTCGCGCGAGGCCGACGATCAGGTTTCGAGCGAAGCCCGCCTGCACCTCGAAGAACCGGCCATCGTCGACGACGAGCTTCACGACCTCGCGCATGTCGTACGGCTTCGACGAGGACTTCGGCACGATCTCGTCGAGCTTCGGGTCCATGCGACGCGAATCGTCGGTCGTCGCGAGTCGCGGCGGCGCCTCCATGTTGTTCGCCGGCAGGAACGCGAGGAGGTCGCGGATCATGCGCAGGCACTCGGCATCGTTCGGCGCGAGGAAGTGCGCGACGCCGGACTTCGTGTTGTGCGTGAGTGCGCCACCGAGCTCTTCGTGGCTCACCTCCTCGAACGTCACCGTTTTCACGACGCTCGGGCCGGTGATGTACATGTACGACGTGTTCTGAACCATGAAGATGAAGTCGGTGATCGCCGGCGAGTACACGGCGCCGCCCGCACACGGTCCCATGATCGCCGAGATCTGCGGCACGACGCCGGAGGCCAGCGTGTTGCGGAGGAAGATGTCCGCGTAGCCGCCGAGGCTCACGACGCCTTCCTGGATGCGAGCCCCGCCCGAGTCGTTGAGGCCGACGATCGGCATGCCCATCTTGAGGGCGAAGTCCATGATCTTGCAGACCTTCGCCGCGAACGTTTCCGATAGCGAGCCGCCGAACACGGTGAAGTCGTGCGCGAAGAGCGCGATCGGACGGCCGCCGACCGACCCGTACCCGGTCACCACGCCGTCGCCCGGCACGCGCTTCTTCTCCATCCCGAAGTCGTGCGAGCGGTGGCGGACGAACGGATCCACCTCCATGAACGAGTCCTCGTCGAGAAGGAGGTCGACGCGCTCTCGAGCGGTGAGCTTGCCCTTCTTGTGCTGCTCGGCGATGCGCTCCGGGCCTCCGCCTTGGAGCGCCTCCTCGCGCATCAGCCTCAGCCGTTCACGCGCCTCGTCGCTCATCTCCTCCCCTTTCCACCAGCTCCACGAGCACGCCGCCGAGCGAGCGCGGGTGCAGGAATGCGATCTTCGTTCCGGACGAGCCCGGCTTCGGCTCGCGGTCGACCAACTCGACGCCGCGCAAGGCGAGCGCTCGCAATTCGGGCACGAGCGCGTCGACTCGAATCGCGAGGTGGTGAAGCCCCTCTCCGCGCTTCTGGATCGATTTCGCGAGCGCCGAGTCGGGCGACGTCGGCGACACGAGCTCGATCGTGACTTTGCCCAGCGCGAACTTCGCCACGCGCGTCTTCTGCGACGGAACGTCCTCGACCTCGAGCAGCTTCAGCCCGAGTCCGTCGCGGAAATTCGCGATCGCCGCGTCGAGGTCGAGAACTGCGATCGCCACGTGCTCGAGTCCTTGGATCAACTGCTCGCTCCTTAGAAAAACGACGGTTCGCGGTACGCGCCGAAGACGGCCTCGAGCGCCGCGCAGATCTCGCCGACCGTGACCTCGCACTCGACGCACTCGAGGACGTGCGGCACGAGATTGTCGCTCGACGCGGCCGCCACGCGAAGCCGGTCCAACGCACCGGTCGCGCGCGCCGAGTCGCGGCCACGACGCACGGCATCGACCTCCGCGGCACGCGCAAGCCTCACCGCCGGATCGACGCGGAAGACGTCGCTCGCCGTCGCCGGCGCGCTGCCGGCCTCGACGAACCGATTGACCCCCACGACGACGCGCTCGCCGCTTTCGACGGCCTTCTGGTACGCGTACGCACTCCGGTGGATCTCGCGCTGATAGTAGCCCGTGCGCAGCGCGGTGACGGCGCCGCCCTGCGCGTCGATCTTCCGAATCTCGTCGGCCGCGAGGCGCTCGAGCGAATCGGTCAGTGACTCGACGAACGGCGCGCCTCCGAGCGGATCGATCACGTCGGCCGCGCCCGACTCGTGCGCGATGACCTGTTGGGTCCGCAGCGCGAGCCGCGCCGCTTCCGCCGTCGGCAGACCGAGCGCCTCGTCGCGCGAGTTCGTGTGGAGCGACTGCGTCCCGCCGAGCACTGCCGCCAGCGCCTGCATCGTGACTCGCACGACGTTCACGTCCGGCTCTTGCGACGTGAGCGACGACCCCGCGGTCTGCGTGTGGAACCGCAGCCTCCACGACTCCTCGTCCTTCGCTCCGAAGCGCTCGCGCATGATGCGCGCCCAGAGGCGGCGCGCCGCACGGAACTTCGCGATCTCCTCGAAGAAGTCGCTGTGCGCGTTGAAGAAGAACGAGAGTCGCGGCGCAAATACGTCCACGTCGAGTCCGCGCGCGCGCGTCGCCTCGACGTAGGCGATTCCGTTCGCGAGCGTGAAAGCCACCTCCTGCACCGCGGTCGAGCCGGCCTCGCGAACGTGATAGCCGGAAATCGAAATCGGATTCCACGCCGGCATTTCCGCCGCGCAGTACGCAATCACGTCGGTGACGAGGCGCAGGCTGGGTTCCACCGGAAAGCGATAGGTGCCGCGGGCGGCGTACTCCTTGAGGATGTCGTTCTGCAGAGTGCCGGCGAGCTTCGCGATCGGAACACCGCGGCGCTTCGCGACGGCGACGTAGAGCGCGAGCAACACGATCGCCGTGGAGTTGATCGTCATCGACGTCGAGATGCGATCCAGCGGGATGTCCGCGAGCAGCTTCTCCATGTCGTGGATCGAGGCGATCGACACGCCGACCTTTCCGACTTCGCCCTCGGACAGCGCGTGGTCGGGGTCGTAACCGATCTGCGTCGGCAGGTCGAACGCAACCGAGAGTCCGCTCTGTCCGGCCTCGAGCAGGTAGCGGAATCGACGGTTCGTTTCTTCCGCCGACCCGAACCCCGCGTACTGCCGCATCGTCCAGAGTCGGCCGCGATACATCGTGGCATAGACGCCGCGCGTGAACGGATAGACGCCGGGAAGTCCGTCGGCGGGCGGTGCGCTGCGCATCGCCTCCTCGGGGTAGAGCGGCGCGAGCGGAAGTCCCGACAGTGTTGTGAATGCCGCCTTGCGCGCGGCCTTGCCGCCGAGCGCGGGACGGTAGACGAGGTCCTCCCAGGTGCCGCCGCCGCGTCGCTCGTCGGCCATCGTCACACTGCGTGCTTGCGGAGCGTGCGGACCAGCTCTTCCATGTCCGGCGCCAGCTCGGCGACGAACGACATTCGCGTTCCCGTCGTCGGATGGTCGAGCGTGAGGCAGTGCGCGTGCAGCGCCTGCCGGCTGATCAGTGTGCGATCGCGGAAGTTTCCCTCCTGGAGGTGGCGCGGCTGGATGTCGCTGAAGAGAAGCGCCCGGTGTTGCGAGTAGACGGGATCGGACACGACAGGGAAGCCGATCGCGCTCAGGTGCAGACGGATCTGGTGCGTGCGACCCGTCCGCGGCGCAACGCGCACGAACGTGAACCCGTCGAACCGTTCGAGCACGGTGTAGGTCGTCGTCGCTTCCTTTCCGTACAGCGGGCTGATCATCATCTTTTCGTGGTTTCGCCGGCTCTTGCCGATCGGAAGCTGGATGACGTCGGAGTCGAGCGGCATCACTCCGTAGACGACCGCGAGGTAGACCTTCTGCATCAGGCGTTCTTGGAACTGCCGCGCGAGCTTGTAGTGCGCGATGTCGGTCTTCGCACAGACGATCACGCCGGACGTGTCCTTGTCGAGGCGATGCACGATGCCGGGCCGCGTTTCGCCGGCCACCTGCGAAAGGGACTGGATGTGGTAGGCGAGTGCGTTCACCAGCGTGTTCGTGTGGTTGCCGGCGCCCGGATGAACCATGAGATGCGGCGGCTTGTTCACGACGACGATCGCTTCGTCCTCGTGCAGGATGTCGAGCGGGATCGGCTGCGGGGAGATAGGCGGCTCGTCCGTCGACGCCGGCGTGAGGCGGATGAGATCGCCGGAAGAGACCGTGTGGCTCGCTTTGACGGCCACGCCGTTCACCAGCACTCCACCCGTCCGGATCAGCGCCTGCAAGTAGCTTCGCGAGTACTCTTGCAGCCGCTTCGAAAGCCATTTGTCGAGGCGATCGCCTCGCGAGTCCCGAACCTCGATGTCGATGCCGCCGTTTCGGATGACGTCCAAATTCTCAGAGGCTCCCGCTCATCGCGCTCCCCGAACGGGAATGCCGGTGTCGACGACCCGGTGGCACTTCGGGCAGCGGTACTTCTGCGTCTTGCCGGAATCGAACGGCGACACTTTCACCAGAACTTCGCCGCATCCCGGGCACTTCTTGGGGCTCATCGCCTTGATCAGGAAGTAGAGCGCTGCAATGACGACCACCACGACGACGATCGTGACGATGTCGAAGTCCAACGTTTCCGCCTCCCAACCCGCCGTGCGCGCCGCACGGGACGCAGCGAGCACTTGCGGAATGAGTGACCCCGACGGGATTTGAACCCGTGTTGACGGCTTGAAAAGCCGCTGTCCTAGGCCGGGCTAGACGACGGGGCCACGTTTCGTTCAGCGATCAGCAATTACTACACGCCGCGCCCGATTGCAACGGGCGTGGAGCCTGTTTCACCGCGACTTCACGCAATCACACCTCGATCGACGCCGCCTTACAGCCCTTCAAAACCGACGATGTTGGTGAGGGCAGCAGGAATCGAACCTGCGACCTACTCATTAAAAGTGAGTTGCTCTGCCGACTGAGCTATGCCCCCGTGCGGCCGGCGCGTGCCTGGCGCAGCGCTCGATCAGATCTGGAGAATCTCTTTCGATTTCTTCTCGACGGCCTCGTCGACCTTGGCCTCGAACTCCTTCGTCTTCTCCTGGATGTTCTCGCGCAACTTGTCTGCTTGGTCTTCGGTGAATACCGACTTCTTCTCGAGGCCGTCGACTTGCTTGTTCTCGTCGCGTCGGACATTGCGGAGCGACACACGGCACTGCTCGGCGAGATCCTTCACCTGCGCCACCAGCTTGTGCCGGCGTTCCTCGGACAACGGGGGCACGGCAAGCCGAATGACCTTGCCGTCGTTCTGCGGCGTGATGCCGAGGTCCGACTTCAAGATCGCCTTTTCGATGTCGCTGAGCGCGCCCTTGTCGAACGGCTTGATCATGAGGAGGCGCGGCTCGGGCACCGCGATCTGCGCGAGCTGATTCAGTGGCGTCGGCGCGCCGTAGTAGTCGACGCGCACGTTCTCCACCAATGCGGTCGTCGCTCTGCCGGTCCGGATCCCGCGCAGCTCTCCCGTCAGATGTTCGATCGCCTGCTCCATCTTCTCCTCGGTCTCGAGGAGGACGTCGTCGATGCTCGGATCCATGTTTGATTTCAACCCTCGATGAGCGTGCCGATTTCCTCGCCCCGGACAACGCGCTCGATGTTGCCGGACGTCCGGAGGCTGAAGACGATGATCGGCAGGTTGTTCTCCATGCACAGCGTGATCGCGGTTCGATCCATCACCGCGAGATGCTGATTCAAGACTTCCATGTAACCGAGCTTCCTGAACTTGTTGCTCTTCGGAAAGCGCATCGGATCCTGTTGGTACACGCCGTCGACCTTGGTCGCCTTGAGCAGCACCTCGGCGCCGAGCTCCGTTGCGCGAAGCGCCGCGGTCGTGTCGGTCGTGAAATAGGGATTTCCGGTGCCTCCCGCGAGGATCGCCACGCGCCCCTTCTCGAGATGGCGAATGGCCCGTCGCCGCACGAACGGCTCGGCCACCTGGTGCATCTCGATCGCCGAGAGCACGCGCGTCTCGATTCCGGTCGCTTCGATGGAATGCTGAAGCGCCAGCGCGTTGATCACCGTCGCGAGCATTCCCATCTGGTCGGCCGTCGCGCGGTTGATCCCCTGCTCGCTGATCTGCGCGCCGCGGAGGATGTTGCCGCCGCCGACCACCACCGCGGTCTCGATGCCGAGGGAATGGACCGCCTTCACTTCCTGAGCGATCCAGTTCACGGCCTCGATGTGGATGCCGGTCCCGCCCGGCGGGCAAAACCCCTCGCCGGACAGCTTCAGGAGGATGCGCCGATATCGAACGGGTCGAAGCGCCTTCGACGGCTTCGGCACCGCCATCGGCTTACTCTTCACCGATCTCATATCGAGTGAACCGCTTCACGACGATGTTCTCGCCGATCCTCGCGATCATCTCCTGCACGACTTGCTTCACGGGCTTCGACTGCTCGTGCACCCACGGCTGCTCGAGGAGGCAGCGGTCGGCGTAGTACTTCTCGAGGCGACCCTCGATGATCTTCGGCCATGCCGCCTCCGGCTTGCCTTCCTTCTTGCACAGCTCGCGGTAGATCTCGAGCTCCTTGTCGACGACGTCCGTTGCGACGTCCTCGCGCTTGAGGTACGACGGTCGGAACGCCGCGATGTGCAACGTGAGGTCCTTCACGAGCGCCTTGAACTCGTCGTTTCGCGCCACGAAATCGGTTTCGCAGTTCACTTCGACGAGCACACCAACCTTGCCGGTGAAGTGGATGTAGGAAGCGACGAGGCCTTCCTTCGCCGAGCGCGTCGCCTTCTTTTCCGCCGAGGCCGCGCCCTTCTTTCGCAACACCTCGACCGCGTTTCCGATGTGACCCTCGGCCTGCTGGAGAGCCGTGCGACAATCGACGATGCCGGCTCCGGTGAGGTCGCGAAGCTGCTTCACCAGCGCCGCGCTGATTTCCATGTTCAGTTCTCCGTCAAAGCTGTCGTCTTCGAATGGACGGACGATCGACCAGCCGGTCGGCCAATCGATCGACGTTTCACCCTACGAAAAGGTCGCCCCGACCCGGATCGCCCACCCGAGCCACGGCGACCATTGATCCTCTCGCGTGTTCCTCGTGCGCGACGTCACGGTGGATTCCGGCGCAACCGCTGCGCCCGCCCGGCTCAGTCGCCCGTTGGTGCGGCGGAGGCTGCGCCCGAAGAAGCTTCCTTTCCGAGCACGGGGCCCGGTTTGACCGCCTCTTCCTTCGGTGCGATGGCCGGCGGGGCGTCTGGCGAACGTCGCCGCCCGTCGGGGGACATCGCGGGCTGCGGGCGCATCGCCGGCCCGGTCGATCTCTGCCCGCCGCCACCCTGTCGCCCGCCGCCGGGACCTCCCGGCCCACCGCCCGGTCGTCCGGGACCCGACGGACCGCCGCGTCTCGGACCGCCACCGCCGCCGCCCGGCCGACCTCCGCCTTGCTGCGGTCGACGCGGCGGACCCGCATCGGCGGTCGTCGTTTCGCGTTCGCGCTCGCGTTTCTCGTCTGCGGCCGAACGATCCTTCCACGAGGAGCGCCCACCGATGATCGAGTTGGTCATCGCCTCGAGCAGCACTTGAATGGACCGCATCGCGTCGTCGTTGCCGGGGATCGGAATATCGACGAGATCCGGGTCCGAATCCGTGTCGATGATGCAGATCGCCGGGATGCCGAGCTTGTTCGCCTCCGACAGCGCGATGTGCTCGCGCTTCGGATCGACGATCACGAGCGCACCCGGGAGCTTCGACAGGTCGCGAATGCCTTCGAGGTTTCGCAGGAGCTTTCGCTTCTCGCGCAAGAGCCCCGCGACCTCCTTTTTCGTCAGCGCTTCGAAGTGGCCGCTCTTCTCCTGCGTCTCGATCTCCTCGAGGCGGCGCAAGCGCCCGCGGATCGTCGAGAAGTTCGTCAGCGTGCCGCCGATCCAACGCTCGGCGACGCACGGCATGCCGCACTTCTTCGACTCGGCGATCACGACGTTCTTCGCCTGGCGCTTCGTGCCGACGATGAGAATGGGCTCGCCTTGAGAAGCAAGCTTGCTCAGGAAGTGCGTCGCTCGAATCAAGCCACGCATCGTTTGCCGAAGGTCGATGATGTGGATCAGATTCCGTTTCCCATAGATGAACGGCTTCATCTTGGGATTCCAGCGGCTCACGCGGTGGCCGAAGTGAACACCCGATTCGAGCAGAATCTTGACGGGAACAACCGACAAGAAGCACCTCCCTGAGTAAGAAAGTGAAAAGTTGGGCGCGACTATATCAAAGCGCTCTCCGCCGTCAAGGCGAGACGGCAGTCGAGAAGCGGCCCAAGCATATAGATCCAACCCACGGGGGGCAAGCGCTTTGACAGGCATTTCGACGACCGATAGAATCCCGCGGCGGGCGATCGGGCGGGAGACGGAGGGTTGCCCGGAAAGGGCTGGTCGTATTGCGCGTCTTCGTGAGCGCCGGCGAGGCCTCGGGTGACCTCCACGGCGCAAACCTCATTCGGGAACTTCGGGCGCTCGATCCCACGATCCAAGTCGAAGGCTACGGCGGACCTCGCATGCGCGCCGCCGGCCAGGATCAGTGGGAAGACCTCACGACGTTCGCGGTCATGGGCCTCGTCGCCGTGGTGCGGCACCTCGATGCGCTTCTCGCACTCCTGCGCCGGACGCGCGAGCGCCTCGCGAGCCACCCGCCCGACGCCATCGTGCTGATCGACTATCCGGGCCTCCACTTCCAGATCGCGAGCATGGGGAAGCGACTCGGGATTCCCGTCCTCTACTACATCATCCCGCAGTTTTGGGCGTGGGGTGCGTGGCGCATCGGAAAGCTCAAGCGGCGAACCGATCACGCGCTCGTGATCCTGCCGTTCGAGCCGGCGTTCTACGCCGAGCGCGGAGTCGACGTCGAGTACGTCGGCCATCCCGTCGTGGATCACTTGGAAACCCATCAGACGGACCCTGCGCTCGAACGCGCGCTCGCGATCGTCGGCCGGCCTCGGCTCGGAATCCTGCCGGGCTCGCGCGTGCAAGAGATCGAGAAGCTCCTGCCGACGATGCTCCGGATCGCGGCCGCCGCACGAGAGCGACTTCCGCAGCTGGTCGTCACGACGTCGATCCCGGCGGATGCCAAGCGCCGCGCCGCGTTCGAGCACTTGCTCGCGGCGTCGCCCGTGCCGGTGGTCTCGCTCCCCGACGATCCGCACGGCCTCATGAAAACGAGCGACGTCTGCCTCGTCGCGTCGGGGACGGCGACCCTCGAGCTCGCGTGGATCGGAACGCCGATGGTCGTCCTCTATCGCGTGTCGCCGTTCGCGCGAGCGATGGCTCCGCTCCTCCTCCGCACGAAGTCGATCGGGCTCGTCAACGTCGTGGCCGGACGGCGCATCGTGCCCGAATACCTCTTCGCGCGCGAGCCGATCGCCGAGGCGTCGGCGGACGTCGTCGAGATGCTCACGAAGCCGGGCCGCGCAGACGAAGTGCGCCGCGACCTCGCGCGCGTGCATGACCTCCTCGGCAGCGCCGGTGCGAGCACGCGCACCGCGAGCGCGGTGCTGCGATTCTTGCGTGAGAAGGACGGGCACGCGCCGACTCTCGATCAACGAACGCGTGCAGCGCGATCCGGTGTGGACGAGGTCAGCGGTTGATCAGAATGGACATCTCGACGACGCCTTGGCCGAAGTCGCCGTAGCCGTCGGAGATGATGTCGGGTCGCCGTCCCCGTCGAAATCGGCCGCAACGGCACGGTTCCCGATACTCCACGCGAGTGACGCACCGGTCTGCGAGCTGCCGAAGCTGTCGGAGAAGGTGCCGCTGCCATCGTTCAAATAGAGCAGGGCGCGGCCATCGAGCCAATTCGATAAGTAGAAGTCCAAGTCACCATCTCGATCGACGTCCACGAGGACTGAGCCGAAGGTATACGTGTATCGAAGCGGCAGTCGGGGAGGGCCGCCATTCGGAGCCCCAAACGTTTCATCGACGAAGAAACCTCCGCCTTGGTTCATCCACGTCCGAGTTTGGCCGCTGAGTGAGTTCATGACCAGGTCGAGATCACCATCCCGGTCGAGATCGCCCGCGAGAAGCTCCGTGAACACTTCGCTGGCGGGCGGAAGTCCGGTCCCGGGTCCGTTCGTGCCATCAGTAAAGAAAGCGCTTCCATCGTTCAGGAACAACGACGGATTAAAAGACGGGGATGAAAACACAACGTCGAGATCGCCATCGCCGTCAAAATCGCCGACCACTCCGGTCTGTCCGATGCCATAGCCAGGCGACCAGCCGCTCCCTGGACCATGCGTCGCATCTCGAAAGGCGCCGTGACCGTCGTTGAGGTAAATGGCCGCGTAGCCTGAAAGAATCAGATCTGGCGCTCCATCTCCGTCGAGGTCCCCGACCAGCAAATCCGTTGCACTCCCGCTACAGCAGGCTGGCGGCGTCCCGGTGGTTGTACCGTCCGAGCCGTCCACAAACAGACCCTGTCCATCGTTGATCAGAAGTCGAAGCCGCAAGTCGAGGTTCACCGAACTCTCGCAGATCAAGTCGAGATCCCCATCCAGATCGACGTCCACCAACTTCACCGCCCCGAATCTGCTCGCGCCGGCGGGAATTCCGGTCGTGGACCCATGGGTGCCATCTGCGAACGAACCGGTCCCGTCGTTCAGTAGCAATGTCATTCCACTGTCCTTGTTGATGATCAAATCCACATCGCCATCGCTGTCGACGTCCCCGAGAGCCCCACCAAAAGAAACACGCTCCCCGGGATGAAACCCTATCACGGCTCCGCGAAAGTCCCCCCGGCTCCCGTTTCCGACGACGCGGGTCTCGCTGCGAGACAACGAAAGTCCATGTGGAGCGTTCGGGTCGACGATAATCGCCTGAAACGTTGGGTGTCTACCCAGAAGCATTGGATCGTCCATGACGGAGAATGAACGATCGTAGTGGCCGGTATCATCGAGCGGAGGATCGTTCCTTCGGAAGATGGCGTCTTGAATCACGAACGTCCTGCGGGGATTCAGGCAAAGCGTGCCGTAGCGCGTGTGGATCGAACCGGGGTAGAGCGAGACCGCCAATGCGAATGGCGTCCGCGGCCGACCCGACACGACGACTCGAAATCCCTGCCCGATGTCGATCGTGCCGACGCTCACGCTCACGGCGGGCGATGCAACGTCGTTCGCGATCGCCGGTCCGGCGAGAGCCGAAGTGGCCGCGAGAATCGCAGTCAATCGGCTCGTCGAAACGAATCCCAGGAACACTCTTGGCCTCCTCCACGACCTCGCGGTTCGGCCGAGCTGAACGATGATCCTACCGATTGACGCGAAGTTC
The DNA here is from genome assembly GCA_016178505.1 of Planctomycetota bacterium. Taxonomy (GTDB): domain Bacteria; phylum Planctomycetota; class JACOTG01; order JACOTG01; family JACOTG01; genus JACOTG01. The sequence goes on from JACOTG010000267.1 coordinate 18,761, forward strand.
CGCCTAGCGAATTCAGCCTACGGCCTGGGTTGTCCGATTCTCGCGTGAACTTCGTCGATCGCGGCTGCGGCGACGGGCGGCGTCGGGACCTACTGCTTCCCGCTCCGCTTCGCGAAGTCGCGGATCGTGTCGAGGATCTGAGTGGCCGTGGTGATCGCGCGAAGGCCATGCTCGCCCGAGACGACCGGCTCGACTCGCGCGCGCGCGCACGCCACGAACGACTCCAGCTCCGCGCGCAGCGGCTCGTGATCGGTGAGGTCCAGCTCCGTCGCCTCGATGAGGTTCTCGAGGAGGAACGCCTGCGGATCGGTGACGGTCTTCGGGTCGATCGACTCGGGATGGATCGTGCCTTCGCGAAGCTCGCGCGACTTCCGGTAGACCACGCCGTGCTTCTTCTCGTAGTCGAGCGAGACGTAGCAGTCCTCCGAGAAGATGCGGATCTTCCTCTCGGTGCGCGCCGAGACGCGGCTCGCGGTGAGGTTTGCCACGCAGTCGTTCTCGAAGAGCAGCCGCGCGTTCGCGATGTCCTCGTGCGCCGAGAGGACGTTCACGCCGATGGCGTCGACGCGCTCGATTGGCGAGCGCACGAGGTGCAGCACGATGTCGATGTCGTGGATCATGACGTCGAGGACGACGCCGATGTCCACCGAGCGAAACGGGAACGGCGAGAGCCGGTGCACCTCGATGAAGCGCGGCACGAGCCCGAGCTTCTCGATCGCGATCACCGCGGGGTTGAACCGTTCGACGTGCCCGACCTGGAGCGGCGTTCGTTTCTCGCGCGCGAGATCCACGAGCGCCTTCGCCTCGGGGACGGTCGACGCGAGCGGCTTCTCGACGAGCGTCGCCACGCCGCGCTCGAGGAAGTGGCGGCCGACCGCGAGGTGCTCGCGCGTCGGCACCGCGACCGACACCGCGTCGATCGGCGGAAGATCGCATACGTCGTGGAACGCGCGCGTCCCGCGCTCGGCGGCGACCGACGCGGCGACTTCGGGTGCGACGTCCACGACGCCGACGAGCTCGACGTCCGGCATCTGCGAGTAGATTCGCGCGTGGTGACGGCCGAGGCGCCCGACGCCGACGACGGCGACGCGCAAGCGCGCGGTCACGACTCGACCGAGCGCTGATCCGAATCGACCAGCATGAACTTCATGCGCGCTTCGCACGTGAGCTTGTCGTTCACCAGCGCGCGGCCGACGACGTAGCCGGTTCGCGCCTTCACGCGAAGCGCCTCGACCTCGAGGCGGAGCTGATCGCCGGGGACGACGGCCCGTCGCATCTTCACGTGGTCGATGGCGAGGAGGACCGCGGTCTTGCCGGTGTTCTCGAGCTTTCGATACAGGAGGACGCCGGCGAGCTGCGCCATCGCCTCGATCTGCAAGACGCCCGGCATCACCGGTTGGTCCGGCCAGTGCCCCTGGAAGAAGGCTTCGTTCATCGACACGTTCTTGATGCCGACCGCGCGACGATAGCCCTCGATCTCGATGACGCGATCGATGAACAGGAACGGATAGCGGTGCGGGATGATCCGCATGATCGCCTTGATGTCGAGGCCGCTGTCGCGCTGCAGGATGCCCTGGTTCTCCTGCTGGCGCATGGCGCTCGTGATTCGACGTGCCAGCTCGACGTTGTCGCGATGTCCGGTGCGGATCGCCGTGACGTGCGCCTTGAGATCGGCATTCACGAGGAAGAGGTCGCCGATGAGATCGAGCACCTTGTGGCGAACGAACTCGTCCTCGAACCGCAAGCGGTTGTTCTGCACGACCCCGTTCTGCCCGATCACCAACGTGTTCTCGTGGGTCGCGCCCTTGCCGAGTCCGGCCTCCTTCAAGTGCTGCGCCTCGGATTGGAGGATGAAGGTGCGAGCCGGCGCGATCCGCTCGAGAAACTCCTCTTCGTTGACCGTGAGGTTGACGTTCTGCGTCGGGACGGACTTCGACGAATAGTCGAGCGTGTAATCGATCGACAGTGACTCTTTTTGGAGAGGCGGGCTCGCCATCAGCGTCGACTCGCCGTTCTTCACCAGGATCGGCTGCTCGACCACGAACGACCGGCGCGGCGCGCGCAAATCCACGATCCCGGCGCTTCGCAGCAGCTCGACGAACGGCTTCGACGAGCCGTCCATGCCGGGGACTTCGGCACCGGTGATCTCGATGACGAGGTTGTCGACGGCGAGACCGGAGAGCGCCGCGAGCAGATGCTCGACGGTCTGCACCTCGACTCCGTCTTTCTCGAGAGTGGTTCGCCGGGCGCGCTCGCCGAGGCTCTCGACGCAGACGGGGATGTGGGTCTTCTCGATGACGTCGGTTCTCACGAACTCGACGCCGGAGTTGGCTTCCGCGGGACGCAACGTCAACGTCGTCGTCTCTCCCGTGTGGAGGCCCACGCCGGAGACGCGAACGACGTTTCGAATCGTGTGCTGCGTACGCACCGGTTTCTCTAGACGAGTTTCGGAGCGCATCGAAAAAGACACGCCAACGTCCCTGCTCGGGCCAAAAAAGTAGCCGCGGAGCGGTGCAAAGTCAATTTGCGCTGGGCTCTCCGGACGAGACGCCATCGCCGATCCCCGTCGAATCCTTCGTTATTGGTTGAGCTTTTCGAGAAGTCGATCGGTGACGTCGGTCGCCGGGTCGAACCAGATCGCCGTGCGGGCTGCGATCGCCGCCGTCACTCCTTTTTCGCCCGAAGCCTGCAGATCCTTGCGGTTCACGACGAGAACGGCGGCCCACCCCTCGGCTTGCGCCATCGTGGCGAGCGTCGTCCGAATCGTCCCGTAGACTTCCTTGTAGAGCGAGCCCAGGCCCTCGTCGGTCCCCTCCTCGACGATCTTCTTGTCCATCTCGTTCGTCAGCGCGCGCAGGCGCAGATCGCGCTGCTTGGCCTTGTATTCCTTGCTTTGCGCCGAGAGGAGCTGAAGCTCGTCCGCGTCCTCGGCGATCTTCTTCACCGCCTCCTCATACTCCTTCTTCTTGTCGGAGTACTCCTTCTGCAGCTTGTCCTTCAGCTCCTTCGTCTTCTTGTAGCCGTTGATCGCGTCCTCGATGTCGACGAACACGACCTTTCCCGCGAGCGACGGCGCGGTCTTCGGCGTCGAGGGCGTCGGTGGCTTCTTCGTGTCGTCCGCCTGCGCGACGGCGACTTGGCCGATCACGATCGCGAGCCCGACGAGAAGCGCCGTGCCGCCGACGATCGCGGCGAGAGAGCCGAGCTTCGAACGAAGATTTCGAATCATGACGTCACCTCCAGGACTTTCGTTTGGGTCAGAAGAAAACCTCGCCGAGGCTGAACGACACGACTTGTCGCTCGTCGCCCGCCTCGCTGCGAATCGGGAAGCCGAAGTCGAACGCGAACGGCACGGGCCCGAGGAACGGCACGCGAAACCTCACGCCGAAGCCGACCGAAACGCGCATCTTCGAGAGCGACAGCTCGCCGAACGTCGGCGAGACGGTGCCGTAGTCCGTGAAGAGCACGCCGCGGAAGATCTCCTCGTAGATCGGGATCGAGTATTCGAACGCGCCGGTCGCGAGGCCCTGGCCGCCCACCGGCTCGCCCTTCTTGTGCGGGCCGGCTCCGCGGAACTGGAATCCGCGCAGGCTCGATCGACCGCCGGCGAAGAACCGCTCGTAGATCGGGACGGTCGGCGAGTCGCCGAACCCGCTCTCCCACCCGAGGTGGAATCGCGCGGCCAGCACGTGGCGCAACTCGTCCTCCTGCTCGTAGACGGGAAAGTAGCGCGCCACGTCCACAACGGCACGGTTCATGTCGGTGTTGCCGCCGAGGATTCCGCCGCCGATCTCGTACGAAACGCCGAGCTCGTAACCGTCCGAGGGCGACAGCGGGTTGTCGATCTTTCGCCAGTTGAGCGAGGGACCGATCGCGACGACGCGGTTCAGTCCCACCGCGTTGCAATCGGAAACTTCGTCGGGGCGCCGGTCGCAAACTCTCGCGAGGTCGTCGTCGATGTTCGAGATCTTCACGATCTCGTTTCGGAATCGCATCTCGACGGAGATGTCTCGGCTGAACTTCTCGAGGTAGCGGCCGACCGAGAGATCGATTCCCGTCCGCGTCTCGTCGTAGGAGCTTCGCGTTCGGAACCGTCGAAAGAGATCGATGCCGAACGAGTTGTCGGTTCCAGCGACGTGCGGCTCGCGAAACCCGACGCCGATCTGCGAAACCTGCGTGCCCGGCGCGATGTCGAGGAAGATCGTCTGACCGGCGCCCGTGAACGCTTCGCCGTCGATGAGGTCGGAGAAGCTGTCGGGGAGGTCCGCGATGTCGAAGTTCTTCTTCGAGATCGAAATCTGGCCGATGATGCCCGAGTCCGAGCCGACTCCGGCGGCGAACCGGAGGTTGCCGGTGCGTCCTTCCTTCACGCCGATCGTCCAGTCCTGAATGCCCTCGTTCACGGAGAACTCGGGGTCGAATTTCAATCCGCCCTCGATGTCGAAGTAGCCGAGCGCCAGGAGGCGATAGAAGCTCTTCCGAACCTCGCCGACGTTCACGGGCTCGCCCGGATAGAACGACAACTCCCGCCGGATAACGTCGTCCTTCGTGAGACGATTGCCGGTGATCTTGATGTCGCCGACCTTGTACTTCTTGCCTTCCTTGATCTCGTAGACGACGTCCACCTCGTTGGTCGATTGGCTGAACGTCTCTTTCGGCGTGACGTCGCACCTCACGTAGGCGTTGTCCTGGTAGAGCCGCGTGATCGCGTCCTTGTCGCCGTCGCGCCGCTCGTAGAGGTAGGGCTGGCCCGGTTTCAGCTTCACCTTCGCCATCAGCTCGGCCGTCGTGTAGACGGTGTTGCCGGCGACGTTCACCGACTTCACGAAGTACCTTCCGCCCTCGACGATGCGGAGGCGAAGCGACACGCTCGTCTTGTCCGCGGTGAAATCGATGCGATCGATCTCGACGTCGACGTCACGGTAGCCCTCGCCGCGAAACGCGTTCTTCACCGCGACCACGTCTTGGTGAAACGCGCGCTCGTCGAAGAGCCCCTTCGTGAAGAGCGTCGATTCCTTCGTCTCCATCACGTCCTTGATCTGGCTCGCGCGAAGCGCCTTGTTGCCGACGAACGTGATGTCGCTGACGGTCACCTTCGGTCCCTCGACGATGTCGATGGTGACGTCGTACCCCTTCTTGAACTTGCTCGGACTCGGCTCGAGGCGATAGTCGACCTCGGCGAAGGTGTAGCCCTTGCTGCGATAGAGTCGCTGGACCTCGAGGGCTTCCTCGTGGAGCCGTCGCTCGCTGAGGAATTGACCCTTCTTCACGTCGATGACGTCGTCGAGGTCCTTTTCGGAGAGCTCGTCGAGCCCTTTGAACTTCACCGAGGTGATCAGCGGGCTCTCGACGAGAACGAAGCGCACTTTGAAGCCGCCCTCGTACGACTCGCGGTAGTACTGCACGTCGGCGAGGTCGAACGCCGAGTACAGGCTTCGCACGTCCTGGTTGAGGATCTCCTCGTCGTACTCGCCCCCTTCGCGCGTCTTGATCTTCACTCGAATCGCCGCTTCTTTGATCTCGCGATTGCCCTCGAACTCGAGCTTCGTGACGATTTTCTTAGGGCCCGGCGTCGGTTGCGCCAGCGTGCGTTCCGCAACCAGTACGAGCCAGCACGCGACGAGAGCGGCCACGGCCGACCGATTCGTCGCGACGATGGGGCGCGACGCGTGTCGGGTCAAGCGGCCGAGCATGGCCGTGGGATTACGAGACTCCGGCCGATTGGTACGCGAGATTCCCGAATCGCAGGTACGAGGCGAGAAACGTCAGCTGGACGCGGCCGACCGGCCCGTTTCGCTGCTTGAGCACGAGCACCTCGGCGAGTCCCTTGTTCGTTTCCTTCGGGTCGTAGTACTCCTCGCGGTAGAGCGCGAGGATCAGGTCGGCGTCCTGCTCGATCGCGCCCGACTCGCGAAGATCGGACAGCCGAGGCCGGTGGTCGTCGCGGCTGTCGACCGCGCGATTGAGCTGCGACAGCGCGATGACCGGCACTTCCAGCTCGCGAGCGAGCGCCTTCAGCGATCGAGAGATCACGGAAATCTCCTGCTGCCGGTTCTCGCCCATCGGCGCGTCCATGAGCTGCAGGTAGTCGACGATCACGAGACCGATGTCGTGCTTCGCCTTGCAGCGACGAGCCTTTGCCTTGAGTCCGACCGGCGTCAGCGAGGCCGTGTCGTCGATGAAAATCTTCGCCTCGTCGAGCTTCCCCGCCGCCAGCGTGAGATTCGACCAGTCGTCCTCGCCGATCTCGCCTTTTCGCATCTTGTGCGCGTCGATGCGCGCGCGCCCGCACAGGACGTTCTGCGCGACCTGGAGCTTCGACGTTTCCAGCGAAAAGATCAGGACCCCGCGTCCTTCGTCGACTGCGGCGTGGTCGGCGATGTTCAACACGAACGACGTCTTTCCCATGCTCGGCCGGCCGGCGACGACGACGAGCTCTCCGGGCTGCAGGCCAGACGTCATGTCGTCGAGGTCGATGAACCCCGTCGGCAAGCCGGTGAGGCGACCGCGATTGTCCTGCAGTTTGTCGATGCGCTCGAACGTGGCCTTGAGGAGGTCGCCGATGTGCATGGTCTCGCCCGCGCCGTCGCTCCGCGAGCAGCTGAAGATGAGCTGCTCGGCCCGATCGAGGAGATCCTTGCTCGTGTACCCGCTCTCGTAGGCCTCGCGGAGGATCTGCGTCGTCACCGCGATCAGGGATCGCACCGCCGCCTTCTCGCGGACGATCTCGGCGTAGTGGTCCGCGTTCGCCGCCGACGGAACCGTCTCGGCGAGCTGAACGAGCGCCTCGACGCCTCCGAGCTTCGCGAGCTGAGATCGACGTTCGAGCTCGTTCTTGACGATGACCAGATCGATCGCCTGGTGATTGTCGTAGAGATCGCGCAGGATCTCGTAGAGTTCGCGATGAGACGTCTTATAGAAGTCCTCGGGGCGGATCTTCTGCACGACGTCGCCGAGGACGTCGCCGGAAAGAAGGATCGAACCGAGAAGCGACGCTTCAGCCTCGACGTTCTGAGGCGGGACGTGATCGAGAATGCTGCCTTCCGCCGCCATGGCCCTCCCCTTCAGGCTGCCGGTCGGGACGACTCGGCGGGATGCCGCAGTCCCGATCCCGGCGCACCAGGCGATGCCCTTGCCCGGCGCTCAGCCGCTCTCCGGTTCCAAACACTCGCGACCGCCGACTGCCGGTCATCGATCCGTCGAAGGTCGCGCTACGCCGAATCGCTAACCCTTCTCCTCGGTCGCTTCGATGACCCAGACCTTCACCTTCGCGGTGATGTCGCCATGGAGGACGACGGAGACCTCGTGCGGCCCCGTCTCCTTGATGGCCTTCTCGAGGCGGATGGCGCGCTCGTCGATCTCGATGCCGCCCTTCTTGAATGCGTCGGCGATCATCTTCTCGCTGACCGAGCCGTAGAGGTGACCCTCTGCCCCCGCCTTGACCTCGATCGTGCACGACGCCCCGTCGAGGCGCTTCGCGAACGCGGCCAGCTCCTCGGTGCGCTGAGCCTCGCGCATCGAGAGCTTCTTCTTCTCCAGCTCGAGCCGGCGCAGGTTCTCCGGCGTCACCGCCATCGCGTAGCCGCGCGGCAAGAGGAAGTTCCTCGCGTAGCCGACCCTCACGTCGACCACTTCGCCGCGTTGCCCGAGCTTCTCGATGTCTTCTCGAAGGAGCAAGCGCATCTCGTGGTTCCTTTCGATCTCGATCGTCTTCGGTTTCGGATTCCGCCGACGGGCGTCGGCTAGCCGGCCATGTACGGCATCAGCGCCATGCGCCGCGCCACTTTCACGGCCAACTTCACTTGGCGTTGATGTCGCGCGCAGTTCCCGGAGCGCTTTCTCGAGAAGAGCTTGCCCTGGGTCGTGCACAGCTTCATCAACTGCGGGAAGTCCTTGAAGTTCACTCGCGTCGTCTTCGTGCGGCAGAACCGACATCGTCCGCGGTCACCGAAGCTCGAATACCTCTTGTTGCCGTTCACTCTCGATTCCCTTTCTCGTCGTCACCGACTCGTGCGTTCGATCGTGTGAGGATTCACCAGCCGTCAGCCTCGCGACGAACCCATGTCGGCCGAGCCCACGGGTTGACCGCCACCCATGTCTCCGCCGTCGCCCGGGCCGTCGCCTCGGCGAGGACCGCGCGGCCCACCGCGATCGAATCCGCCGCTGCGTCCGCTGCTCCAGCGACCGCGGAAATCGTCGCCGCCGAGCGGCTCTTCCTTGAACTCCATGAACTCCGGCAGCTCGGCCGGGATCTCCTCGCACGCGAGGATGTTGTGGCGGAGGATCCGCTCTGAGATCTGGAAGTCACGACGGATCTCGGGGAGGCGCGCCGAGTCGACGTCGAAGTAAACGAGGAGATACGCGCCGCGACGATTCCGCTTCACCTCGTACGACAGCTTGCGTTCCGCCCACTTCTGCGCCTTGATCGGCTTCGCGCCGTACTTGGCCATCACCTCGTTGACGTGTTGTTCCACGCCGACGTAGTCCGGCTTGTTTTCCCGGCTGGCGAATAGGAAGAGTCCTTCATAGTGGCTCAACGCAAGTCCTCCTGGGATGACGTCAACCCGATAGGAAAGTTACGCATTATAGCGACTCATGCACGCATCCAAACGACCTTCTTGTAGCCAGTACGCCACGGCTTCGACCGCGCGTTCGACCGCCTCCGCGACGAGGGGTTTCTCTTCCGCGGTCGGCCCTTCGAGCACCCATTCGGCGGCGTCCACGTGCGCCGGCGGAAGTCCGACCCCGACCCGAAGCCGGGGAAAGGCATCCGTCCCGAGCGCGGCGATGATCGAGCGCAGGCCTTTGTGTCCACCGTCGCTGCCGCCCGAGCGGATGCGGATCCGACCCGGCGGGAGATTGATGTCGTCGCACACGACCAAGAGATCGGCCGGCGTGCCGCTGCCCTTTCGCAGGAGCCGCTCGGCCGTTTCGCCGCTGCGGTTCACGAAGTCGCCGGGCTTGGACAGGACGACGTCCTCGCCGAACGGTCGCATCCGAGCGACGAGTGCGGTGGCACCCGGAGCGCGCGGCCGCGCCTTGAAACGGGCCGCGAGCCGGTCGACGACGGCGAAGCCGACGTTGTGTCGAGTTCCCTCGTACTCCGCTCCGACGTTTCCGATCCCGAGGACCACTTTCACCTATTCCTCTCGTGTACGCCTTCCCGGCCTGCCCCGCGGCGTGCGCCGCGCGCGCCATCCGCGTGCGGCGACATCGATGTCGTGTCGGCGCAGCTCGCGGACATCCGGCCCGAAAACTACTTCTTTTCTTTGTCCTTCGCCTTCGGCGCCTTCTCGCCCGCCGCGCCTTCCTCGCCTTCCTCTTCCTTCGCCGGCTTCGCGTTGATCACCTCCGGCTCGAGCTTTTCCTCGGTCGGCGCGACTTCCGGAACGACGAGGGTCGGGAGGTTCACGGAAACGACGATCGCCTCCGGATTGCCGACGGCCTTCACCCCGGCCGGCATCTTGATGTCCTTCAAGTGGAACGTCTCGCCCATCATGAGCGGCGTCACGTCGACGACGACTTTGTCCGGGATGGCGTCGGGCAAGCACTCGACCTCGATGTCGTTCAACTGGTGAGCGACGGTACCGCCGTCGGCCTGTCCCTTTGCGATGCCTTCGAACTCGAGCGGAATGCGCACGACGATCGTCTTGTCGAGCGCGATGCGCTCGAAGTCGACGTGGCGAACTTCTTCGCCGAAGACGTCGAATTGCACTTCCTTGATGATCGTGCGATCGCTCTGCCCGCCGACGCGCAGCTCGATCATTCGCGCCCCGCGCTGAACGACTTCCTCGAGCGGCTTTCGCGGCAGGCTGATGGACTGCGCCTCCTTCTTGAGGCCGTAGACGACTCCGGGCACGAGCCCTTTCGCGCGCACGTGCTTGCACGCGTTGCTTCCCAGCTCGGCGCGCACCGTGGCTTCGAGAACCGGCGTGCCGTGCGTCCCCTTCGTAGCGGTTGTCATGGCTCGACCCTTTCTTTTACTTGTCCCAGTCCCTGCGACTCTCTAGTCAGACCTTTTGTCGCGCATCGAAGACTTCGTCGTCGTCACTCGAAGAGATAACTCACCGATTCCGATCGATGGATTCTCCGGATCGCCTCGCCGAGAAGCGGAGCGATCGTCAACACATCGAGGTTCTTCACCTGCTTCTCACCGAGCGGGATCGTGTCGGTCACGATGATCCGTTGCACGTCGGTCGTGTTCAGCTTCTCCACGGCGCCGCCGCACAAGACGGCGTGCGTCGCGCATAGATAAACGTCCTTCGCGCCGCGCGACTTCACGGCCTTCGCGGCCTCGGTGATCGATCCGCCCGTCGAGATCATGTCGTCGACGATGACGACGTTCTTCCCCGTGACGTTTCCGATGATGTTCACGACCTCGGCCGACTGCGGCGTGATGCGTCGCTTGTCGACGATCGCCAGGTCGCCCTTCAGGTCGCGCGAGTACCGGCGGTTGAGCTTGATCGATCCCACGTCCGGCGCGACGACGCACAGGTTGTCGAGCTTCAGCGACTTCAAGTGCTTCAGGAACACGGTCGCCGCGTAGAGGTGGCCGACCGGGATGTTGAAGAAGCCCTGGATCTGCGTCGCGTGGAGGTCGAGCGTCAGGATGCGCTGCGCACCCGCCGTCGTGAGGAGGTCCGCCATGAGCTTTGCCGAGATCGGCACGCGCCCCTCGTCCTTGCGATCCTTTCGCGCGTAGCCGTAATACGGAATCACCGCGGTGATCCGTTCGGCCGACGCGCGCTTCAGTGTGTCGACCATCAGCACCAGCTCGACGAGGTTCTCGTTGACCGGTGCGCACGTCGGCTGGATCACGAAGACGTCCGAGCCTCGCACGTCGTCGTTGATCTTGATGTCGATTTCGCCGTCCGGGAACCGTCCCACGTACGCATCGCCGAGCGGGATGTCGAGGTACTCGCAGATCTTCTCGGCGAGCGCAGGATTCGCGTTGCCCGCGAACACCTGGAGGTCGTTGTACCGGTCCATCCACTCACCCTCTCTTCTTGAGGTGCTTTCTAGCCGGAACGCCCACGTACGTCTCCCCCGCCGGGATCTCCGTCCCGCGCGTGACCACCGATCCGGCACCGGTGACGGCGTTCCTACCGACCGTCGCCGGCGCGACGATGATCGTGCCGCTGCCGACGAACGCGCCATCGCCGATGTGCGTCACGTGCTTCGCCTTGCCGTCGAAGTTCGCGGTGATCGTGCCCGCGCCGATGTTCGCGCCGGCGCCCACTTCCGCGTCGCCGACGTACGCAAGGTGCTTGGCTTTCGTGCGCGCGCCGATCGTGCTCTTCTTCACCTCGACGAAGTTGCCGATCTCGACCTTGTCCTCGAGCCGAGCGCCGTCGCGAACGTGTGCGAACGGGCCGATCTCGCAGCCTTGGCCGATCGTCACGTCGCCGCGAATCGCCGTGAAGGGCAAGATCACGGTGTCCTTGCCGATCGTCACGTCCGCGTCGACGTACGTCGTCGACGGATCGAGGATCGTGACGCCTTCGTCCATCAACCGATCGAGGATGCGGCGGCGCATGACCGACGCCACGCGCGCGAGTTCGCGGCGCGTGTTCACGCCCGCGACCTCGTCCGCATCCGCGGCCTCGAAGGTACCGACTCGTCCGCCCGATCGCCGGATCTCGGCGATCGCGTCGGTGAGGAAGTACTCGCGCTTCTTGTTGTTCGCTCGCAGCTTCTCGAGGTGCGAGAAGATCTGCGGCGCTTCGAACGCGTAGAGCCCGGCGTTGACTTCCTTGATCTGGAGGATCGATTCCGCGGCCTCGGCGTCTTCGAGGATGCCGGCGAACGAATCGTCGTTTTCGTCGCGAAGGATCCGACCGTATCCCTGCGGATCGTCGCGCCGCACCGTGAGCACCGTCGCGTCGTTCTTGGCCGCCCGATGCGCGTCGAGGAGGGCCTGCAGCGTCGCGGCTCTCACCAGCGGGACGTCGCCCGACAGCACGAGCAGCGTCCCGCGGAAATCCGCGAGCCTCTCACGCGCGGCCTTCAATGCATCGCCGGTCCCGAGCTGCAGCTTTTGTTCGGCGAACTCGGCGCCGCTCTTCGCGAACGCGGCGACCACGTCGTCCTTGCCGGAGCCGACGACGACCACCTGGCGCGAAGGTGCCGCGGCTTTCGCGACGTCGAGCACGAACCGGAGCATCGGCCGGCCGCACACGCGGTGCAGGACTTTCGGCACGTCCGATTTCATGCGCGTGCCCGCGCCCGCTGCCAGGATCACCGCTGCCGTCTCCAACGTGCTCATCGCCATCCGGAATCGGTTCGTCAGCCAAACCGCACGACGCGCCGCGAAAACCCGGTCGAGCCGGCCCGCGGCGGGAGCCGCGGCCAAATCGGTGATTAACCCAGAACCCGGATCCCGGGCACCGCATGAACTCGATCGGTTGGAAAATGGACGGGTAGGTTAGCAGCCGGCGAGACGCTTGCAAGAACGAAATGCGAACGCGCGTTCGCGCTCACCCACCGATGTAGCCGAGCGCCTTCAATCGCTTCCGTACGTCCGGCGGCAACTTGCTCGGATCCATGGGATCGCGGGCGAAGCCACCGACGCGGAAGAGGGTGACCGGCGCCTCGAACGGCTTCGCGACGTCTCCCGTCACGAACCGGTAGATCGCCGAGTACGCGAACGGCACGGGCAGCGACGCGGTCGCGAAATGGATCGGGAACCTCACGGCGACGTCGGCGGGCGCGACCTTACGGTCGCCGATGATCGGATTGAAGAAGAGACGCGTTTCGTCGCGGTCGAGCGCAAAGCGAAACGTCGCCTGGGGCGGCGGCGCGTCGAGGATGACTCGGAGGTTGTCGAACGATCGCACGATTGCGCCCCCTTCGGGAGCCGTGACATCGTCGAGATCACCGACGATTCGGGCGTGCACACGCGCGTCCCCGCCCGCGACTCCAACCGTCAGGCGAAATCGCGTGCTGCCCCCGGTCGCGTTCTCGTCGCGCTCGAGCACCGCTTCCGGCGTCGACGGGGCGAGCGGCGTCGCAAGCGTCGTGTCGGCCGGATCCCAGTCGACCACGTACGGCAGTTGCGTTCGCTCGAACGGATGACCGTCGATCGAAAGATCCTCGTTGCGAAGCGGAGCGCCATCCGCGGACGCGTTGATCGTGAGGCTGGCGGAGTCGTCGAGGAGGAGCTTCAGTTCGTCGGCGTCGCCCCCACCCGCGTTGCAGTCGACGACGATCTCGCCGGACGACTCGACGCGCGCGGTGTCGCCCTCCTCGAAGTCGATCATCACGTCCGCGTTCGTGATTCGACTCTTCAGCCCCCGGATGGATGCGTGATAGCGCCGCTTCGCACCCGTCGGCCCGAATCGCACGTGAACTTCGCGCGTCCCGACGAACTCGACGAGCTTGTTCCACAGAGCGGCGCGAGTCGATGCCGCGCTCGCTTCGAACGCGAGGTTTCGCGTCTCGCCGGGATCCGCGACCAGATCGTACAGCTCGAAACTGCGACGATCGGATTGGTGCGGCAGCGGAAGGTGCGTGAGCTTGTGGGTCGCGTTCTGGACCACCTTCTCTTTTTCGCCGGCGCCTTCGCTGAAGATCTCCTGATGAATCCACTTTCGCCGCCCTTCCAGGAGATCCATCAGGCTCTTTCCGTCGACGTCGTTCGGCGGAACGCGAACGCCGATCCCGTCGAGCACGGTCGGCATGAGGTCGATGCCCTGCACGAGCGCGTCGGAAACCACGGCGGTCGTCTGGCCCGGAAGGCGAAGGAGCATCGGCACGTTCGTGACCGGGCGATACATCCTCTGGTGGTTGAAGTAGAGGCCATGCTCGCCGAGGTTCTCGCCATGGTCGGCGGTGAAGATCACGAACGATCGATCCCAGAGCCCCATCTCGCGAAGCCCGTCGACAAGGCGACCGATCTCGTGATCGGCGTAGGCGATCTCGGCCTCGTACTGAGAGACGAAGTAGTCCTTCCACTTTGCCTTGTCCGCCGCGCGCCCGAAGTCCGTCGAGTAGATCAGCTCGCGCTCGGGGCGCTCGCCGCTCCAGTGCTGCGAGTCCCAAGGCGCCGGCGGCACGTAGGGCCAGTGCGCGTCGAAATAATGGACGAAGAGGAAGAGCGGCTTGGATCGGTCGGGTGACTTCCTCCATTCGCCGAGCGCGCCGAGGACGCGGTCGGTCGTGACGGCGGCCGGCTGCTTCACGTCGGGCGGCTCGTCGGGAGTGGCCTGCGGTTTGGCCACGAAGTCGAGATACCGGTCGAAGCCCTGGCCGAGCCCGGAGATCTCCGCATCGAGATGGTCGGCGCTCACGGCGCCGAGCGCCCAATAGCCTTCGTCCTTCAAGTACTCCGCGAACGTCTTCATCTTCGGCTCGAGCTTGTAGCCGAACGTCGAGAGCTGGATCACGCCGTGCGTCTTCAAGTAGGTCCCGGTGTGGAGCGACGCGAACGACGAGGACGTCGAGTTGCACGGGCTCAGCGTGTGCGTGAAGCGCGTCGATTGCTCGGCGATGGCGTCGATGTGCGGCGTGAGACCGGGCTTCGCCCCGTAGCAGCCGAGGCGGTCGGCGCGCAGCGTGTCGACCGCAATGAAGATCACGTTCGGGTGCGAGCGGCCACCGCCGCGGCGCCCGAGCAGGATCACGACGAATGCGGCCAGCACGAGCGCCGACAACATGAACCCGATCGTCGTCACCGTCCGGAACAGGCGTCGCTGCGCCAATCGACTCCCCTCCTCGTCCGTCGTTCCGCCGCCCGTCAAATCTTGAGCCTCTCCACGGCCGTGATCGCGAGCGCCGCCGACTTCGCCAAAGAACGCAGTCGGTATACGATCTCGCCCTTCACGGCTCCTTTTTCGAGGGCCAGCTCGGCTTTCACGAAGACGCGAAGGGTGCCGTCGGCGTTCGGGGTCACGCGCTCGACCTCGCTGTGCATCGCCGTCGCCTTGCCGCGAACCAGCACGGCGACGATCTGCGCCAGCGGCGCGAGCACGGCGCCGCGGTCCTTCTTCGGCACGCCGGGGTCGACGACGCGGTCGAGGAAGTCGACGTCGCCGCGCAGGAACGCGGCGTCGAGGGCCTTCACGAATTCGCGCACGTCGCGATCGGGAATTGCCGGACCGGGCCAAACGTCGTCCGAACGGTCGAAGTCGAGCACTTCGTGGTCCGGGTCGAGGAGCGCGGCGGTCACGTTCGGCGCGGGCGGCAGCGCCGTGTCGGCGCCGGCGGCGACGCGCACGCGGATTCGCCGCGTCTCGGTGCCGGCCGTGATCTCGACGGTCACGGCCGTCGACACGGCGCCGCGATTTCGCACGCGAAGGACACCCTCGGCGTCACGATCGAGCGAGAGATCGGGCACACCCGTCCCTTCCGTCCACTCGTGGAATGCGCGCGCGATCCGATCGACGTCGTCGCCCGCGACCCCGCGCGAGAACGCCTCGCGCAGCATCTCGAGCGACACGTCGCGTCCGCGAGAGTCGCCGCCCAGCGCGGCGAGCGCCGCGTCGAGCGGTACAGCCGCGGGGTCCGTCGCGAGCGCGCGAAGAAACCAGGCGCCGCGGGTCGCGCCGCTTCGTCGATACGACCGATCGCCCGGCTTCAGTCCCGCGAGCGGCCGATCGGTGCGCGCGATCGTCTCGTACGCGGATGCGAGCACGTCGAAGAACTTCGCACTCGCGGCGGCGCCGCGCTTCGTCGCGACGAACCGGCTCGCGAGGTACGTCGGCGCGCCGTCCGCGAGGACTCCGAGGCCGGGCCCGACCGGAAACGCGCCGAAGCCGAGCCAAGTTCGCGCGATCTCCGTCGCGAGCGCCGACTCCCGCGCCGCACCCTCGGCGCCGAGAAACGCCGGATCCACGAGGATCAGGTCTCCCGCCACGGCGGCCGCTCCCGAAGCCTCGCTCGCGACGACGACGCGGAGAGACGCCGAGCCTCCTCCGAGCTTCTCCGAGTAGAAGCGCCGCATCTCGGCCATCGACTCGAGGAGCGTCCCGATCCGCGATTCCTCCGCGTCCTCGGAGTCGGCGAAATCGTCGGGAACGATGGCGTCGATGCCTCCTCGCGACGATGCCTTCGTGCGGAAGGATCCGGCAATCAAGACGGGAAGGCCCGGAGTCGAGAGCTTCCACAGATAGGTATGCGTTCGTCGCGCCACGTCGGGATCGCCGACGCGCTCGCCCGACGAAACGGCCACGTCTCCGTCGCTGTTGGTGGACACGCGAAGCAGGATGGGCGCGGCCCCGGAGCGCCCCGTGCGGGCGGCGAACGCGAGGGGAAACGGCGTGGGGTACCAGCCGCTCTCGGGAAGCAATCGAATCTCGCCGCTCACCAGATCGAACGCCGGGCTCGCTTGCATCCCGCCCGCGACGATCTCTCCGACGCGCCGCGGGCCGACGTCGTGGCGCAGTCCGTATCGGACGATCACTTCCACGGTCTCCCCTGGCCCGAAAGCCGGCGCCGCGTCGGCCGTGAGCACGGAGCCGATCCCGGGAACCGTCCGCGTGGCGAGTCGCTGTGGCTTGCCTGCGATCTCCAGCGCGTCCGGGCGAGCCGACGGCCCGAGGAAGAGCTTCACGGCGCCGAACGGGATCGGTCGAGTCGATGCGTTTCGAAGCTCGAGCGCCACCGCCGCGTCCGCGGTTGCGATGTCGGGGTGCAACTCGATCGCGATTCGATACCGATCGACGAAGAGATCCGAGAGCGCGCGCACGCCGTCGAGAAGGCGCCCACGCTCGGTCTCGAGATCGCGGTCCGAATCGGAGTCGACCGCCACCGGGATCGTCGCGTCGCGAGCACGAACGAACCTCCCCTCGCGCACGACGTCGGTTCCCACCACGACGCGATAGTCGGTTTCGGTGGGCAAGAGCGCGAGCGCCGCGTCGATGCCGCGCTCTTCGGCACCGGCGACGATGAACACGACGCGATTCGTGGCGAACGGGCTGTCCGCCACGAGCACGACTCCGGATTCCGGATCCTCGAGATCCCGGTCGCCGAAGCGAAGCGTGCCGTCGCCCACGCGCAGCGGCAGTCGATCCTGGAGCTTCGTGAGAAGCGCATTCGAACGTCCCGTTCCGAGCACGACCAGATTGTGCGAACGCAGGATTTCCTCGGTGACGTCGCGCGCCGCGCGCACTTCGCAGGAAACGCCGTCACGAATCGCGGCAAGCCATCGGGAGACGGCGTCCGCGCGCGTCCGCTCGCGGAACTGCGCGTCGACGTCGGCGGCCCCGTAAACCACGACGATCGGCGCGTCGGTTCGAACGACCCGATCGATCGTGGGCTGAGCCGCCGCCACGGATGGGAAATGGAAAGGGAACGCGACGAGAACGATCAGCGAGAAGGTTCGAAGGCGAAAGGCATTCATTCGGCTGGAGATGATAGCGCCTCGGTCGCGTGGCCGTCAGCTCTCCCCCGCGGGCGGATGGAAAACCACCGTGAACGGCGAGCCCTCGCCCCCGGGCGCCACTTCGAACGCACCGCGTACCGGCTCGGCAAACGGAGCCGGAAGTCGGAGAGGCGAGCCGGATCCGGCGAGCGTCGAATCCACCGTTGCGACGAGCGTTCCTCCGGAGAGGAGCGTCCGCCGCGCGATCTCGGACAAGAGCGCCGGCGACGCGTCGGCCACGCCGACGATGCGCGCGCCGCGATCGATCGCCGCCGATACGAATGCCAGCGACGCGCGATCCGCCGGCACGAGCGGGTAGCTCACCACGAATCCCTTGTCGGCGGGGAACCGATACGCGGCACGTCGCGAGAACCACGCTGCCCCGACCTTTCGTATCTGGGACAGGTGATGAATCGCCGACGCCGCAAAGTCGGTCGCGATGGAGTCGGGCTCGCCGAACGCGAGGAAACAAAGCGGGAGCTCTTCGAGGAGCGATTGGACTTCGGCATCGCTTTCGGGGAATGCCGGCACGGTTCGCGGCATGTGCAGCGAAAGCGCGCGGCGACCTCCATACACGGTGGCAACCGCGCGAAGCCCGAGTCCGTTCGACGCCTCGAGCACGCCCTCCGCGACGCCGGTTCGCTCGAGCTCGCGACGCGCGAGCGGATCGAGCGCGGCGAGGATCAAGCGTTCGACGTCGGACGCCTCGACCGGCGCGGCCTCGAGCGGGATCACGCGAGTCCGCGCGACGAGCCGTGGCGACAGCCCCGAGAACAGCTGAAGGCTGTCGGCCTCCTCTTCGTTCATCCGCGCGATGAGCCCGTCGATTCCCTTTCCTCGACGCGCTCGCGCGGCGTGCGGCATCGCGCGGTCGACGATGCGCGCGAAGATCTCTCGGATGCCGTCGAGCGGATTCTCCACGACCGCCGGCGCGCGCTCCTCGCCTCCCTCCAGCGGAAGGCGATCGCGCGCGGCCTCGTCCATCTGGCGCGCGGCCTCCATGAGGAGGTTTTCGGTAGGGACGCCGAGCGTGCCCTCGGGCGGCACCTTGTCGAAATCGAATTCGAACGATCCGTCCTTCCAGAGGAAGAGGTGCAGCGCCGCCTGCATTCCTTGACGCTGCGAATCGTCCATCACCGAAACGATCTCGCCGTTCTTGAAGAAGAAGAACCCGCTGCGGTCGCCGTTTCGCACGGTGAGAAGTCCGGTCTTTCGAGCGAGCATGAGCGTCTGAGCGAGGTCGAGCGTGGAGAATCGAGAGAGGTCGCCGGCGAAGCGTCCGTGCACGCCGGGCGACCCGTCTGAGCGACCGAAGAGGGAGTGGCTCATGACCGCACTCCGTTCTCGTCGGCGGCCACCGACGCCGCTCCGCTCGACGTGAGGTACTGGCGGAAGTGGCTCTTGTTGGACGCCTTCGCGTACGCCTCCTCCGACGTCACGACGCGACGCTTGAGGAGATCGAGGATCGACGAGTCGAGCGATTGCATCGCGTCCTTCTTGCCGGTCTGGATCACCGATGGGATCTGGTAAGTCTTGCCCTCGCGAATCATGTTCGAGACGGCGGGAGTCACGACGAGCACCTCGGCAGCCGGCACGCGTCCGCCTCCGTCCGCCCGCTTCAGCAGGCACTGGGACACGACGCCGCGGATCGAGTCCGACAGCATGACGCGGATCTGGTGCTGCCTTTCGCTCGGGAACACGTCGATGATGCGGTCGACCGTCTGCGCGGCGCCCGTCGTGTGCAACGTCGCGAACACGAGCGTGCCGACCTCGGCCGCGGTGATCGCGAGCTGGATCGTCTCGAGGTCGCGCATCTCACCGACGAGCAGGATGTCCGGATCCTCGCGCAACGCGGCACGCAGCGCACGCGCAAACGAGCGCGCGTGGTTGCCCACCTCGCGCTGATTCACGAGCGACAGCTTGTTCTTGTGCACGAATTCGATCGGGTCCTCGATCGTGATGACGTGGCGCCGCACGTTCGAGTTGATGTGGTCGATCAACGAGGCAAGCGTCGTCGACTTCCCGCTTCCGGTCGACCCGGTGACGAGAACGAGGCCGTGCGTGTGCTTCGCGAAGTCGAGCACCTGCATCGGCAAGCCGATTTGGGCAAAGGGAACGATCGTGGTCGGAATGAGGCGGAACACGCCGGCCATTCCGTTTCGCTGTTGGAAGACGTTGCAGCGCAGCCGCGTGACGCCCGGGATCTCGTAGCTGAAGTCGATGTCCTTGAGCCGCTCGAACCGCTGGATCTGTGCTTCGGTCATGAGGTCGTAGAGGAGGCGCTTGGTCAGCTCTTGGCTCAGCTCCTCGTAGTCGAGCTTTCGGATCTCGCCGTGGATGCGGAGGATCGGCGGTGCCCCCGTCACCAAGTGCAGGTCGGAGGCTCCCTGCGACTGGATGAGCGCGAAGATCTCGTCGATCGCTGCCATGAATCAGTTCTCGAAAAGCGGCGCCACGTCTTCGAGCGGAGTCTCGCCGCGGCGAACACGCTCCATTCCGGATTCGAGGAGGCTCGGCTCGCCCGACCTCTCGACCAGCGAAACGGCGTCGTCGGCCTGGAGCGCGCGGCCGAGCATTTCGTCGTTCGCCCACAACTCGAGCAGGAACTCGCGCGCACGGACTCCCGTGTGCGAGCACTTGGGACAACCGGTGCCGCGGAATGCCGTGAGCGCGCGCGGCGCCTCGTCGCGTCGCGGGAACTCGTAGCGCGGCGCGCGCTCGTCGACCACGCGACACTGCGGGCACAAGAGTCGGATTTCGCGCTGCGCGAGGATTCCCGACAACGCGGCCGCCAGGAGCCCGCGATTGAGGCCGTACGAAAGGAGGAATCGCAGCGTCGCGCGCGGGCTGCGAAAGTCGGTCGTCATGATCACGGTTCGTCCCTTCGCCGCAGCCTCGAGCGCGCACTCGACGTCCGCGCGGGCGAAGAGTCGAGGAACGGGCGCGACGGCGAAGTCGGCTCGCGCCGCCGTCTCGAGGTCGGACACGATTGCCGTGTGTCGCGCGAGGCGGAGGTTCGCGAATTCGGCGCGCCCTGCGAATGCCGAGCTGTCCTCGCGGTAGCTCACGACTCGGCGGTCCGGACGAGCGAGGTGCCGCAGGAGCGCGTGCACCGCGACGCTCGAGCCTTCCCACTGGTGGCCGGTGACGATCCACAGGCCGTAGCCTCTCGCCGCCAGGAGCTGCACGCGCTGCAACGCGTCGGTCGGCAGGCCGAGTTCCGAGAGGAGAGGAGCGGGCAGTTCATGCGGTTGGAGCGTGACGATCGCCGACGTCCCCTCGTCCTCGCGGCCTCGCACGAACGCAACCGGCAGGCGCTGCGTCTCGCCCCGAACGACGACCCGCGCCGTTCCCTCGCAGAGATGTTCGGCCGCGCGCGCGCGACCGCCCTGCCCTGCGAGTCGCTCGAGGAGCGCGACGATCGTCGCGTGCCAGTCGGGTCGCAGCACGAACGCTTCTTGAAGGGTGGAATCGCTCCGGAACTGGACGAAACCGGCGCCCTTACGACGATCGAGGTCGAAGTGCACGGTTCGCACGCCGATCCCGCACGCTTCCTCGAGGACGAGGCGGAGCAGCGCGGTACCGGACGCGTCCTCCAGCGCCGCGTGCAGCTCCGGCTCCGGCACTCCGCGCGCGACGACGGGCGGCACGCTGGAGTTCGCGGCTCTCGTCATCGGGCCCGTCGAGGATGTCGCGACGCCGTAGAGCTGCTCGACCAGCTCGCGCACTTCGTCCTCGGGACCGAGGGATACATTGAGAGTGAGCGCGCGGATCTCGTCCGCCTCTTCGAGCGACTCGAGGACCAGCGGATCGTCGAGCACGACGTGCAGCTCGTCGCCGGCTTCGAACAGCGGGGCGACGTTGTACGTGCGTGCCAGCGACTCCGGAAACCGCTCGGCGCTCGAGGGGTCGACCGCGAGGTCGCGTGGATGAACGTACGACAGCGCGTACTGGCGCGACAGCGCCCACGAAAGGTCGTCGCGCGTGACGAGCCCGAGGGAGACGAGCGCCTCACCCAGACGCACGTGTCGCTTGGTTTGCTCCTCGAGGCCGCGTCGAAGATCCGCGGTCGTGAGGATTCCGCTTTCGACGAGGATCTCGCAGAGCGATGCGCCGGTCTTGTGGAGACTAACCTTCTTTCGTCCTCCGTCTTC
>JACOTG010000268.1 GCA_016178505.1 Planctomycetota bacterium
AGCGGAGGACCTCATCGAAGCCAAGAAGTTTGTCGATCGTGTCGGCGGGGCTGACTCTGCACGCGAAGCCCTGGATCTACTCGCGCAGTTGAGCTGATTCTAACGGCGGCAAGGACCGTCTCGAGGTCGAGAGTTCCTTGCCGCTTTCGTCTCGTCACTGGGAACCTGAACGACAGCCGCGTTCGCTACTTCGCCATGTCCTTCAGAGCCTTCAGGGGCCGAACCTTCACCACCCTGCGCGCCGGCTTGGCCTGGAACATTTGCTCCTGCTTGGTGAACGGGTTGATGCCTTTTCGCGCCGGCGTCGCTGGCTTGTTGACGATCACGATCTTCATCAAGCCCGGCACCGCGAAGGCGCCTGGTCCCTTCTTGCCGACGGCCGATTGGATCTGACTGGATAGGGCATCGAACACGGAGGCGACCTGCTTGCGGGAAAGCTCCGTCGCCTTGGCGATGTTGACCAGAATCTCGCTCTTCGATGGAGGCTTGGCGCTTGCTGCCATGGAATGACTCCTTTGTTGAAAGAAGCGTCCGCCGAATGGGGCGGCACTCTACGAAACGGCCGCGTGCAACGGCAAGAGATTGACGTTGTAGGATCTCATCGACGCGAAGAGAATCGTCACCCACGTCGGTGGCGTCGGTGCGGTGAGAAGGGCGATCGATTTGTTGGCGCAGCTCGCATAATTCGATCGGCGGCTTTCTCGCCTGTTGTGCGTGCGACCTGCGGCAAGGCGCTGTCTGGCACAAGAGGCAAACGATGACGGTTCGAAGTGGCGCCTGTTCGATGTTGCTGGCGATTCTTGTCATCGCAGGCAATGCCCGCGGTGGCGACGTCACACCGGTCGTCGCGCCCGGAGTTCTTCCCGAGGCTCGGCAGCCACAGGTTGCCGTAGACGCACAGGGACGAGTCTACGTCGCGTTCGGTTGTCACAACGCCGTCTATTGCGCGATTTCGGAGGACGGCGGTCACAGTTTTCGTCCGCCTGTCATGGTTGCCGAAGTCCCCGGGTTGGCGCTAGGGGCGCGACGCGGTCCGCGCATCGCGGCGTCCAAGGAGTTCGTCACGATCACGGCCGCGTGCGGTTCGAAGGAGGCGCCATCAGAGATCGATATTCGATGTTGGTGTTCGCCGACCGCCGGGAAGACATGGTTTGGCCCCGTCTCCGTCAACTCCGTTCACGGCTCCGGCCGCGAGGGGCTTCAAGCGATCGCTGCCGGGCCGTCCGGAGAAGTCCTATGCGCCTGGCTCGATCTGCGGCGTGGCAAAACGGATCTCTATGGCTCGCGCTCGGAGGACGGCGGGCGAACGTGGAGTGCGGACTCACTCGTCTACCGCTCACTGTCAGGCTCGATCTGCGAATGCTGCCATCCATCGGTCTGGATTCCAGAGAAAGGCAAAGTGTTCGTGATGTGGCGAAACTCGCTCTCGGGCGCACGCGACCTCTACGTCAGCGAGTCGATCGACGACGGCCGCACATTCGGCAAGGCTTCGAAGCTCGGTGAGGGAACGTGGAACCTCGAAGCATGTCCGATGGACGGAGGTGCCCTTGCCTCTGAGGCCGACGGCAGTGTCGTGGGAATCTGGATGCGCAAGAACGAGGTTTTTCTTGCGGGCGCGGGGAAACCCGAGCGGCGACTCGGAAAGGGCGGACAGCCCTGGGCCGCGCGAGGTCCGGACGGTCTCTATTGCGTGTGGCTCGAAAAGGGCGAGGGCAAGCTCCTTGTGCTCAAACCAAGAATGGACGCGCCAACCGAGATCGCGCGCGGCGCGAGTGACCCGGTCGTTGCAAGCTCGATCGACGGGAGAGGCCCCGTGATCGCCGCGTGGGAAGCTGACTCGGGCGGAGTGAGGGCGAGCTTCGTCTGCGTTCTCGTCGAGCGCAATCCATAGCCACCCGCGGTTCGGGTCATTGGAACTCGGAGCATCGGCCGTTCGCACAACAACGGCGGACGCGATCGCCGAGATGCTGAGAATCGGCTCATCGAACAGGCACCATGTGGATCAGGAGCGGTCGCGCGCCGTGCACGACTCCGGGATTTCTGAGCTTCTACTCCCGAACGGCTGCGTGATCTTGAGCGACAGTGCGCGTGGAGTGTCCGGTCGAGTTTCCGCACGGCATGGGCGGAGCCGATATCGCGCGATTCACGACCAGGATTCGCGCGGACGGAGTTTTCAGGAGGCCCAGAGGAAACCGACCGATCACGCCCACTACTTGCGCGATTGAGCCCGGGAGAGAGAACGTCTTGCGGCAGAATCCGACGCTTTCCAGAGGGACTTCTCGGGGGTGACGAATGTCGACGGCGTGATCGCCTGGTCAAACCCGATGCTCCCTTCCCGTGCTGGGCCTGAGCGAATTGTCACGCGCGTGATGATGCTGTACGGAATGAGCTCCGTTCGCATGGGGTGAGGCGTCTCGGTCGTAGCCGATTCAAGTACAGCCAACGCCACCCACCCTTGCGCGAGCCCGACTACGTGACAGACTTCGAGGAGATCGCCCGTAGCCAGGTGAATCTCCACGACCGGCATTGCCTCGGCTGGTGCCGGACATCGGTCGCGGATGAAGTTTCCGAGATGGTGAAGGAAGAAGGACGGCCCGAACGGGCAGATGGAATCAGCGCGCCGGATTAGCCCCGCCACCGCTTCCGCCCTGACGTTGGCCGCTTTCGGTTTTCGCTTCAGCGTGGCTCTCCCTTCGAACCGTTGTCGAACCGGACGGTGCCGCCTGCCTCCCGTCGAAGACGATGAGTTGCCCGGCCGACAGCGTGCATCACCTTGCCGGATGACGGTTCGGCCGGAAACGCCTCCGGTAATGTACCGACCCTGCGTACGGAGGGCCAGCCTCCGGACCGCATGTAGGCCGTTGCCGAATGCGACGGACCGAAACTCGAGATACTCATCGTCCTCAACCTGCAGGCGCGGCCTGTGTCCCTCCCGATAACCCCGTCCATTCCGTCGTCGTCGCGCGAAGCAGGACCGTCCATTGCACGGGTGACGATGTCCCGCCGAGTCGAACACCGATTGCGCCATGTTGACTGTGTCGAGAGACGTCGCCGCAGAGGCGGTCGCGGCCCGGTCAGTGAACTCGCGGCGGACTTCGGCGAGGTGAAGAGACGCGAGATCGCTAGGTCAAGTCTCGGTTGCGGGCCCCGCGCGCGTATCGGTGGTGCGTTCCTCCGACTGATTGAATGGCACGAGTCATCAATTGCGCGGTGGATCTCCTTCATGGACGAGCTGCTCGGTGCCGGCCGGCGCGCATTGAACCCGTGATTCGCTGAAGTAACGTCCTCCGCCCGATCTGTAGTGCTTCGTTCGGTTAAACCCGCTCCCATGGTCTCGCGGGTTAACTTGCGTTCGATCATCTCCGGTGAGTGATGCGGTGCGTATTTAGCCCTGGACGTGGCACTGCTGGCAAGTGTCCTTCACCGACGTTCCATTGCTGTCGCCTTCCTCGGTGAGGGTGCCGGTGCCCGATCGGAAGAGCAAACCGAATGCATTGTCGTTGCCGTGCGCCTTGTGGCAGGACTGACAAGTCGGCGTGACGTCCGCCGCGGGTGGGACCCACACGCCGGTCTGGCTCATCACCTTCACCTTGTTCGTCTTGCTGGTGTACGTGGCGAGGCTCGAGTGCCCGCCACCGAGAGCGCCGATGTTTACGCCCGCGGTCGGGTGGCGCGTGAAATCGATGAATGACGTGCCTGATGGGGCGCCGCCAACCGTGTTGGTGTCGCCCGGAGTACCGTGGAAGTTCGTGTGGCATCCGCCGCAGAACTTGCCCATCGCCGATTGGGTGTTGTTGGGCTCGTTGAAGTCCACCTGCGACTCGTCGTAGCTGTGCGGCGCGCGCTCGAAGACGTCCTTGGTCAGGTCGTTCGTTCCCGCGGCGTAGCTGACGTAGGCCGAGCCCGATGGCGCGAGGCCGGGATTCGTCCGCAGATTTCGATACGCATTTCCGCCAGTCACTCCGATAGCGGCTCCATGTTGGTGGTGGCAGTTCGTGCACCGAAGGCCGGTGCCCGTGCCGTTCTCGTCCTCGGGCTTCCACGGTGGGTTCGATCCCGGCGCAGTCGCCAGCGAGTCGAGCGTGTGACCCGTCGCGGGTTGGCCCACGAGGCCGAGCCGATTCAAATGACCTGCAGAGCGAATGTCGGACGGACTCGTGCCCGTATTCACGCCGAGGACGTCCGGCGCGTCCGAATTGTCATGGCACGTCAGGCAAAGAGTGTTCTCTTCGTTTCGAAGCAGAGCCGCGTAAGGTCCTGCGGTTCCCAGCGGCGTGAACTCTCCCGTGCCGTCCGCGTTGTAGCCGTGAGACTGGCTCGCGTGCATGATATGACAATCCGAGCAGATGAGCGTGGCGCCTTTGTGATGATCACCGGCCCACGCCACACTGGACGCAGCCGCGACAATCCACGCGACCGCCCAAGCGGTGTTCCTGTTCTTGCGCATCGTTTGAACTCCCGGGCGGGTCGCCTCGAGGCGGCCCAGCCGCCATGAATCTACTTCCCTCGAAACCCTCAATCGCACGTTCCATCGCCGCTGGTCCCGTTCGTCCCAGCACTCGTCACTTCGGGAAGGTGAAACGAGTGCGGTGCTCGAAACGCAATCTCAAGCAGCAGACGCGCAAAGAGGGTGCCCTCGACACGCGCGAATCGAGACGATTACTCGAGTCTGATCATTCGGCGTGAATGTGTCGTTTCCAACGCGAGATTCGCGCGAGGCTGCAACACTCTGGAAGTGATCCCACGCGAAATTCCGCAGGGAGGGTGGGAAAAGTTCCGCATGGCGTCCGCAGTTGTCACGGAATGGAATTCCGCCAAGTCGAGACCGCGATATCGGGTCGTTGATCGTTGGTCGTCGAAGCATCGGTCGGCGGAGCTGGCGGGGCGAGGAGGGCGATCGAGCTGCTCTCTCAGCTCGGTTAATCGCGAAATACCGCGGCAAGGCGAGTCTCGATCAACGAGGCGGACCTTGCCGCTTTGGTTCCTGGCGGCAGGTGAGGCTTCCTCGGATCACGCTCGGTCCGGCCCAGCCTCACGTTTCAAAATCGCGGATCAATCGGTCTCGGATGCTCGGGTACGTCGCTGGGTCCGTGTCCCATCCACGGAAACTGCAACGACCTTTTTCAGCACGTCCACTCTCCTCTCGTTCTTCCACCCCTTGAACATGAAGTCGTCTCCTCGAACGGGGAAGAGAATGTCTGGGTCGATGGCTTCTCCACTTTGTCGCCTCTTCTCGCGATCGTCGGCTTGCTTAAGCGCGGGCCCGATCTCGCGATTTGCCGCTGCGCTTGTCACATTGCCGATTCGCTGGCGATGAGCACGACCTTGACGTGCAGCCGACCCGGGCTGCTCCCTGACGAGGAAGCTCGGTGTAGAGATCCCATTTCTCGGTCACAAGAAACGGGTCTGTTTGTCGACATGATGCCGCAAACTGCTGTCCGATCCAGTCGTCGGGTGGGCCCTTCGCCGCCCGAGTTCGCGTGAATGTCGGTGCCTCTCGACATCCACGTTGCGTCGGCGTAAGATCCGCTGCGTTGAGGGATGGCTTTGGGAGCCAAGCGAGGCCCCGAAGTGACCGAAGGAGGTATTCACAAGTATCTGCGCATCGGCGACGCTTGAGAAGCGCCCGCGCGCGGTCGTCCGAGTGAGCGGACGAGTGTCCGTAGTAATCGACGTCGCGGGCCGTGCTCTCAGGACGATGCATCGAACGGAAATCGCGGCCCAAAACTGGGCGACCCTACCCGTAAACGCCAACGGGTCAAGCGCGAGTGTATCGGCACTAGGACTAAACCCGTTGAACGTGTGAGAGGCATCTGATCCGACTATTCCGGACGGCACGTGACCCCGACACAGGACTTGTGATCGCTAAGAATGAACGCAACGTGACACAAAACCACGAACCTCGCGACCATGGTCCGAGGCGAGAAGTTGCGCACGAAACACGCTTACGACTTTCCTATCTTCAGAAGTCATTCGAGGTTCCGGTGTCGACTCGTAGATTTCCAAACGCGGGAGAATTGAAAATGTTCGCACGCGCACTGGTCGCCGGAGCATTCGTCGCCGCCATGTCCGTGGGATGCGACGCCATGTTCCACGATGTGAAAGAAAACACCATCGCCGTGAGGGCGTGCACAACCGCGATTAATTCAAACACGAGCGAAGTGAGCGGGGCCACAGAGAAATTCAACGCCTTGGGCCCCGACTTAGGCCGCGTCGCGGACCTCAAACCATCACTGGAGAAATTAGCGGACCTAAAGCCCGCTTTTCAATCGCTCTCCGCACTCCAAGTCAACCTTCGACTAGTTGCCGAACTGAAAACCGAACTACAAGCGGTTGCGGGCTTGCGGGAGCCATTGTTGAACGCAGCCGCACTTCGACAACCGCTGGAGGGTACAGCGGCCCTGCGACAAGCGTTGGAAAACCTCGGCGTCCTAACTCTCCCGATGGAGCGCGCCGCCGCACTGGCAAAGCCGTTGAGTGATGTTTCCGCGCTGGGCGATCCCCTCACAAAGGTGTCGGAGCTTCGCCATTCCCTGGAGGAGGTTGCACAATTGAGCCGGGAACTGAAGAGCGTTGCGGACTTGGGGGCGACGCTAAGAGATGTAGCCGCGCTAGACCAACCCCTTGGACGTGCCTCGATGCTGGCGGGACCCCTGAACAACGTCGGGAAATTGCAATGGGTACTCGGACTAATGGCATTGATGGTTCTGACAACGCTGGTCTGGCTCGGGGTAACGATGTTACGCCTGCGAAGCACGCTATTGAGAGTACACGGGATAGCCGGCAACGCGAAGAAGCAAGGCGATCTACCGGGAGGGTTGTGAAAGCGCGTCATCGGGATAGCGGGACTTGCGCGGTTCGCCGTGAATGCGGGTAGCTCCGCAACAAGTGACCAGCAGGTAAGGTCAGTGGTCAGATAGCGACCTGCTTGCGAAGCAGAAGGAGGCGAGTCAACATGGGAGAGCGCGACCCCAAAAGAACGAGCGAGTCCGCTCGCATGATTGCTTTGTTTCTATTGTTGGTTGTGATTGTAGTAATTCTCGGCACCGGAGCGCTGAGAGCCGACCACTCAGTGGACATGGGATGGGCGATATTCGGTGTGGCTGGCGTAATATTGGTTGGTTGCATCCTGTTACTCGGCGCGGGAGCATTGGGGATCGATCGAGGGGTTCTAGAGGGGATGTCGAGACGCGACTATGCCCGCGGCGTGCTGACATACCTATTCGCGATGGTGACAATTGGTACAATCATAGTATTGGTTTTGTTCGCTCTCGTCAGCAAGGGCGGAACGGACGCGGACGCAAATAAATTACAGTTCGACCGTGGCAAAGAAGTGTTGTCGTTGCTGCTCGGAGTGTTTGGTGCGGTTGTGGGATTTTACTTTGCGTCAGATGGATCTGCCCCGCCGAAGGACAAGAGTGACCCAGTCAGGGTGTCGCAACTAGACATAAGTCCTCGGCGTCCGATCACGGGGCAACGGGTGACTTGTCGCGCAGTGGTCTACGGAGGGACGAAGCCGTATCGATTTGGGTTGGGACTCGGATCGGAACTGGTTGTACCAAATGAGCGTGTGGGCGACGGGGGGTGGATCGTTAAGGAGAAGGCAGTTCGTGAGTTTGGCGACAAGGAGCCGCACGTCGTGCAACTTGTTGTAGAGGATGCGAAAGGCGAGAGAACAACGTTGGAGGAGTTGATAGAACTAGAAGGTGGAGTTAATGGCTGAATTCAATGGTCGCTGGGGAGGGGAGCCGTGAGAGCATCGTGTTCGAAAGGGCCGGCGCGGGAGCGGTGAGGACGGATTTCGAGTGGACGCGCGGCTGGGCGGGGGGCTTACCTGGCGAGAGAGTTTTCCGGAAGGCAGCCCCGGCACCAAAGTGTAAAGCGGTAGAAACCGCGCCACGTGCGGTTGGGAAGGGTGCGTACGGAAGACGTGCGGGCGCCGGGGAGAACCCGAGTAGTGTCGCGCGGCGGCGAATCGTCGCGTTGGACCGCCGGATCCGGCGTCGGAAGAGTCGGAATCGCTGAGCGTTGAGAGTCTTCACGAGAGATTCACGGTGCAGGCACTCTCGATGGCGGTGTTGTCCTAGCGCCGGAATCGCGAACTCGATCACATCCGTGGCGTGGATCGAGACCGATGATCACAACTTCCGCCGTCCCGTTTCGCGAGTTTCTCCGTTCTTGAACCTGGCGTCCAGCGGATTCTCAAGGACCAGGGAGCCGGAGTCCGCGCCATTCGTGACGGCGGGCGCATTCCTCCAGCGCGGGGTGCGCCTGCCTGGACGCCGTAATCATCTTGGACGCTTGACTCCGCCCGCGCATTCGGTATAAGCGCAGACCGAGGGATGGCCCTCACGACAAGGAGAATTGCTTCAGCCAGCGGACCGGTCCGGTTGGCGGCGCGTCGCACTCAGCGACAGAGATTCGACCGTGGGATGCTGAAACTGCATCGACGAGTTGGGTCTGTGAGCGGTTGCTGACACCGCGTTCGTGAAGGACGCTGCTGCGGCATTGCGCGAGCGTTTTGCCTGCGCGAAACCAGGAGTGAATCCACCCAAGAGTCTTTAGATTCGTGCTCTGCTCGGCACCGTGCGATCGCCGACGACCGCTCCCGAGACAAGCTCCGGTCGCTTCTTTCACGATCGAGTTGTCGCTTCCGCGCGATTGGGATCGGGCCACCGGGTCCGTAAGAGTCCAGAACGTCCGACCCTACTTGGTTCATCAGCCGCTGCATGCCGGGCGAATGCACGCGCGACGTGCACATTCGATCCGACCTGTGGTTGGCTGGAGTCGAATTCGTTTGGCGAAAGGAGGATTCATATGGATCGGCGCATTCGCATCAGCCTCGAGTCGGTGACTCCGTCCCTGGCATTCGCTGTTTTGATTGTACTGCTTCCGCCGCCACCAACCGCCGTCGCTCAGCAGCTGACGGCCGACGTGTCCGACGTCGTCGATGGAACTTATCTCGTCCGCCCGACCCTCGACGGGACTCCGATTTCGTCCTCCGATGGGCTGACTTGGGAGACTCGTGCCGGTTCCGGATCGATCAGTGAAGATCCGTTCACACACATGACGATGATCCGAGCATCAGGAACGACGCCACTCGTCGTTCGTCCGAGCGTTGGGCCGGTCATCGGAGTGGACACACCGATCGGAATCGACCCTGGAACCGTTCCCGCAGCCCAACTCGTGTTCGCTGCTGCTGGCGGAGGGGTGTGTTTCGCCAATCCGAATCATGCCTCGTGCTTTTCCGTGACCGTCGACGTGCGATCGATTCTCGAAGCCAACGTAATTCCGCGGTCGTTGTCGCAGAGGGAGCTTCACTATCAGTACGGCGAGTACTACTCGTCGGACCCGATCGTGGGACCTATGCGCATCACCTACAATCCCCAAGCACGCTCTCGGACCGTCCTGACGTCGCTCGTGAATCCGCAGACCGCACGCGATCCGTTTTTCCCAGCCACTGCGCACAGCGAATTCTTCTTCCAGATCGATTTCCTCGCTTCCGGGATCTCTGTCGTCAACACGCAACCGATGGTATTCGAAACGACGATGTTCCGCTGGCCGCCGTTCGCGGCACCTCTCGAACACCAGTCGCCGGTCACGTTCTACTTCGCGTCCGACCCGAATACCGCCTGCATGACGATCCAGAATCAGTATATGTCTCTCTACCCGACCACGGAGCTCGCGATCACATCGACCGGGTTGACGATTTCGGCGACGGGGCACCTTCAATCGACGTGGCGGATCACGAACACTTCCGCAAACGGAGCGGCCATTCGATGGTTCTTCATCGGAAACCTCGGGACCCCGGAATCGCCCACGCGCGGCTCGACGACGATAGGGGCGGCAGGATCGCCGACCGGGAGCGTCGACGTCGCGTTCGACTCGCAACTCGATGCATCGACCTTGTCTCAATTTGTGACCCTGGGTGCAGTCAGCGAATCGGGACCGCGGCTCACCGGAGCGCACAAGGAGACGTTTCGTTTCCCGGGGTTGGAGATCCAGGTACGGCTTCACGGATCATCCCAGTTTCCGGGAGATCACGGCGAAAAGGACTGGTTCATTCGGGCGGATCCGGCCGGAACGATCGTCGACGACTTCATTTCTGCGACCATCGTCGTCGACAACAGCTCCGGCCATCCGATCGCGAACCAGCAGGTTCATCTCGCGGCCGATCTGACGGTCCTGAATCCGAAGCTCGGGCTTCGAGACATGACAAGCGCGTTTCGGCTCGTTTCGAATCCGAAGGTCTCTCTCGCATCGGGAAACCCTTACACGTGGGCTCCTGGTCGCACGCGATTCGAGGCAAACATCCCCGCCGCAATTTCGCGCTCGTTTCAGGCGGCTCTTCCCGTAAACGTGCCGTTCGTCGTCCGAAACACGACGCCGTCAGGACCGACGATCGAACGGCGCGATGTCCTCGGATTTCGCCCGCACCGTGGCTTTGTCGACGACGGTTCACCCGAAGGGACGTTCTTCGCGGAATCCCCTTCGCGGACGGGGGACGTCTTGGCGACGCGGTTTTCCGCGCGGCGTCTCTTTCCGCATGGAGTTTCTCAAATCAATGTGACCGGCGCCGTCGTGGTCGCGACGAGTAGCCGCTCGAACGGGGGCTTCGACGCGATACAGCTCCGACGCCATGACCCGATTCTGGAGCCAGCGGCAGACGAAAGCCCGCAGGGACTCTTGGCAGGGCGTGGCGGCGTCGGGGACGGCATGACCGACGTCGCGGTGCCGTTCGATCCGAACGGCTTATTCAGTGCCGTGTCGGTGCCTTTTCTTGGGGCGCCCGTTCGTATCGGTGCGTCAGACGACCTGTGGCTGAACGTTTACATGACTCCAGGTGACACCGTCATCTCTGGAACGTTTCTAGGGGAGGACCGGACGGAGGAAACGATCTTGGGTGATGCGTTCTTCTTGAAGCCGGGTGCGACTCCTCCGCGATACGCTCCCCGAGAGGGCGGCAACTGGATGACTCGACTGACGTTCACGGTCGGACCATAGACGCCGGGCGCGACAACGAGCGATCGCCGCATCACAACGGGCGCGTCCGACCGTTCTGCACTCCCTGGTCCTAGCTGGCGGAGCACGGCGGGAGATCGGACGCGCGCGTCCATTCGCGGATCAATTGGTCGAGGGCGGCCCTGCCGAACCCGACTTCTTGAGACTCAGAAACCGACAAGTCGCGCGATCCAGTAGTCTCGATCAGGGCGACGATCGCGTGTCATGCAGAACCTCCGCCGCCCTTCCGCGCCATCGCCCCTCCTCCCCGCGCCCGCCCCCGCCGCCCTTCACGTTCCTCATCGCCGTGGGGCGAGGGAGGGGTGAGCGGGCAGGACCAGTGTGCGGTCGAGTTCCTTCGAGAAGAGAATCTCGTTCTGCGCAAGCAATTGCACGAAACCAACGTCCACTTGTTGGCGCGAAGGAGACCGAGCGCTCGTTCGAAACGTGGTCTGTCATCCATCTGGGATCGCCAGGCGTGTCGCCGTATCCTTGAGTTCCGACACGGTCTGTGCGCGGCTCGAGTCTTCGGGAGGACAACCGGCCGCGCGGATTCGTCAAGGACGTCTCGACACCAGCCATGGGAGCCGACTAGGATCCGCATCTGGAGGAACAAGAGAGATTCATCGGACAAGGACTACGCGGATGCCAGCTTCTCAATTGAAGGAGTCGCAACCATGATTCGGCTCAAGAGCGTGTACGCGAAACCCTCAGCGAAGGATGGATTCCGCGTGCTCGTCGAGCGGTTCTGGCCCCGGGAACTCGACGAGAAGCACGCCAAACTCGATCTTTGGCTGAAGGAAGTCGCGCCGAGCGCTGCGCTTCACCGCAGATTCGGCGAAGATTCAGATCCGAAGCGCCGGCAGAATTTCGAAGATCGCTACTGGAACGAGCTGGTGGACAAGCGCCGTTCCATCAAACTGCTCCGAAGGCGAATTGAAGAAGGTCCCGTGACGCTGCTGCATGAATCGCATCACCCGGACCGCAGTGCGGCTCTCGTCCTCAAGCGTTTCCTAGAAGAGTCAGGCGGTTGACACGACGCGGGTCGCAATTGCGGAGTCATCGCGAGCGGTCGTCAAGTGGGCCGATCCGGCGCTCGATAGGGGTCCGCGGTATGACTCTTGCGAGGCAGCGACGAGTACCACGAAGGGAGGATCGAATGAATGTTGGGTCGATCATGACAAGCGACGTCAAGACCTGCCGGGAATGGGATTCCCTCGCCGTGGCCGCGCATCTCATGTGGGACAACGACTGCGGGTGCGTTCCTGTCGTCGATTCGGAGCGTCGAGTCATCGGGACAGTTACCGACCGGGACATTGCCATGGCAACGTATCATCAGGGTGCTGCGCCGGCCTTCATCTCGGTTGGCACCGTGATGCGGAGAGACGCCTTCTCCTGCTCTCCCGATGATTCTCTTGAAGACGCTCAGAAGCAGATGCGGACCCATCAGGTGCGACGCCTGCACGTCGTCGGTCGGGAGGGCCACATCGTCGGGATTCTCTCGTTGAACGACGTCGCGCGACACGCCGTACGAGACGACCGCGCGATCGTACGGCAGCAAAACGCCGAAGACCTTGCGCGGACGTTGGCAACGATCTGTGAGCCGCGAAGTTCCAAGTCGCTCGAGAGGCGCGCTTGATCCCGGACGCGGGGTCGGCGGCAGAAGCGTCGAGGTCCGACGCGGAGGGCGTCGTTCCTCGAGCGAGCATCGCATGCTTGCGAACGAAGTGGTGCGTTCATTGGCTTCCGCGGGCAGCTCGAACGCGGCGGCCGTGTACGTGGCGGCACCGCTCGTGAGCCTTGCAAGCCTCGTGCGAGTGTGTTTGGCCTCATTAGTGTGATCCTGACGTCGATCGCGCACCGCGCCGAAACTCACCCCGACCTCATCGCCGCCCACCGCCTCCCGCGCCATCGTCCGTCCTCCCCGCGCCCGCCGCCCTTCATGTTTCTCGTCGCGGGGAGGCGGACACCAGGTTGCTCGCGCGGCGCAACAGGTGATCGGGACGATGAGTTGAAGGATCATCGCCCGACCATAGCGCGGGCATGAACGTGAAAGTGCCAACGTTAGGCGCGGCGCGGTATCGTTCAACATTCAGGCAGCTTCCTTGCGGGGCGGTATCCTGTACCGACCGAGAAGCGGTGCAATGAGAATCGACGCGGCCCCGTGAAATCGGTGTGAATCGCGGAGGCGTCAAGATGAAGTTTTGGCGGCTACTCGCCGGTCTGGGACTTCTCGCTGCGATCGCGACGGCCATCGCCCGTTCGCACTGCGTTGCTTCGCACGCGGGGACCACGCTCAACCAGCCGCTACCCTCGAACCCACCGACTCTCAATAACCTCCTGCGTGTGGACAACCGCGCGCGTGGGATCTGCGAGACGTGCCTCGCGCCGCCGCTTCTCGTTCTTGACCCCGACTCGGCGGAGCCGAGGCCGCAGCTCGCAGCGTCCTTGCCGGAAGCGTCTCCCGACCATCTTGTCTACACCTGGACGCTGCGACCCGACGCACGCTGGGAGGACGGTACGGCGGTCACGACGAAGGACGTCGAGCTGTCGTATCGCCTGGGGAAGGACCCGAAGACCGGCGCCTCCGCCGTGCGTGCACTCTTCGACGACGTGAAGTTGCTCGAGATCGTGGATGCACGAACGTTTCGCGTCACGTTCGGCGCGATGTATTTCCGCGCGATGGTCGAGTTCGGAATGAACTTCCGCCTGCTGCCAGCGCACGTGCTTGCGGGCGTGAAGCCGGAAGACCTCGCCAAGCACCCAATCGGACATCAGCCGCTCTCGTACGGGCCGTACCGCTTGAAGTCCTGGGAGACGGACCGCGAGATTGTCTTGGTGCGTAACGACACCTTCTTTGGACCGAAGCCCGCGATCGACGTCATCCGCTACCGCATCCTGAAGGACGTCGACGCGCATCCGCGGCTCTTGCGCCAAGGCCAGATCGACTGGGCCAGCGTGTCCGCGGACGAATGGAAGAGATGCGAGGCCGACACCGAGTTCGGACGCGATTTTCAACTCTTCGAGTATTCCCTGCCGCAGAGCTACTTCATTTCGTGGAACTGCTCGAAGCCGCTCTTTGCTGATGCGCGCGTGCGCCGCGCGCTCTCGCACGCGATTCGCCGGCAAGAGATCGTCGACAAGGTCCTAGCGGGTCACGGACAGGTGGCGGTCGGCCCGTTCGGCCCGACGGATTTCGCGTGCGCGATCGACCTGCATCCCCAGGCGTTCGACCTCGACGCCTCGAAGAAGCTTCTCGCCGAGGTCGGCTGGAAGGACTCGAATGGCGACGGCATCCTCGACAAAGACGGCCAGGATTTCGCGTTCACCATGCTCCACAGCTCGACGTCGTCGCTCGACTCGGCGATCCTGACGAGCTTCAAGAGCGACCTCGAGAAGATCGGAGTCGTGTGCGAGATTCAGTACTTGGACTGGGACTCTCAAATCGCGCGGTTCAACAGCCGTGAGTTCGACGCGGGTCTCGCCGTGTGGCCCGCGCAACCAGTCGACGAGGACCCGTCACGTCTCCTGCGTTCGTCATATGCGACGAGTGGACAGAACTACGCTTGCTACAAGAGCGAGCGCGTCGACGCACTCCTCGATCGCGCCAAGACCGAATTCGATCGGGCGACCCGCAACGCGACCTACCACGAGGTCCAAGAGATCCTCAACGAGGACCAGCCCTACTCTTTCTTGGTCGTGCCCCAAGTGCTACTCGCTGTGAGTCGACGAGTCGCGAACGTGAAGGTGCATCGGCTCGGCATTCGGACTCTCGAGTGGACCCTCGCCCGCGATTGATCACCCGGCCGGCTGCCGTGGGAAAGCGTCCGCCATCCCCGCTCCCGCCGCCCTTCACGTTCCTCGTCGCGGTGGGCGGGGACTCGTTCCCAGTGCACGGACCTTCCGCCGATGCTGCGCCGACCCCGCCCGCCCGCTTCACTTCGCCCTCTCCCTCACGCCCCGTAACTCACCCTCCCTCGCCTCCTTCACCGTCCCGCTGGAGCTCGCAAGCTGCGAGATCGCGCTGACGAGTGCTCCCGCGCGATGGTACGCAAGCACGTCCCTCACGCCTTCGTCGAGGCCGTAGTCGAACGTGTCCTGGACCATGCCGGCGACGATGCGCGAGAGGATCTCGGCGCGGTCGGCGTCCATGGTGTTCGAGAGTGCGCTGATGCTTTTTTCGGCGAAGAGGTTTTTGTCGACGCTCGCCTCGTAGCCTTGGCTGAACGTGGCGATACCGGATAGCACGCTCTTCGTTGCGGCAGAGCCGAGTACCGCCGCGGAGCCAGTGAGCCCGAGATTCAGGATGTCGAAGCCGATGTTCGATTCCGCCTGGAACGTGTAGAGCTTCACTTTCGATTGCTCGTAGAGGGAGTCGGACGCGAGCAGGAGTTCGTTTAAGGAGTCGTTTCGGATCGCGATCCGCTGCTTCTGCTGCGCTTTGTCGTTCGGGTCGGGCAGCGCATCGATCTTCGTCTTGATCTCGGCGATCGCGTTTGGCGCCGAGTACTTCTTCACGACCGTGGTCACGTAATCCGGGCTGATGAGCGGCGCGGGCGCAAACGGACTCCAGTCGACCGCCTTGTCGACGGACTTGCAGGCGGTTGCGGCGAACGCAATGGCGACGACAGTCAGAATCTGAAGGAGCGTCTTCATTGAGAGTCTCCACCACGTCGAGGGAATGGATCGAGGCCGCGTCACCGCTCGCCTCAGTCGGCGTCGTGCAAAAGGCGCGCGATTACCCACGTTGAGAATAGGACCCATCCGACGAGCACGATCACGTCCGGGATCGCGTGGACTCGGAAATCCTTCGAGAAGAGCGCCGACCTCGGAACGACGATGAGCAGCAATCCGGCGGCCCACGGCGCGGCGCAGACGATGCATCGCAGTATCGAACCAACAAACGGCGTCGCGGCGAGGACTTCACGGGGATGGCGCAGGCTGGCGGATTTGGCGAGGAGCCAGGCAAGGCCGTAGTGTCGCTCAAACGTGTTGCGGCCGGGAGCGTTCAGGTCGGCGGCTTCAGCCGCGAGGTTCGCCGGCGTGAGGCTCCGGCTGAGCGCCGCGCGGGCCTCG
>JACOTG010000269.1 GCA_016178505.1 Planctomycetota bacterium
CAAGCCCTTCATGGCGCTCGTCGGCACCAGCGGCGACATCGCGAGCTGGCGCGAAGACGGCAAGCCCGAGCACGTCACGGTCGCTGCGCCGGATCATCCGGTCGCCGCCGGGCTGCCGGGCGAGTTCACGATCGAGCACGACGAGATGTACGCCGAGCCCTTCCAGATCCCCGAGCCCGAGACCGTGGTCTTCCGATCTCGATTCGAGGGTGGCGAGACGTTTCGCAGCGGCTGCGCTTTTCGCGTCGGCGACGGCCGCGTCTTCTACTTCCGGCCAGGGCACGAAACGTATCCGACGTACTTCGATCCCAACGTGCAGCGCGTCATCGCCAACGCGATCGAGTGGACGGCGCCGAAGCCCGCGACGCCCGCCGCGCGCGCGCTGTCGCTGCCGCCGCTGCCGATCGTCGCGTCGTTCGTTGCGCGAAATGCGGGCAAGGAATGGAAGGTCGATCGCATTCCGGAGCGCACGTTCGCGTGGACGACGCGCGCGAACCTGACTCCGCCGGCCGACACGAGCCCCGCTGTGTCGATCGACGCCGTGCTCCAGCGCGTCCACGTCTTCCCGGGCTCGCCGCTCACTCTCGCGCAGGCGGCGCACCATCCGATGTCGATCGACCAGCTCCAGTTCAATCACGAGAAAGGGGAAATCGCGGAGGCGTACGACGCGCTCTACGAGGGCGCCCCGCGCCTGCGTCGCCTCAGCGTTCCGATCTACGCCGACCTGGCGCGCATCAATCGAGCCAACGGGAAGTACGTCGACTGGCCGAAGGACTTCGAGCGGCTCGGCCCGGAGGAGAACTCGCTTCTCGAGTGGCCGGACGCAGCGGGCGGCCCGCAGCGCACGTGGCGCGCCTTCACCGAGAACAATCCCGGAGCGCTGCTCTCGAACTTCGAGTACGGGCTGGCGCTGCGACAGCTCTGGGTCGCGGGCGCGCTCGTGACCGAGTACCACCTCTCGGGCCCGAGGAGCGATTGGGTCAAGGCGTTCAACGGTGTCGACGTCTACACGCCGCTCGCCACGAAGACCGGTCAGCCGGTTTATCTCCTCACGACCGTTCTCGACCTGCACATCGACTTCAACGTCGGCAATCCGGGCGACGGCATGGTCTTCGACTCGATGTCGGACACGCTGCTCGACTTCAAGCGGCTCGCCGAGACCATCCACGACTGACGCCGTCGTCCGGGGTCTGACCCCGAATGACGGAGTGGTCGGCGGCGAGGAGCGCGACTAGAATCGCGCCCCTTCACGAACATCGGAGGCACGCATGCGACGCGCGGTCTACCCGGGCACGTTCGACCCGGTCACTCACGGGCACCTCGATTTGATCGAGCGCGGCACGGCGCTGTTCGATCACCTCGTCATCGCGGTGGCGCGCAATCCCGAGAAGACGCCGGTGTTCACGGTCGACGAGCGCGTGGAGATGCTGCAAGACCTCGTCGGCAAGTCGAAGCGAGTCAGCGTCGATTCGTTCGACGGGCTCGTCGTCGAATACATGCGGCGGAAGAAGCTGCAATTCATCCTGCGCGGCGTCCGCTTCGTCAGCGACTTCGAGTACGAGTTCCAGATGGCGCTGACGAATCGGGCGCTCGAGCCGAAGATCGACACGGTCTTCGTGATGCCGAACGAGCGCTACTCGTTCGTCTCGAGCCGCCTCATCAAGGAGGCGGTGTCGATGGGCGGCGACGTCAGCGCGTTCCTGCCGCGCGCGGTCGAGCGGCGTCTGCGTGCGCGCTTGCGCGAGCGGACGCGCCGCGCGAGGTCGTGACGCGACGTGTACAGCGCGCAACTCCTCGATCATTTTCACAATCCGCGCCACGTCGGAGACGTCGAGTCGCCCGATGGCACGGGCGAAGCCACGAACGACGCGTGCGGCGATCAGCTCCGCGTGACCGTGCGACTCGCGGGCGAGACGATCGCCGAGGTGAAGTTTCGTGCGCTCGCGTGCGCCCCGGTCATCGCCGCGGGCAGCGCCATCTCCGAGTGGGCCATGGGCCGCTCGCGTCGCGAGGCGCGAGAGATCACCGCCGGTTTCGTCGAGCGCGAGCTTCTCGGGGGCGTTCCGCCCGGCAAGCGGCACGCGGCCACGATGGCGGTCGAGTGCCTGCATCGTGCGATCGACGGGAAGGCGGTGACGCCGTGAAACGCGAGCGACTCCTCGGCGCGCACGTTTCGATC
This sequence comes from Planctomycetota bacterium, assembly GCA_016178505.1. GTDB lineage: Bacteria > Planctomycetota > JACOTG01 > JACOTG01 > JACOTG01 > JACOTG01. The sequence goes on from JACOTG010000269.1 coordinate 2,180, forward strand.
GCGGGCGGCGTCGCGACCGCACCGGCGCGCGGCGGTGCGATCGGCGCGACCGCAATCCAGATCTTCACGAGGAACGCATCACAGTGGAAGGCGGCTCCCCTCGGCCCGGATGACGGCAATGCGTTCCGTGCCGGGTGCGCGGAGCACGGCATCGCCGCGACCGCCGCCCACGCGAGCTACCTCATCAACCTCGCCGCGCCGAAGCCGTCGCTCTGGAAGGCGTCGTTGAAGGCGCTGGTCGAGGAGATCGAGCGTTGCGCGCACGTCGGCGTGCCGTCGCTCGTCGTGCACCCGGGCGCGCACGTCGGACGCGGCGACGACGAAGGCATCGCGCGAATCATCGACGCCGTGAACTCCGCGCTCGATCGCACTGCCACGAGCGCGGGGCGCGTCTCGATCCTCCTCGAAGGGACCGCGGGGCAGGGGACGTCCATCGGCTGGCGCTTCGAGCATCTCGCTGCGCTCCTCGCGGGAGTGGCGGATCGCGGGCGCGCCGGCGTGTGTCTCGACACGTGCCACCTTTTCGCAGCCGGGTACGACCTGCGCGACGAGGCCGCGGTCACGCGCACGCTCGACGAGTTCGATCGCGTCGTCGGGCTCCGCGAGGTCCGGGTCGTCCACGTCAACGACAGCCGCGGCGACCTCGGCAGCCGCATCGATCGCCACGCCGGGATCGGCCAGGGAGCCATCGGCGAGGCGGGTTTTCGAGCGCTGATGCGCGACGCTCGCCTGGCCGATTGCCCTTTCATCCTCGAAACGCCCAAGGGAGACGACATCGTGAAGGAGGACCGTCGCAACTTGGCACGGCTTCGGCGCTTCGTGGGCTCGGACTCTTGACAGTCGGGAGGCCTCTGATAAAGTGGGCGCCGACCTCGTGGCAGCTTTTAGACCGAGAATGGAAGAGTTGAGCAATCGCGTGTACGGCAGGAGCTGTTGAAGCTCCTGCTTTTTTTTGCAGTAGGAAGGCATCAGGTAAGGATCAGGAGTACTCGTCAATGCCCAAGGGAAAAGTGAAGTGGTTCAATGATGCGAAGGGCTACGGCTTCATCCAGGGCGAGGACGGCAAGGACGTCTTCGTTCACCACACGGCGATCAACGCCGAGGGGTTCCGCACGCTGGCCGAGGGCCAGCTCGTGGAGTATGAGGTCATCCAGGACGTCAAGGGGATGCGGGCGAAGAACGTGACGAAGGCGGAGTGAGCAAGGGATAACGAAGCGAAACAAACTCGAAGCCCCTCGCCGGCGATACCGGCGAGGGGCTTTGCTATTCGTCGCAGCACCCGCGCGCGCGATCGCGCCGCATGCCCGCGACGCCGCGCTTGAAAACTCGGCACCAGCCGCTATCTTCTGTCGCACTCAAGGCGGCATCGCCAAGCGGTAAGGCAAGGGATTGCAAATCCCTCATCTCCGGTTCAAATCCGGATGCCGCCTCCAGCCTTTCGTCGTGATGCGACACCGAGCGAATCATTGAACTCGGTTCGCTACCTCCGACACGATCGCTCAGCGATGGACCTGCAGCGTCACGACGTTGGTCAGGCTGAAGCCGAGCGGGTTGCTCGCGGCTGCGTCTTCGATCAGGCCCTGCAGGGTGATCACGATCGGGACATGGAATCCGGCCTGGCGAGTGATCGTCCACGGCGCCCTTGCCGGGCCTGGAGTTTCGGGGACGCCCGCGCAGAGTTGGGACGGAAGGTCGGGGCTTCGCACGCAGCGAATCGGCTGCGGCGACGCGCGAGGATTCAGCGGTGTGGGCCCCGCCGTGAAGCCCAGCGACACTCCGCGGACGCTGAGTTCGACCGGACCCGTGCCCGCGCCTTGCCAAACCCACAAAGCGAAACGCGCGGACGGAGGGCCACCGTCCGCAGCGACCAGAGAAACCTGAACCGTTTGTCCGAGCGGAACGCACGACCAGTTGCTCTCGGCATTGACGCGGAGGACCGTCGCGCCGTCCCGCCGGTAGTCGGTTGCGAGCTGAACCGGAAAAACGGAAGTCGTGTCCGCCGGCAGGCCGGAGAACGCTGCCGCCCAGCCGAGCACCGTGAATTCGAACGGAGTGGGATCGAGTCGACACCAATGGTCGACGCGGATCTCGATGTCGGTCGCATTCGTGTTCTCGTCGTCGTCCGGGATTCCCGTGTTGACGCCGCCAGCGCCCGCGGTTCCGAGCTTGATCAACCCGGTCGCGCCGGGTATCGGCTGCATGGTGTGCGGGTTCAGGATGCTGAGATGGTTGTCGCGATACTGAACGAGGACGTCGACGTCCTCGCTCGGGTTCCCGTTGGCGTTGGTGTCGAGGAGGATGCGATAGAACTCGTTCGGACCGACGCCGTCTTCCTCGTAGTAGGGATCCTGGATGCAAGTCCGGTTCGTCGCCGGCGCGTCGGGGCTTCCGTCACCGTCGACGTCGCCCGGAACGCCAAACCGGACGATGTTCCCACGCCGATCGCGTTCGTCGGCCACGTCGATGCCGAGAAAGAGCGCGTCGTTCGCGACATCGTAGTAGACGAGCACTCGAGACAGATCGAATCCGGTCGCCGCGACGTGGCAAACGTCATTCACCGGGTCCGACTGCGACGCTTGCGCGACGGAAATCAGGTCCGAGAGATCGCCGTCGACCACCACCTGAGTGACCGCCGCGGAGGCCAAGATGGGCAGGGCGAGAGCCAGCGGCGAAACGAGTGAGGCCGCTACGAAAGCACGTCGATGCAGGGTGACGGCCATGACGAAGCCCCTCTTCTATCAGGAGGAATGATTGCGCGTCGGCTCCCCCGGTCCTCAGGAAGCGACGAATCGTAACGATTGGCCGCCGACTGCGCCAGGGTTTCGCAGATGCCGCGACGCGAATCGAAACAAGGCGCCGCGAGGGTGAGCCGCCGAACGCGGGCTCACCCCCGCGGTTTCGCCATCATCGACCTTAGGTGCGCAACCAAACCGTCACGGGGAGAGGCTCCGAGATGCGGGCGATGCCGAGCGGGGCGCTCGGATCGAGGATGACGAACGCGACGTTGAAGTGAACGGGGAAGTAGAACGGGGGCGCGTCGCCGGAAGGCGGGTTGGCGAGGAGCACGGCGCCGTGCGCTTGGCCGGACGCGTCGAGGAATCCGCGGAAGCCGCTGATTCGATGGCGATTCAGTCCGGCCGTCGCTCGGCCGCCGAGACTCGCGTCGAGGGGCACGACCCGACCGTCGGCGAGCACTCGGCCGGGGGAGGTTGCCGAGCTCAATGCGGCAACGTATTCGCGACCGCGATCGCCCGGCGCGCTGAACGTGAAGTCGACGACCGTGAAGTCATCGTCGCGGTGAACGGCGACGTCGGTGCTCGTTGCGTCGCGCCGAAGGACCCACAGCCCATGCAGCTGTCCGGCGCGCGCATGCGAGTAGGCGATCACCGACAGGTCGTTCGATGCCGTTGCATCGCCGACGGGGAACGAAGGCGCGGCCACGAGCCACGGCTCGGCCGACGACGTCGACGAGATGCCGACCGCGCCGTCGATCTCGAGCAAGGCACGCGAACCGTCCGCCGACAGCTGCGCGAGCTTCACTGCCGGCGATGAAAACACGAGGCTCGTCGCCGTCGACCGGTCCGAGGCCACGAGGTCGAGCCGCGTCCCGAACGGATCCGGCGTCGTCGCCGCGAACCACGCCTCGTCGTCGCTGAGGAGCGGCGTGCTGTATCGGTAATCGAACGGCAGGACGCGATCGCGACCGGAGTACTCGATCGACTGGGTGACTCGGAATCCGACGTCGCCCGCGAAGCCAGAGACGACGCCACCCACTCGGTTCCCCGCGTGCCCGCAGTTTCCGAGCTGCGCGTACGCGGGCGAGTAGGAGACGAGCCGCCGGTCGGCGCCAAGCCCGTTCATGCATAGGACGCCGCCCGGATTGCCGCCGACGAAGAAGATCCGCGAGCCGTCGGCGTTCATCCGCGGTTGTTCGTACGTCGCCGGCCCGAACGTGAGCTGGCGTACGACACCCGTGCTCGTCGCGACGAAGATCTGGCTCCCGCCGTTCGTCACGCGCACGAACGCGACGAGCGTTCCGTCGTCGGACACGGATCCGATGCGAGTGAACGAGTCGGTGGTGAACGCCGTCAATCCGCGGATGTCGCTGCCGTCGGTCGCCGCGGAAAACACTTGTGTCGCGCCTCCGACTTTCCGCGTGAACACGACGTGCGATCCGTCGCCGGAAACGATGGCGTTGGTGATCCTCTCGCCGTCCGGGACGATCTCACGGATGGCGTCACCGCTTGCCGCCGCCGCCATGCCGATCAGAACGACGACGCCCCAACGCACGCCTCGAATCCAACCGCTCGCGTTCATGGTTGCCTCCTTCATGGCCGATCGGAGGGCCGTGGATGCAAGCGAGAGACCATAGCGAATTCGCGCCGTTTTCAGCCGTTCGCCCGCGTTGGCGGCGTTACGCGGTTCCGCCTCGGTGACGTCGGACCATCACCGGTGAAGGAGGGCAGCCTTTGACTCGCGGGGCCCTAACCGCTATCCTGCAACGCGCTCGATCCAAGCCGGTCTCGCTGTCGGAGGTCTCGCGTGCATCGCCTCGCGGCGCGGAAGTCGTTGATCATCGTCGTCACGATCCTCTTCGTGGCGAACCTCCTCTGCGCGTTCCATCACCTCGGCAGTCTCACCAACGATCGGGGCGACCGCGGCGGCACGTCATCCGCATTCGCGTCGATCGGCAAGTCGCACGTCGAGCATTCGAGCGGTTGTCGAATCTGCCAGTGGATGTGTGCCGGCAAGACCGCCGTCCCACGTCCGATCCTCCTCGACGATTCGTCGCTTTTGATCGGCACGGCTCCGGCCTGTCGTCGTGTTCCGATCGCGGCCCTCCCGGCCTCCCGCGCTCACTCTCGCGCCCCTCCCGCACGGCTCGCGTAGGTCCCCCTTGGGGCGCCCGTGTCGGGGCGCTCCGCAGTCTGCGGATTCAGCGGGCGCGTGACCGGAGGCATCACATGGTTCGAACGACTTTTCTTGCACTGATCATCTCGTCGATCGCGGCTTCGGCATGGGCACAGCAAGCCACGCAGGACGACGTGGACAAGCTGCGCCGCGAGTACGACGAAAAGTTGCAGCGATACGAGCAGATGTTGAAGGACCAGTCCGAGCAACACCGGAAAGAAATGCAGCAGCTTCGCGACGAGATCGAAAAGCTCAAGGCGCAAGGCGCAGCGAAGACCGAAGGCGGAAGCCTCGAGGACGACGTCGAGAAGCTGATCCAGCAGGCGCAGCAAGCGGCGAGTGCGGGAGAGCAGTCGGCCGGCGGCCGCGCGGTGCCCACGAGCGGCGCGCCGTCGGCCGGCAACGAATTCAACCCGCGCATCACGGTCTTCTTCGATCCGGTCCTGCGGTTCGACGATGCGAAGGTGTTGAACGATAAGGGACACGACGTCAGCGATCGCTTCAACTTCCGCGAGACGGAGGCGGACTTCCGCGCCGACGTCGATCCGTTCGCCAAGGCGGTCGTGATCCTCTCGATTCCCGAGGAGGACCGTAACGAGTTCGGCATCGAGGTGGAGGAAGCGTACGCGCTGTTCGATTCGCTGCCCGATAACTTGAGAGCGAAGGTGGGCCGCTTCCGAACGGAGTTCGGCAAGCTGAGCTTCATCCACACGCACGATCTGCCGCAGACGACGCGGCCGCTGCCGATCACCACCTACCTTGGACCGGAAGGCGACATCGAGAACGGCGGCTCGCTGTCGTGGCTCGTGCCGAACCCTTGGAACAAGGCGATCGAGGCGACGTTTCAGATCCTGAACGGCGAGAACGACACGATCCTCGCGGGCTCGGCTTCGAGCCAATACGCCTACCTCGGGCACGTCAAGTTCTTCGACGACCTCACGGAGAACCAGTCGATCGACGTCGGGGTGAGCGATCTGTTCGGCTACGGCGACCATCAGGCTCGCGACAACGTGAACCTGGCGGGCACCGACTTCACCTACAAGTGGCGGCCGCTCGAACGCGGCGAGTACCAGTCGTTCCTCGCGCAAGGCGAAATGTTCTTCCTGAACAAGGAAGTGACGGCCGGACCGGACGCGAACAGTTTCGGCGCCTACGCCTACGCTCAATACCAACCGATGCGAAACGTCTACTTCGGCAATCGCTGGGACTACGCCGAGGGCGTCGTCGACGACAAGGCGCAGGGTTGGTCCACGATCGCCTACGTCTCGTACTACACGTCCGAGTTCCTGCGCTTTCGTCTCTCGTTCGAGCACACGGAGGGAGACGGCGAGTTCGCGCCGGATCGCAACTCCGTGCTGATCCAAATGACGGTCGTCTTCGGTTCGCACCCCACGGAGCCGTACTGGGTGAATCGTTGAACTCGAGTGAAACCATGCGAGCCTGCCGCGCGGGCTCGAAAGAAAGGGAAGTGCCATCGATGAGACACGTAAACCGAATCCGTGGATTCGTCGCCGCGACGAGTGCAGCGACTGCGTTCGGACTCGCGCCCGCGGCGCGCGCCGACCAATTGAAGGTGGTCGTGACCCTGCCGGATCTCGCCTATCTCGCGCGCGAGATCGGCGGCGACAAGGTCGACGTGACGACGCTGGTGAAGGGCTACCAGGATCCGCATTACGTCGAGGCGAAGCCGAGCCTCATGAAGTCGGTCAACGATGCCGACCTCTTCGTCGAGATCGGGATGCAGCTCGAGCTGTGGACCGACCGCGTGTTCGAGGGCGCGAACAATCCGAAGGTCAAGCCGGGCCAGCCCGGCCACGTCTTCGCCTCGGACAACGTGCCTCGCCTCGAGGTGCCGAAGGTGCTCACGCGGGCGCAGGGCGACCTGCACCCGTTCGGGAACCCGCACATCTGGCTCGACCCGCTCAACATGAAGATCATGGCGACGAACGTCGCCGACGGCTTGAAGCGCGTGGATCCGACCAACACGGCCTTCTATGACGATCGGTGCAAGGCCCTCCGCGACAAGCTCGATCGAGCGCTCTTCGGCGACGCGCTCGTCGATCTCCTGAAGGGCGAAACGCTCGACCGCCTCGCGCGCCAAGGCAAACTCTACGAGTTCCTCGAGGGGCACGACTACAAGGGCTCGAAGCTCATCACGAAGCTCGGCGGCTGGCTGAAGCAGGCGGAGCCGTTGCGCGGTCAGAAGATCGTCCACTTCCACGCATCGTGGATCTACTTCGACGAGCGCTTCGGTTTGAGCATCAGCAACTACATCGAGGACAAGCCCGGCATTCCCACGTCGGCGAAGCACAAGGAAGAGCTGATCCGACAGATGAAGGACGAGAAGATCAAGATCGTCGAGTGCACGAACTACTACGAGCCCTCGACGGCGAAGGCGATCTGCAACGACACCGGCGCGGCGCTCGTCATCCTGCCGAACTGCACGGAAGGTGTCCCCGAGGCGTCGGACTACGTGAAGTTCATCTCGTACCTGATCGAGAATCTGCGGAAGTCGATCGGCGCACCCGCGGCGTCCGAGACGAGCGCTCCCGCGGGACAACGCTGAGCGGAGACCGAGATGCCGTCACACGACTACTCGTACATCTGGCTGCCGCTCGCGGCGTGCTTGGTCGTCGCGTCGATTCACTCGTATCTCGGGCTCCACATCCTGGCGCGCGAGGTGATCTTCGTCGATCTCTCGCTGGCGCAGATCGCCGCGCTGGGAACGACCATCGCGGTCTACCTCGGATGGGAGCCGACGAGCAACGCGGCCTACGTTTTTTCGCTGGTCTTCGCATTCCTCGGGGCCGCGGTCTTTGCCGTGAGCCGCGTGAGGGAAGGCCGCATCCCGCAAGAGGCCGTGATCGGCATCGTGTACGCAGTCGCGTCTGCGGCGGCGATCCTCGTCGTGGCGAAGGCGCCGCACGGTGCCGAGGAGATTCGCGACATCCTCGTCGGCAACATCGTGTTCGTGCAGCCGCCGACGATCCTCATCGCAGCGGGCGTCTACGCCGGGCTCGGCCTCTTCCACTGGATCTTCCGGCGCCAGTTCCTGGCGATCACGTTCGATCCGGAGCGCGCCGAGAAAGAAGGCATCCGCGTTCGCGTGTGGGACTTCCTTTTCTACGTGATCTTCGCCGTCGTCATCACGATCTCGGTTCGCATCACCGGAGTGCTCCTCGTGTTCTCGTTCCTGATCGTGCCTTCCGCATGCTCGGTGCTCTTCGTGACCGACCTACGTCGGAGGCTGATCCTATGCTGGATCCTCTCCGCGGTGGTCTCGCTCGTCGGCCTTCGTTTCTCGTTCGATCTGCCGAGCGGACCGATGATCGTGTGCGTGTTCGGAATCGCGCTGCTTCTCTTCTCACTGGTTCGGTACGTCCTCAACGCGACGCGAAAAGGCGTGGCGCTGTCGAAGATCGGGCTGACCGCGGCCACGATTCTCGCGGCATACGCGCTCTCCGTCCGATTCCTCTCCGGCCCCGGCGACACCGACGCGCAGCCGTTGCCGGAGCAAGTGGCGCTCGCGAGCTCGCTTCCGAGCGGCGCCTCGGATGCGGACCGCGCGCTCCTCGCCGATCTTGCGAGCCAGGACGAGAAGGCGTGCATCCAGGCGATCGACGCGCTCGCCGCGCGGAAGGAAGGAGCGGCGTACGACACGATCGTCAAGCTCGCGCGAACCGGATCGAATGCCGTGCGCGACGAGGCCGTTCGCAAGCTGCCGCTCTTCGGGCGTGCGGACACCGCGAAGCTCGTCCGCGAATGGGCGTCGCACGAGAAGGACGCGGATCTTCGCTACACGATGGCGCTCGCCCTCGCCGAGCTGGGCGACCGCGAGGGCGTCAACCTCTTGATCTCGCTCCTGCACGAGGGCGACTCGCCTTTCTTCCGCTCGGAGGTGCTGGAGTCGCTTCAACGCGTGACGGGCGATGCCTTCGGCTACGACTCCGACAAGGACGCCAAGGCCAACGACGACGCGCTCCATCGATTCGATGACTGGTGGCGCGCGCACGGCGAGAAGCTCGGGCCGGATGAGGTTCGGAAGGCGGCATCCACCTCGAAATGACGTCGCGCTTCGTGCGCGGCGTTCACTGCGCGGTCGTGCCCGGCGACGTGCGAGATCGGATGCGGCGAGCGGGTGTCTGGCCCCTGCGTTGTTCCGTGCTTCATCGCAGGGTAGCCTGTGCCGCGCCGGGCGAGTGGTGGAACGGCAGACACTGGGGCCTTAAAAGCCCCTGGCCCGAAGGGGCCGTCCGGGTTCGAGTCCCGGCTCGCCCACCCGCATGCATCCGACGTCGTTGCCATCGAGTCGACGCGAAGGTAGTCTGCCGCCCTTCACCGAATCGAACGGAGGCACGCCATGAAGATCCGCATCGAGTACTGCTGCGCCTGAAACTACGAGCCCGAAGCCGTCAGGATGACGGAAGAACTCATCAAGCATCACAAGCGCGCGATCTCCTCGCTCGAGCTCATTCCATCGGAGGGCGGCCGATTCGAGGTCACAGTCGACGGGAAGCTCGTCTTCTCGAAGCTGAAAGAGGGGCGCTTTCCCGATCCTTCGGAGATCCTCGCGATCACGAAGGCGAAGAAGTCGCGTTGAATCGAATCAACGCGCCTGAAGCGTCAACACGCCCCGTCCAGGCTCGACCGAATAGCGGAACTGATTGAGGAAGTTGAGGCCGAGGAGCCCCGACGACCCCGGAAGCTCGAGGACGTACGCCGAGAGATTTCGGACGACCAGCCCCTTCACGTTCACCGACTGCAGCGTGACGACCGCCGCGTTCACGACACCGCTGGCCGTCCGCACCGGCTCGACGCGGGCGCCGGGTCCCGTGTCGTAACCGAGGCGACGGGCGACGACGGGCGAGATCGCCGTGATCCCCGCACCGGTGTCGACCTGCATCACGATCCGCTCGCGACCGTTGACAACGACGTCGGCCGGGATGACGGTCGAGCCGGGAGTGAAGTGCAGCTCGACGGTCGGTCCACCACCGAGCGCTCGCCGCGCCGCGTCGAGGAGCGGAGCCACTTGCGATTCGAGGTCCGGCGAGAGAAGAGCCGCGGCCTCCAGCTCGGCGTAGGCATCCCCGAACTGCTTCCGATCGAGGAGGATTCGGCCGCGAAGGAGCCGCAGCGGCGCCGAGTTCGGGAACGCGCGCAAGCCTTCGTCGAGCACCGCGAGTGCATCGTCGAGCGCGCCCGTGAGGTAGAGCCCGTCGGTCCACCGCGAGTACGCGTCGGCCATGGCCTCGAGGGCTTCGTTTTTCTGCGCTTCATCGGCGTCGGGCGTCATCGAGGAGGCGAACGCGCCGATCGCATCGCGGAACCGCCGGCGCTCGAGGTACGCACGTGCGAGTCGCAGCCGAAGCTCGCCCCGTGAAGGGAAGGCCTGCACCGATTCCTCGAGCGCGTGAAGCGCTTCGTCGAGATCGCCGGCGTCGCGTGCCGCCCGCTCCCAGCGCGCGAACGCATCGAGGATCCGCGGCGATACCTTGCTCTCGAGCGACCCGTCGAGCGCGACCGCCGCGCGAAACTCGGAGATCGCGGCGGCGAATCGTCCCGCAGAGAGATCCAGTTCGGCGGTCCGGAGATGCGCTTCGGCCGAGCCTTCGAATCGCGCTCGGTTCCAATCTGCGAGAGCGAGACGCGTCGGGTGCGTGCGCAGCGTGGTGATCTCGGACGCTGGGATCGCGAAGCGCGGGGAAGCGGACTCGATGCCGGGCAAGACGTACCCGATGAGACCGCCGTCGAGATCGAGGAGCGCTGCACCTTCGGCTGCCGCCAGCCCGTGGTAGGGGAGGCGCGTCGTTCCGCTCTCGGGATCGCGCAGGGCGCGGCCGAGCGCGCCGATGCCGAGAGCCGGCGTCTCTTCTCGCTTCGGGCCGAGCGCGGCGCACGTCGTGAGCGCTCCGTCGACAGCCGCGCCGCCGGGAGCGATTGGCGCCGCCAGATGGGGCGACGGAATCTCCACGATCACGACGTCGATCGCCGGGTCCTCGGCGAGCACGGTCTCGATCGAGACGCTGGAGCCCCCGGCCTCGACGCTCGCGGTGGCCGCGCCGAGCAAATAGCGGTAGGAGGTCACGGCCTCGCCGTTGAGTCCCACCAACACCGCTGCGATCGAGCGGAAGGGCTTGCCGTCGCGGTCGTACGTGCGCAATCGCAGGACGGCATCGCGATGCTGGACCACTCGATCGAGAAGTGCTGTCGTTGGCGGCGCCGAGGCAATGGGCGCCGGTGGGGAAACGACGGGAGACGGGGTCGGGGAATCCGGCACGGGACGGCTTTCCGGCTGCTCGACCGCGGCGGAGTCGACCGTCGGGTGAGGCGCTTCGGCCCCTGGCGCGCCGCGTTTCGACTCGATGACACGAGCCGGATGTCCGGTTCGAGCCACCCACGACCACACCGCCAGTGTCCCCACTACGGCGATCACGATGATGCCGATGATTCGCGGAACCGTTCGGTCGTTCCTCGCTCGGGCCAGGAAGCCCTTGCACTCGGGGCAGCGTTCTGCCGTCGAGGAGACGACGCTCCGGCAGGCGGGACACACGACCACACTCATCGCTGCGGATTATACGCCGCGCTCGAGGGTGCCGACCTGCTTGACAGCCGGGATCACCGTTTTCACTATCGCACGCCTCGTATCTCGATCGGGTGACCTCGGCGCACGGAGGCGTCGACTCCATGAACGAACTGAGAGAATTTCTCGCGAAAGACGTGCTGTTCAACCGCAGCGCCGGACAGTTCATCTTCTGCTTGCTCGGCATCCTCGGGACACTCATCGGTCGATGGGCCCTCGTCACCCTGATCGAGACGAAGTTCAAGAAGTGGGCCTCGCGGACGGCGGCGACGTGGGACGACCTTCTCGTCAAGAAGGCGCGCCGCCCCGTGAGCGCTCTCATCCTCGTGAGCGGCGTCTATGCGAGCGTCCAGATTCTCGAGCCATCGGACGCGATCGCGAAGGCGGCGCACTTCGCCGCGATCCTGCTCACGGGGATCATCGTTGCGATTCTCCTCGTGGGCGTCGTCGACGTCTTGATCGACGCTTACCGGCCCATCAGCTCGCGTCGCGAGTCTCGGCTCGACGAAATGGTCCTTCCGGTCGTGAGCAGGATTCTCAAGATCGGGCTCGTGATCGTGGCCGTGCTCATGGTCCTGCACAATCTTCACGTCAAGATCACGCCGCTCCTCACGACGGCCGGCCTCGGCGGCGTCGCGATCGCATTCGGTGCGCAGAAAGTCGTGTCCAACTTCTTCGCGTCGATGACGATCTTCGCCGATCAGCCGTTCCAGCTCGCGGAGCGGATCCGCGTTTCGGGTGTGGCCGGTGTCGTGGAGGAGATCGGCCTACGCTCGACGAAGCTCCGCGACGACGATGGAGTGCTCGTGACGGTTCCGAACCAGATCATCGCCGAGGGGATCGTCGAGAACTTCTCGCGGCGAGACTCGCGGCGCGTCGTCTCGAAAATCGGCGTGACGTACGAAACGTCGGCGGAAAAGCTGCACGAAGCCCAAGCTATCATCGCCGACGTTCTCAAGAACGAGGACGCCATCGGCGAGCGACACCAGGTGAGCTTCTCCGCGTTCTCGGACTCGTCGCTCGACCTCGAGATCATCTACTGGGTGAAAGGGATCGGGTACGACAACTTGCTCGCGGTGAAGCACCGCATCAACTCCGAGATCCTGCGGCGGTTCGCCGGGGCGGGAATCGAGATGGCGTTCCCGACTCGCACGATCTACCACAAGCAGGCGCCGTGACGAACGCGAGCGCGTCGAGCGGCAGGTCAGTGGGTGATCACGTTCAGCTTGCCGGGCTCGAGCTCGATCGGGATGCGCCGTAGCTCGATCTCGGTTCCGGCTCCGCTTCCATCTGTTTTGAGGACCAGCGTGCGGGCCGTTTCGTCGACGGCGTAGACGTTGGAGATTCCATTGTCGAGCACGCCGTACGCGCTCGTGTCGCGGCTCACGCCGAGGAACGTGTTCAACGGAACCAAATTGCCTTCGGCGTCCAGCACGCTGAAGCGGGTGGCGCCGGCGACGGGCTCCCCGAGCTCCAAGCGGAAGTGACAGCGGCGCGAAACGACGATCTCGAGCCCACGGCGAGGGCCGTCGTCGGCGAGGGCGAACTCGCGAGGCACGATGCGATCGCCGTCGATCCGCAAGAACACGCCGTCGTGCGGCACGCACGCGATCGAGAACCGCCCGTCGGCCTCGGTGATGATCGCTTGGCGCGCGGCCTGATAGCGCTCGTCGGGCGAGTACGCCGATCGGAAGTACTCGCACGTGACCACGACCGCGACGTTGCCGACCGGCTCGCCGGAACGCGTGACGACGCGTCCTTCGACCGTGTCGGGAAGCGAAGCGAAGCCCGGAATCGACAGCAGGATCTCGCCGCTTTCTTCCGTGACGGTCTGGACCGGACTTCGTGCGAGCGACTCCGAGCTCATGGCCTGCACGTGGTACTCGCGAGACAGGAGGCTCTTGATCACGAAGCGTCCCTTCGCGTCCGTGATCGACACGAACGAGTCGCGGTTGCCGGAGATCAAGCTCTCGACGAGCTCCGCGCGGCCGTTCACCTTGCCGAAGTGCACCGGGTCCGTGATCCACACCCACGCGCCCGTGAGGGGGTTGCCCTCGTCGTCGACCACCTGGCCGACGATCGTCATCGGACGTCCGTCGAGCCGGATCTCGATCGGAGCCGCCGGCGTCGAGGGATTGTCTGGCGTGTGTGCGGGAACGTCGGCGAATCCGGGAAGCGTGCCGCGCGTCACGGCGGTGAGTCGCCACGGAGGCTTCGCGTCGCCGACGGCCAGCGCGAACCCGCCGGTCGCGTCCGTCGTCGTCGATTCTGCTCCAGCCGAAACGCGCGCTCCGGGTGCGGCGGCGCCGTCCGAGTCGACGACTCGACCGTGCAGCACGGTTCCCGAAGGCACGAGGCGTCGCAGAACGATGTCTTTCGTCGTGCCGTCGGGGGAAGCCTCCGGATGGGGCGGGACCTCGCGGCTCTCGAATCCGTCCTGCGAGATGCTCAATCCAATGCCGTCGATCTCCGGAAACGTCGCAATCGTGAATCGGCCATCCGCGCTCGTGGCGGTCGCGAACACTTCGTAGCGAGAGGAATCGAGAATCGTTCGAAGCCCTCTCCGGAACGTGTCCGGCCACGCGAGACGGACGACGGCCGAATCGATGGGCGACCCGTCTTCGGCGACCACGCGACCGGTCACGACGCTGGAGCGCGCCACGACGACGATCGGGTCGATCGCCGAAACTCCCGGCTTGAAGATGCCGGGCATGACGGTGACGAGCTTCGGGGAGACCGCGAAGAACTCTCCCGGCCATTCGGGCGCGTCCATCTCGAACGAACCGTCCGCTTCGCTGATTCCGGCGATCGTGTTCGCCAACAGGAATCGGGGAATGTCGCTCCGGTTCATCTGCGGCGCAGCGACCTCGATCATCTGCAACGTGAACCGCGAGTACGGGCGGTACTGGATCTCGACTCCCGCGAGCGGCTTCCCGTCTTGCGACAGGACTCGGCCGCGTAGTCGGCCGGACTCGATGTCCGGGATGGGCACGATCGGTGACTTGGCCGGCTTCGTTTCGAGAGGCTTGCGGCTCGGTTCGCTCGGCTCGGCGTCGGTCGCCGCGGACGACGCGGGCTTTGGCGTAATGGCGACGGCCGCCCCTTGCAGCGCTGGCGAAGCGGTAGAGACGACCTCCGTCGACGCTCGATCGGAGAACACGTTCCTGGCGACGACGGTCACGCCAACGACGGTTGCGATGGCGGTCACCGAGACGGCGGCGATCTGCAACTTCGCCTTGGTCGCGGCGGTGCCGATTCCCGTTCGAAGCACGTCGCGGCCTCGCCGTGCCAGCGGGAGGATTGCCAGAACCCAAGCGTGTCGATCTCCGCCGTGGCCTTCGTCGAGGCGCCCTCGCAGCTGGTCGAGCCCTCGCGCGAGGCGTGTCTTGACCGTTGCCACCGGAATGCCGAGCTGTTGCGCGATCTTGCGCGGAGGGAGATCGTCGAAAAATCGGAGGAGGAGAGTCGAGCGGTACGGCTCCTCCAACGACAGCAGCGTTTCCACGAGTTCCTGGTGCGCCGATGCCTTCGCGACGACGTTGATCGTCGAGTCGATCGACTCCGGTCGCGCCGTCGCTTGTTCTCGTCGCTGACGCCGTCGCGTGCTCCGCCGACTCTCGCGAGCGAAGTTTCGAACGACCGTCGCGAGCCAGCCTCGCGGAGACCGATCCGCCGCCGGCGGATGCTTGAGCACGGCGACCCAGGTTTCCTGAACGAGATCGTCCGCGAGGTTCGGATCCGAGACGAGGGTTCGCGCCAGGTTCTGGACCCAGGCGAGCTGAGAGAGAAGGTGCTCGGAGCTAGGAGACGACGAGGGCGGCATTGCACCGATTATATGCCGGGTCGCGGAAATCGAACTCAAGGAGGAGCGTTCCTCAGGGAAGCGGCGCAAACCGGTTCACCGTGCAGATCGCCAGGCTTCGGATCCGGTACGAAACCAGTCTCGGGGTGCTGGTCGATGCCGGTTCGTCCGCGAGCAGACCGGACTCGGCGCAGGGGCGTTGTCCCTTCCGCTCCGGAGGGTTGCAGGCGCGCCCGCTCTCGGACGAAACGGGGTCGGTGAGGATGTGGAGAAGGAGGCCTACCGCGTCCAATCGAACGTCGGCCGCCACACCAAAGTTCGCGTCGCGGCGCGAGAGCGGGGTGCCCGCGCGTCCGACCATTCCGGCGATCCCTGCGAGAAGATCGCCGGACGTCTCGCCGTTTTTCGTTCGGGGCGCGAGACCCCCTCCTCCACGCTGAGCCTGCACGCGCTGACCTGGGATTGCGATACACATGACGAGGACGATGGCCGGGGCGAGACGAAGAACGAAATCGAGCGATGCCACTCGGAAAGCCTTTCCCTTTTCGGGTCCCCGAGTCTGGGGCCCTCGAACCCCGCACGTTGGGTTCGACCGAAAGGACAATGGCGCGCGGCCAAAAACGAACTCGGCGAGACGGCCTGGTCTAGCGAGAAGCTTCGGCGCGAGGGGACAGCCCGAACAACCGGTCGAGGGAAAACGCATTTCCTCGTGGCTCGGACCAGAGGATGACGACGAGGCAGACGAAGTCGACGAAGATGTGCGTGCTGAGGCTGTAGAGCGGCTCGGCGAGCGTGTGCCCGAACGTCACTTCGATGAGCACGAGACCGAGCGCCAGCGCCGCCCACCGCGTGAAGAGACCACTCAGCACGAGCGCGCCGCCGAGGAGTTCCACGAACGGCGTGACGACCCCCGCGACCCAGAGCGCCCACGTCGGAAGCCACGTGCCGGCGTACGGCCCGGTGAACCACTTCTCGGCGTGTCCGATCGGAGTCAGCGTGAAGACCCTCCAGACTCCGGCCATGAGGAACCGCGTCCCGCAGACGCCGCGGGCGATGAAGCAGATCAGCGAAGCATTGTTGCGCGCCATCAGGTCCTCCTCGATGCCGGGGCCGAACGCCGTTTGGGCACGGGCGCGCACTCTACCGGAGGTGCCTTCCGGCGGCGAGGGGCAACGCCCGCTTCGCGAAGTGCACGACCCGTGTGCGATGCGCGACACGCGGCGACGTGCGACGGCGGACCTTCCGCGACGATGCGGCCGCCGCCGGCGCCTCCCTCGGGTCCGAGGTCCAGGATCCAGTCTGCGGCGCGCACGACGTCGAGGTTGTGTTCGATGACGGCGACCGTGTTGCCTCGATCGACGAGTCGATGCAGGACGTCGACGAGGCGCGAGACGTCGCTCATGTGGAGACCGGTCGTCGGCTCGTCGAGGACGTAGAGAGCGCCGCCTCGCGTCGAGTTCGCCAGCTCCGCGGCGAGCTTGACGCGCTGCGCTTCGCCACCCGACAAGGTCGGGCTCGGCTGGCCGAGGTGGAGATAGCCGAGGCCGAGATCGGAGAGCACGCGAAGCGGCGCGGCGACGTCCGGGAAGTCGGCGAACGTCTCGAGCGCCTCTTCGACGGACAGCTCGAGAACGTCGGCGATCGTCCGGGCTTTCAATCTCGCAGCGAGTGTTTCCGGGTTGTAGCGCGCGCCGCCGCAGCTCTCGCACGGGACCCATGCGTCCGGCAGGAAGTTCATTTCGACCTTCGACCGACCTTGCCCTTGGCACTCCTCGCAGCGTCCGCCCTTCACGTTGAACGAGAAGCGGGACGCGGTCCACCCGCGCATGCGCGCCTCGGGAGTGAGCGCGAACAGGCTTCGCATGGCGTCGAAGAGTCCGACGTACGTCGCCGGAGTCGAGCGCGTCGTGGATCCGATCGGCGATTGATCGACGTCGGCCGCTCGGCGCAAGGCCTCGACGCCGCGGAGGGCGCGGTATCGCGCTGCGACGCCGGGAAGGCCCTGCAGCGCGCGTCTCGCCCCGGCGAGAACGCAATCGACGAGGAGCGTGCTCTTGCCGGAGCCCGAGACGCCGGTCACGCACGTCAGCGCGCCGAGCGGGATCCGAACCGTGAGGTCGCGGAGGTTGTTCTGCGTCGCGTCTTCGAGGACGAGCCATTTCACATTGGCGAGCGCGCGAGGCTCGCGATCCGCGGTCGTGACGCGCCGGCGCAACCACTCGCCCGTGAGCGATCGGGGGTTCGCTTCGACGTCGCGTGGCGTTCCCGCGGCGACCACTTGGCCGCCGTGGACGCCGGGGCCGGGGCCGAGGTCGATCACCCAGTCGGCGGCGCGAATCGTCTCCGGGTCGTGCTCGACGACCAGAACCGTGTTTCCGAGATCGCGCAAACGTCGCAGCGTCCGGCCGAGCAGACCGGCGTCGCGCGAATGGAGTCCGATCGTGGGCTCGTCGAGCACGTAGAGGATGCCCGACAGGTGCGCGCCGAGCTGCGCGGCCAACCGCACGCGCTGTGCCTCGCCTCCCGAGAGCGTGTCCATGCGGCGATCCAACGAAAGGTAGCCGAGCCCCACCTCGTCGAGGAATCGCAGCTTCGGAAGGAGCTCGCGCTGGATCGTCTCGTGAACGGCCTTCTCGCGACCGTCGAGAGTAAGGCGTTCGAGAAACGCGGCGACGTTCGCAGGCGTATCGCGCGTGACATCGGCGATGTGCCGGCCGCCGAGCTCGACCGCGAGCGCGTCCCGCCGCAGTCGCGCCCCGCCGCAGGACGGGCACGGCGTTTCGTCGCGAAAAGACGCGAGGTGCGCGCGGAGCGGCTCGGACGACGTCGTTGCTTCGAGCCGTTCGACTTTCACCGTTACTTCGCGGACGAGGTCGGCGCGCCGATCGCCGGGGAGGTCGCGGAAGGCGCGGTGCGTCGCGATGCCGAGATCCCGCGCCGCTCGCACCGCTGGATCGCTCGCTCTGGCGCGCGCGAACGGGCCGGTCCGGAAGAGAGAGAAGGCGCCTTCGTCGATGGAGAGCGACGGGTCGGGGACGAGAGACTCGAGTCGATGCGCCTCGACGACGCCCGCACCGCTGCAGTGTTCGCATGCGCCGATCGGCGAGTTGAACGAGAACAGTCGCGGATCGATCTCAGGGAAGCCGGTGCCGCATCGCGGGCAAGCACGTTCCGACGAGTAGAAGCGCGTCGCGCCGTCGTCGCCGACCGCGAGCAGGGCGCCTCGGCCTCGCCGGAGCGCGGCTCGCACGGGGTCGCGAAGCGCGCGCTCGGGAATGGCAGGCCCGGCGAGGTGAGCGACGAGGGCCTCGACGTCGTGGTCGCGGAAACGGTCCAGCGCCGGCACCGCGTCGATGGGATGGACGACGCCGTCGACTCGGACCTCTCGAATCCCGCCGCGCTCCAGCTGTCGAAACAAACTTCGGTAGACGCCTTTTCGTCCCCGGACGAGCGGCGCGAAGAGAGCGATCGACGTGTGCCGCGCGAAGTCGTTCGAAACGCGGCGCGCGATGCCGTCGCTGCCGAGCGTCTCGATCGGTGTGGCGCACTCGAGGCAGTGTGGAATGCCGGCCCGCGCGAAGAGGAGACGAAGATAGTGATAGATCTCGGTCACCGTCGCGACCGTCGACTTCGATCCCGCGCCTCCCAGCCTCTGAGAGAGTGCAATCGTCGGCGGGACCCCGAAAACCGAGTCGACGTCCGGCCGCGGCAGGGGCACGAGGTATTGGCGCGCGAAGATCGAGAGGCTCTCGAGGTATCGCCGCTGTCCTTCCGCGTGGATCACGTCGAACGCGAGCGACGACTTCCCGGACCCGGACGGCCCCGTGACCACGACGATCCGATCGCGCGGCACGTCCACGGACACGTTCTTCAAATTATGAACGCGCGCCCCCCTAACTGACGCATACGGAGCCTGGATCGTTTTTCCCACTTGCGCGTTAGTGGCCAAGCGCGGCGTCGGCGGCGTCGTCGCGGATCGAAGGAAGCGACCCGTGTGCGAGGCCTCGCAGGACGCAACGTCGTCCGGAGTTCCCTCCGCGACGAGGCGGCCGCCGGCATCGCCGCCCTCGGGGCCGAGGTCGATCACCCAATCCGCCGCGCGGATGAACTCGACGTGGTGTTCGATCGCGACGACCGAGTGTCCGCGGTCGACGAGCGAGCGGAGCGCACGGAGCAGCGTTCGGACGTCGTGGAAGTGGAGCCCCGTCGTCGGTTCGTCGAGAAGAAAGAGAGCGCGGCCGGCGGCGACGTCGCGAGCCTCGGCGAGGTGTCGCGCGATCTTCAACCGTTGAGCCTCGCCGCCCGACAACGTCGCGAGCGGCTGTCCGAGCCGAAGGTAGCCGAGCCCGACGTCGACGAGCGGCTGCAGCGCTCGCGCGATCGCCGCGTCGTCGGAGTAGAACGCCTGCGCGCGAGTCGCCGTCATGTCGAGAACGCTGCGAACGGTCTCGTCGCGATCCTCGACCTCGAGCACCCGCTTCTGGAATCGCGCGCCATCGCACTCGGGGCAGCGCAGCCGAAGGTCCGACAAGAACTGCATCTCGACGATTTCGAAGCCGTCCCCGCGGCAGCGCTCGCACCGACCGCCGTCGACATTGAACGAAAACGTGGACGCGGTGAATCGACGCTCGCGCGCCATGTCGGTCGCGGCGAAGCGGCGCCGGATGCAATCCCAGACGCCGAGCAGCGTGGCCGCGTTCGCGCGCGGGCTGCGAGCGAGCGGCGACTGATCGACGAGGACGATCGCGTCGAGGTCACGGTCGCCCTCGATCGTCGCCGTTGCCTTGGCGCGATCGGCGCGACCGGGTTGGTTGACGTCCGGATCACCGCCGTGCCGCTCGACGAGGTTCGCGTAGAGGACCTCTTCGAGGAGCGTGCTCTTGCCCGAACCGGAAACGCCGGTCAGCGCAACGAGACGGCCGAGCGGCACGTCGACGTCGAGTCCGCGCAGGTTGTGGGCCGTTGCCCCGCGCACGCGAAGCGCGAGCGCCCGATCGATCGCGTGCCTGGCGTCGCCGCCGCCGATGGTCCGCCTCCCGGCGACGTAATCGCCGGTGAGCGAGTCGGGCGCTGCCGCGATCTCGACGCGCGTTCCCTCGAACATCAACTGCCCGCCCGCTTCCCCCGCACCGGGTCCGATGTCCACGATCCGATCGGCGGCGTCGAGGATGCCGGGATCGTGCTCGACCACCACCAGCGTGTTGCCGAGATCGCGCAGTCGCTGCAGCACTCGGACGAGTCGCTCGACGTCGCGCGGATGGAGCCCGACCGACGGCTCGTCGAGCACATAGAGCGTGTTCACGAGCGCCGCGCCGAGCGCGGCCGTGAGGCTGACGCGTTGCAGCTCACCGCCCGAGAGCGTGCGCGAGGGTCGATCGAGCGTGAGATACCCGAGCCCGACCTCGCGAAGCGTTCGCAGCCGCGACGTGATCTCGGACAGGAGCAGCGTCGTCGGATGATCGTCGCCGGAGTGGGCGGGCCGTTCGATCGACTCGAAGAACGCGTGCACGGAGTCGATCGAGTCCGCGAGGATCTCGGCGAGGTTCTTTCCGTGGAAGCGCCACGCGAGGGGCTCCGGCTTGAAGCGCGAACCCGCGCACGACGGGCACCGAACGTACCCGCGATAGCGCGAAAGGAGCACGCGGATGTGCATCTTGTAGCTCTTCGACTCGAGCCAGGCGAAGTATCCGCGCAGCCCGGGGAAGTCGCCGTCGCCGCCGCGCACCGCTTGTCTTTCGCGCTCGTCGAGGCGGTTCCACGCACGATCGATTGGGATCCGCTCGCGGCGGCAGAAGGCGAGGCACTCGTTCTGCCACTCGGAGAACTTCTCCGTACGCCACGGCTTCACGACCCCGTCGCGAATCGAGAGCGACGGATCGGGGAGGACGCGCGTCTCGTCCATTTCGATGACGCGCCCGAATCCGCGACACGTCTCGCATGCGCCGAGGGGATGGTTGAACGAGAAGTGACCCGTCGACAACGGGGCGAACGATCGATCGCACGACGAGCAGTGCAGGCCGCCCCGGATCTGCTCGCGAGATCCCCGCGACGGAACGAGCACCGTTGCCGCGCCGCCGCCGAATCGCATTGCTTGTTCGAGCGACTCGGCGAGCCGCGCGCGCTTCGCGGAGTCGGCGCGCAGTCGGTCGACGAGGACGAGGAGCCGCTCGTTTTTCGCGATCGGCGTCGCCGTTTCGCGGAGGTCGAGAACGCCGTCGTCGCGCAGCACGCGAGTGAAGCCGAGCCGCAGGAGCGCATCGCGGGCGTCCGCCGGCGCGCGCCCGGCATCGTGCTCGAACGCGACGAACAGGTCCGCGCCCGCTGCGTCCGTGACGAGGCGTTCGGCCGCGCGCGAGGCGGACAATCGCTCCACGGGCTTGCCGCAACCGGGACACACGAGTGTGGACGCGCGCGCGAAGAGGAGCTTCAGGAACTCCGACAGCTCGGTCATCGTCGCAACCGTCGAGCGCGAGGTGCGGATCGAGCCGCGGCGCTCGATCGCGATCGCCGGCAGCACGCCCTCGATGCGATCGAGATCGGGCTTGTCCATGCGCTCGAGGAATTGCCGGCTGTACGCGGAGAACGACTCGACGTAGCGTCGCTGGCCCTCGGCGTACAGCGTGTCGAACGCAAGCGACGACTTGCCCGAGCCGCTCACGCCGGTGATGACCGTGAGCCGCCCGTAAGGGATCGCGAGATCGAACCCGCGAAGGTTGTTCTGGCGGATGCCGAAGAGTCGGATTGCGGGTGGATTCATGAGACGTTGCGTGCGCTCGAGGAAAAGGGCGCGTGATAGCACGCTCGACGGCGACCGTCTACGCAGCGGCGTGGCCACCGTCTACTTGGCAGACGGTGCTTCGCCGACGGTACGGAGCATCCCGAGCTTTTCGGGAAAGGCGCCCACGATGGGGATCACGTTCGCGGCGTTCGGCTTCCTCCGACTCGCGTTGGCCGGGAGCCGCGACGTGACGATTTCGACGCTCCGCCGCGTCGTCGGGGTCAATGCCGTGTGAGTCAACGCGGACTCGATGCAAGAGTCCGTTCCCAATGGGCGAACCTCTCTCGAGCGAATCGCTCTCTGCCATGTCTCGAAGACGAGAATCGTTCGTCGATCGGCCGCGATCATCTCGATCGCCACACCCACTCATCGGTGGATCGACACCGCGTGCGATCGGCGCACTTCCAGTCAAAGACGAAAGGATGGGCGCGCCGCGTGCGCAAAATCGCCAATCCAGTTTGGACCAGTATTCATGCGGGTCCGCGCGCTTGACGACGGCTTTGGATCGAAGGAAGCGGTGACGAAAAAAGGGCCGGACGCCGAAGCGCCCGGCCCTGGAACTTAACGAACGAAATCAGAGCAGTTCGACGAGTTGGTCCAGCGACGAGACCGAAACGAGGTAGTTGTAGTCCTGAGTCAGATCGGCGAGCGGAGGCACGGTCCGTGCGTCGCCGACATAGCCGAGACCGATCGCCGCGTAGATGCGGGACAGCGGCCGCTCGTTCGAGTTGGCGAGGATCGTCGCCAGTGGCTCGACGGCGGTGCGGTCCTTGATGAAGCCGAGAGCGGTGATCATGCTCGCCTTCGTGAACGGATTGTCGGTGGACTTCATGTTCTCGAGCAGGCTCGTCGTTGCGCGACGATCGCCGAGAAGTCCCATCGCCGTGGCGAGCGACACCGACAGGTTCGGATCGGACTCGGTTCGCAACACCTTCTCGATGGAAGGCAGCGCGGATCGATCGCCCATCATGCCGAGCGCCACGGCCGCATAGCCGCGAAGCTCGGGATCGCCCTTGTCCTCGAGGATCGAGCGCAGGAGCGGGGCGGAGGTCTTGTCGTGGAGCAGGCCGAGCGCGACGGCGATCGCCGATCGCGTCGACGCGTCGGTGTGCTTCGCGTTCAGCGCTTCACGCAGCATCGATGACGCACCGTCGTCACCGAGGATGCCGAGCGCCAACGCGGCGTACGCCTGGACGACGTGCGTGCCGTCGCTGAACGAGTCCGCGAGCGCCCGTCGCGCGACGTTCCCGCCGAGCTGTCCGAGGGCGATCGTGGCAAAGCAGCGGGCTTGCAAGTCCTGGTCTTTGCGAGCGACCGTGTCGAGGATCCCGACGATGCGGTCCTTCGTGTCCTTGGTGGCGGCGTCGGCGTCGGCGAGGTGACCTGCCGAGTGGCCGAGGCCGATGACGGCGCTGCGTCGAACGTCCGCATTGTCGTCGCGTGAGGCCTTCTCGAGCGCGGCGATCGATTCGGGACCGCCGAGCTTGCCGAGCGAAATGCCTGCAAGGGAGCGCAACGCGGCGGCATCTCCGTCGGTCTTCAGCAGCATCGCCGTAAGGAACGACACCGAAGTCGAGTCACCGAGAAGGCCGAGGCCGACGATCGATGCGGCGCGAAGGTCGTACGGCGCCGACGCATTCCGCGCGGTGTCCTGCAGGAACGCCGACGATGCGATGTCGCCGCTCAGCCCGATGGCCGCGGCGGCGAACGAACGCGTCGTTAGATTCTCCGCCTCGTCGGAAACGACGCGGCGCAGGATCGGCGCGGCCTCGGGCGCGCGCGTGAATCCGAGCGCGAGGGCGGCCGAGAAACGAACGTGAATATGCTCGTCCTTCAGCAGCTTCTCGATGTCGGGAATCGCGGCCTTGCCCGCCACGCGACCGAGCGCCTTCACCGCCGCGGCTCGAATCTCGTGGTCGTCCTTCATGTAGCCGAGCGCTTCCTTGAGCGCAGGCACGATAGATTGGTCGCGGAGGCGATCGCTGGTGCGATCGACCGTCATCGCCTGGTCGCGATTCGATTTTCCGAGGAGGAAGTCAGCGGACCCGCTGGGGATCTCATCGCCGGCCGTGCCGAAGCGATAGAACTGGTAGCCGTTGTTGGCCCACCAGTACTCCCACCGCGATTCGCCGCTGTCGCTCTTTCGTCCGTGGCCGCCGGGCGACGCACCGCCGGTCGCGGGCCGCGTCGAGCCGCCGGGGTTCGGTCTTGGAATCGGAACGCCGGGCCGAGGCGCCCCGCCGGGCGCCGGCTGCGGCGTCGTGCCGCCGCCTGTCGCTTGCGGAGGCGTCGGGTCAGGAGGTGCGTCGGGAACTCGAGAATTCGGTGGTACCACACCCGCCGGGTGGAAGTGTCCTCCAGCGGGTCAGCCCGATGCGAAATCGCCATAGTAGAGCGCCGCACCGGCTACGGCGAGCGCGGCGACGACAAACCACTTGTTCACAGAGTTCCTCCTTTGGCAGTGATTGCCTGGGATGTACGTGACGCGTCGAAACCCGACGCGAAGCGAGACTGCAGCCAGTGATGCGTCGTGCGGAAGTGAAAGGGGTGAAGTGAAGCAATGGAGCCGGCCGCCTGTACGGCGATCTTCGTTGGGCTCGGCTCCATTCGGATGACCCCGGCTCCCTGAGGGAGCGTAGACCGAATTCCCTTCTTTTCGGCTCGCGATTGTATCGGACGCGCCTGGGGGGTCAATGGAATACCTGGGTCGAATCGGATTTGCTCACGGTTGCGTCAGCAGCGCGGTTGGAAACGTGGCGATCACGCTCCGTCGAATGGCGAGCGAGGCGGGGATCTGCCACTCGGGAAGCGGATTCCAATCCGCGGAAAGCTCCGGCCCCGTTCCGTCGAACTCGACCTCGTGCATCTCGCCGACGACCTTGTCGAGGTACGCGTCCCACTGCGCGTCCGGCATGCGGGTTCGCGCCATCTCGGGATCGTGGGCGCGTCGCCGCGCCAGGCAGGCCTCGACGCTCGGCAGCGATTCGCTGCTGCCGAACAAGAGGTAGTTCGTCGTGTCCCCACCGGGTTGGGCGTAGACCCGCACGAATCGAAACGCACTCGACACCGATCGCGCCACCGCCCGCCACACTCGTTCGCCCGCTTCGCCGGTTGCCGTCATGCAGTTGAGCGCAACGATGCCGCGACGATCGAGCTTCGCGGCGACCGCAGCGAAGAACTCCGGCAGGACGAGATGAACGGGGATGTCGTTCGCGTGATAGGCATCCACGAACACGAGATCGTACGGCCCCGTGGCGCGGCGCAACGCCTCGGCGCCGTCCAGCGTCGAGACGGGGAGAGTGGAGCGAAGTCCGAAGTACTCCTTCGCGAGCCGCGCGACCTCGGGGTCGATCTCCGAGAGGTCGACGGTCAATCCCTTCTCGTCGAGGATGTGACAAAGTCCAGCGCCGCCGACGCCGATCACCATTGCGCGCTGCGCTTCCGGGCGCATGAGCTGCGCGAGCTGCAGGCCGTACGTGTAGTCCATCACCGAGTAGAGCGGCTTGCCCGCGTCGTCGATCTGGATGATCGTCTGCGGCGTTCCGTCGAGGAAGAGAATCCGATTCGACAGCTTGTCGCCGTGAGTATCGACGACCTTCACGTCGCCGTACCGGCTCGGCCCGCTCCATCGAAGGACATATCGCACGTTTTCCGACTTCGTCTCGCCGTCGGCGGTCCACGTGTCGAGCTTCGTCGTTTCCCACACCGTGGGCGCATTCGAACGAACCCCGAGCGCGCCGGCGCCGAGCCCGACGACGGCAGCGAGGAGGGCACCGGCGCGGCGCCGCGAGAAGGCGAGCCATGGAACGGCCAAGGCGCCGAGAACGGCAGCGATCGCGAAGAGCAGCGTCGACACGCGGAAGGCCGGCGCGAGGACGAAGCCCGTGACGAGCGCGCCCGCGACGCTCCCGATCGTAGAGACGCAGAAGAGCATCCCGGCGGTTCGGCCGGCTCGCGCGACGTCGCTCGTGTCGAGGCGCACCGCGATCGGTCCCATCATCCCGAGAAACGTCATCGGCAGAGCGAAGAGGATCGTCGCGGCCAGGAGCGCGCCGATCTCGAACCCGACTCCCATCGAGAACGCGAGCACGGGCGCGCGAAGCCACGTCAAGACGATCGTCGAGATCGCCGCACCGACCAGCGCGAGCCCGAGCATGCTCTGCGCGGCGCGATCGGCCGCGACACCGCCGAGAGCGTAGCCGATCGCAAGGAAGCCGAGCGTCACCGTGATGAGCGCGGCCCAAACGTGAAGGGCGTTGCCGAATACCGGTGCGAGGACGCGTGCGCTCAAGAGTTCCAGTCCGAGCGCACACGCGCCCGTAACGAACACGGTCGCGAAGAGCGCGAAGCGTCGGCCCATCGGTCCTCCTGAATGGGGGCGACACGGTAGCGATGGGGTCCGCGGCGCGCAACTCCATTGTCGCGGCAAGACGACGCGTGTAGGTTGCCGCCTCATGACGCGGGACCGGAAGATTGCGGCGTCGTTCGTCGTCGCCTACCTCGTCGTCGCGACAACTCTCTTCGTGCTCGTTTTCCGAACGACGGGAATCCTCTGGTGGCGTTTCGAGATCGGCCGCCGGATCGATCCGCCCGCGACGCTCGTCCCTCAGCAGGGGTCGCGATGACCGGCACGGCCCGACCGTCTCGCTCGTTGGCCGCCGCGGCGGGATTTGCCGGCGCGCTCTCTGGCTCGGTGATCGTCTACGAAATCGCGCTCTCGCGACTCTTCTCGGTTCTCGTCCAGGATCACCTCGTTTTCGTGGTCGTGTCGCTTGCCGTTTGCGGCCTCGGCATCGGCGGGATGGTGACGGCCATCCTCGCTCCTCGCGGGGTCGTCGATCGTCCAGGCTACCTTTCGGCGTGTGCCGGCGGAGTCGGCGTGTCGGCGATCGTCGCGCTGTTCGTGCTCGTCAACGTTTCCTTGCCGCTCGATCGATCGACGACGCTCTTCCTCGCCGCACTTCCGCCGTTCGCGTTCGCCGGGATGGGACTCGCGGCGCTCTTTCGTTCGTTCGCGACGCACGCGAACGTGCTCTACGCCGCGGACCTCGCCGGCGCCTCGCTGGGAGCGCTCGGCTCGATCCTCCTGCTCACGCACCTCGAGGGCGCCATCCAGACGATCGTCGCGGTCGCGGCGTTCGCACTCGCCGCTGCGGCCGTCGAGGCCTGGCGAAGCCGCCTCCGCGCGGCCTGCGGCGGACTCGTTTTTCTCGCGACGCTCACCGTCGTCCTGCTGGTTGGGAATGGACGCGGTGAACTCCTCGCGGTCGACTACTCGCGCGTCGGGCTCGATACGCACCTCGGAAGCGAGATCCGCGACCACGGCTACCGGGTCGTCGAATCGCGATGGGATGCGTACTCGCGCGTCGACGTCGTCGTGAATCCGGCGTCCGACACGAAGCGCGAGCTCTACATCAACGCGGGCTCTCAAGCCAACATGGCTCGGTTCAGCGGCGACGTCGCCGAGGTCGCGACGCTCCGGGAGAAGCTCGAGGCGACGGCTTATGCGCTCGGGCCGAGCGATGACATCCTCAACCTCGGCGCCGGCGGCGGCTACGACGCTCTCGTCGCGCTCTTGTGCGGCGCGCGTCGTCTCACGTGCGTCGAAGTGAACCCCACCGTCGTGCGGACCGTCTTGGAGAACGGCGCGTACGTCGGCGACGTCTTCCGTTATCGCAACGTCGACGTGCGCATCGACGAAGCGCGCAGTTTCCTTGCGCACGACGATCGCCGCTACGACGTGATCTTCTCGGCGATGACGTCCACGCTCGCGTTCTCGGACCTTCGCGAGAGCACGTTTCTGGAATCGTACGTCTACACGACCGAGGCATTCGGGAGCTATCTCGACCATCTTCGACCCGACGGCCGGCTGGCCGTGATCATCAATCGCGCGGATCTCGCGGACCGCCTCGTGCTCACGCTCCTTCGCGCGTGGGAGCGACGCGGAGTCGGCGCCGTCGACGCGCTTCGGCGAATCCTCGTCTTGCACGATCCACTTCCCGATGCGGGCGCCTACGCATTTCTGCTCGTGGCGACGCCGGGCCCGATCCCCGCGGACGCGATCGCGAAGGCCGTCGACCTCTCACGCGCCCGAAGCTTCAAGGTCCATTGGGCGCCGGGCCAGGACGAAGTCGAATCGGAGGGACTGCATCGCGTGGCGACCGGCGCTTTGTCGCCCGACTCGTTCGCCGCCACGTACCCCGGCTACCGCGTCGACGCGACGACGGACGATGCGCCCTATTTCTTCCAATGGGAGCGAGCGCCGAGCCGCCACCTCGTCTCTTTGCTCCTCAAAGTCGGCGGGCTCGCGATCGCGTATCTGTTCGTCTTCATGGCGACGCGCAAGCGGCTCGCCGATGCTCGAAGCGCTGCCGTCCCTGCGGCGTACTTCACGACGATCGGCATTGGCTTCATGCTGGTCGAGGTGACGCTTCTATCGATGTTCAATCGGTTCCTTGGGTACCCGACGCTCACTCTCTCGGTCGTGCTCTTCACGTTGCTGGTTGCCGGAGGCCTCGGCAGCCTCGCCGGCGCCACTCTCGTGAAGCAGGACCCGGCGCGCGCCGGGGGTTGGATCGCGCTCCTCATCGCGGCCCTCGCGTGCGGGCTCGCTTGTGTCCTCCCCGGCACGTTCGATCGACTGCAGTCGATGAACGTCGTCGCCCGAACGGCGACGACGCTGGCACTCCTCGCGCCGCTCGGGTTCTGCCTTGGATTGCCGTTCCCGCTCGGGATTCGTGCGCTGCGCGCCCGCGAACCGGGTCACGTGCCGTGGATCTGGGGCTGGAACGGACTCGCGTCCGTGATCGGTTCGACGGTAGCGGTTCTCGTGGCGATGCAGATCGGCCTGCGCCTGACGCTCGTTCTCGGGGCGGCGACCTACGCGCTGCTGCCCCTGTTCGCGAGACGGATGGCGCCGGATACCGCACCTCCGGTAGGATGACGCTTCAAATGAAAGCCAATCGCACTCTCTCGTCGTGGGCGTTCGCGTTGACGATTGCGCCGGCCGTCGTGTTCGCACAGCAACCCGACGTGTCGGTGAAGTACCACCTCGACCAAGGCCGCCACTTTCGGGACATCGACAATGCCTCGCGGGCCGCGAGTCATTTCCAGGCCGCGATCCAAGCGGACCCGAAGGGAGTCGAAGCCTTCGTCGAGCTCGCGTCGCTGCTCGAGTCCTTGAACGAGCTCGACGATGCGCGTCTCCTCGCCGCGGCTGCGCTCGCGCGCGGCCCGTCGAACGCGGCCGCGCGTGCGATCGCCGACCGGCTGGGGCTGAAGTCGGGCGAGCCCGCGTCCGAACCCGCCCAGCGTCTCGTCGCCCGCTACCTGGGAATCGACGTCGGCGTCGGCGGGGGTCGCGAAGAGGGGAGCCTCGCCCTCGGAGCCAAGATCGATCCCGACCTGCTCCTCGTCGCCGGCTTCACCGAAGCCGACCGCCTCGCACGGATCGAGCCGACGTTCACGGTTTCGTCCGGGCTCGCCATCGAAGGTGGAGACGTCCGCACGATTCACGCCGGCGACAAGCCGTCTGCCGAGGAGACGATCACGGTCACCGATGGACGCGCGGGAGCGACGGGTCGTGCGTCTCTGCGCGTCGTCGGTCCCGTCGCGAAATTGAACGTCAACAATTCGCGAGCGAAGCGACTCGTGCTCCCCGAAGAACCGCTGGCTGCCGGCA
The DNA here is from genome assembly GCA_016178505.1 of Planctomycetota bacterium. Taxonomy (GTDB): domain Bacteria; phylum Planctomycetota; class JACOTG01; order JACOTG01; family JACOTG01; genus JACOTG01. Next base: position 31,932 of record JACOTG010000269.1, read on the forward strand.
TCGACTTCACGTTCAGCCTGTCTCTCCTCGATGCCGCGGGCAATCGGTTGTGGCGCCCCAAAGTCTCGTGGTTGGCGCGCGCCGTCGGCGAATCGAAGGCGACCGGGTGGCTGGTGGATGCGGAGAGCGTGCGCCACCGGGACTTCTTCTTCGAGCCGCACCGCAACCACGTGGTCGTGCCGGCGACTGCCTCCGAGAAGGACGTCGTCGAAGTCACCGCGCGCGAGCCGGGCTCCGGCGTCAGCGCCACCTTCCGAGTGCGGCTGGCGACCGCCGCCGATCGCGTCGTGGCGAGCGGCGCGGCGCCGATCTTCCCCGCGACGTTCGAGGAGGCACTCGCGTCCGCGAAGAAGGACCACCGCTTGGCGATGGTCGTGTTCACCGCCGATTGGTGACCCGTCTGCCAGCGGTTCGTGTCGGACAGTTTGCCCGACCCTCGAGTGCAGTCCGCGGCGAAGACGTTTGCGTGCGCTCAAGTGGACATCGATGCAAGGAAGGAGTTCCTCGCGCGCTACCTCATCGAGGACGTGCCGTGCGTCTTGTTCTTCGACGGACAGGGCGCCCTCGTGATGCGCAAGGAGAACGAATACACGAACGCTCCCGAGAAGCTCGTGTCGACCATGGAAGCGGCGAAGAAGGCCGCGGTCGATCTCGAGTCGCTCGAAACCGATCTCGAGTCTCGCACGCTGTCGAGCCCGAACGATCCCGAGGTCGCGATCGAACTCGGCAACCACTACTACGACACCTACCGGTTCGAGCCCGCGCTCGAGGCGTTCCGTCGGGCCGCACGATTCCTTCCCGAGTCCGCGGCGGATCGCGCCGACGACGTGATGCTCCGGATCATCTACCTCGAGATCGTCCTCGCCCGATACGACGACGCCGTCGCCGAAATCGATCGATTCCTCGCGAACCGGCCAACGAGCCCGCGGCGAGATTACGTCTCCTTCTATCGCGGCTACACGGCGTACCAGCGCCACGACCTCGCGCGCGCCGCCACGGAGTGGAAGGACTTCCTCGCGAAGTACCCGACCTCGCCGCTACGAAAGGACGTCGGGGACTATCTCGAATCGCTCGGCAACTGAGGATCGAAGATCGAGGGTCGAAGGTCGACGGGTGGCTATCGCTCGTCCTTCAGGAAGAGCAGGAGATCGACCGGGTGGAGGAGCACCTTCGACCCTTCGGTCCGTAGCGCGTTCTCGTTGATCGTCGTGATGACGGTCGTCGGCCGCACCCCCGTGGCTTCCGCGATGTCTTCGACGGAGACGTACTCGACCCGTTCGGTCAGCGCATAGCCGCGCTGGCCGAGCCCGCGAACGATGGGCTGGATGCGCACGTAATCGTTCGGAGAAACGTCGCGGCCGCGCTTCTGTGCCTCTTCGAAGAACCGCAGCTCGGACTCGGTGTCGAGGAGCGTACGCGACAGCTCGCCGAGTCGCATCAGCCGCGCCGGATCGGACAGGTCGCCTTGCGTCAGCGTCTTGACCTCGACGCGGTTCTTTTCCGACAGCTCGCGAAGCGTGGTGATTCGCGTCCCGACCGCCGAACGCCGAAGCGAGCGTGACACTTCGTGGATTTGTTCGGTGAGCCCCTCGTGCTCGAGGAACCGGCTGACGAGCGACAGGTTGTCCCAGAGGCGAACGTTGTTCAGGAACTCCGCCATCGGTCGCAGATAATCGACGGCTTCCTTCAAAGCGGCTCGCGACTCGTCCGCGGTGATGGGCGTCGGCACGGGCTCCGAGACGCGCAACACTTCGAACATGCGACGCGCCATGACGGTCAGCAATCGATTGGCCTCGGAGATGAACTCGCGTTGTTTCGCAGCGGTGATCTTGGTGGGGAAGTAGAAGACGTCGGTGTGACGCGCCGTGTCGCTTTCGAAGAAGCGCGAGAACGTCCGCTTTCCGGCGTGGAACTTGAACACGATGATCTTGTGGAAGCGGAGCTTCTGGAGGATCTTCTGCGCCTCGCCGTGGACCAGCTCCGGTGCCACGGCAAACCGGTAGACGGTTGCCACGAGCTTGCGCACGTCGTCGTCGCGAGAATAGACGGCGATGTTTCGGTCGTGCATGAGGAGTTCGTAGAAGGCCGTCGCGGCGAGGCGTTCGTCGGTGTCGTTGCGCTTCGTAGGGTCTGCCGTCTTTTTCAGCTCGAGCGTCTCGTCGAAGAGCTTGACCAGCTCGAGCAACCCCTCGAAGCACGTCGCGTCGAGGAGCTCCGGGCGATAGGAGCGGCGCTGGATCGCTTCATGCATGGCCGTCGACAGGTGAACTTGGTCCTGGAGCGTCGCCCTCACGTGAGCGAGAGCGTCGCGTTTCATCGCCGGCAGGCTTTGCAGCTCGCGGATCTTGCGTTCGGCGACCGACTGCGACGCGCGCAGCACGTTGGACATCTCGGCGACGACCGGCTCGATGAGCAAAACATGGGGAATCTCGTCCACGATCCGGACGAGCTGTCGGTAGAAGACGTTGAGATTGTGGATGAGAAGCGGCTCGATCTGGTCGGGTTGGGCGGTAGAGAGATAACTCGACGTGCCGCAAAGGACGTTCGTGTCGAACAGCGCAAAGAAGTTGGGGAGGCGAACCATGTGTTCGAGCGACGAGCCGAGGTGAGTCGGGTTCGTTTCGCGAAATATGTAGCCGTCGAGGCTTTCGAGCGCACCAGGTTCCACGGTCACCTCCAATCCTCTCGAATCGCCGTTCGTCGGACACGACGACCGGCATTATAGTGCGGGTGGAGCGTCGTGCCGGAACGGATCATCGGCCGTTTTCGCCGGCGGCTCAACGACTCTCGCTCGGAATCGACACGGTTCCCGAATCGAGCTCGCCGAGTCGACGCCGAAGCCTCTTGGCCGGCCTCGCCCTCGTGCAGTACGATCGAACGACGTCCCTGGGATGCGAAGACACGACCCGAATCAGAGGAGCCTCGTCGATGAGTCACTTTCGGCAACTCGCGGTGCTTGTGATCATCGCGACGATCCTCGCATCGACGAACTTCGGCTGCTCGGGCGGCGGCGGCGGCGGCGGTCGAACGACCTCGACGTTCGCCATTCACTCCGCGTCCGTCACGGCGATGCCGGGCCTCGGCGACGATCTCGTTTCGATCGCGTTCAATCACGACGTGCGGGCGGCGGACGCGAGCCAACCGGCGAATTATCTCTTCGAAAGTCCGATCGGGACGCCGATCGACCTCACCGGCTCGACCTTCGTGGTTTCGGGATCTCGCGTGTCGATCACCCTCTCGGGCACGGGGGCGGCAGCCCAGAATCTCGCGCCGACGTCGTCGTTCCGCATCCTCGCGAGCGGCATCCATGATTCCGCCGGTGCGATACTCCCGTCGGGTTCGCTCGTCGCCGGGGCTGTCGAAGGGACGAACGCCCCGCCCACGTTGTCGTCGATCGCGCCGGCGACGGGGCCAGCTGCGGGCGGGACCACGCTGACATTGCGAGGAACGGGATTCACCGCGCCCTCGACGATCACGGTGCGAGTCGGTGATGGCACGGCGACGAACGTCGCGCGCATCGACGGCGAAACGATCACGGCGGTCACGCCGATCGGTTCTTCGGGGCCGGTCGACGTCAGCGTCTCCACGCGAAGCGGCACATCCACGCTTCCCGGCGCATTCACCTACCGCATGACGCTGACAGGCCTTTCCCCGACGGAAGGAACGGCCGGCGGCGGGACTCGCGTGACGCTCACGGGATCTGGATTTCGAGTCGGAGTGGTCGTGACGTTCGGCGGAGTGCCCGCGACCGTCCGCTCGGCGACGGGAACGTCGATCGTCGCCGTGACTCCCGAGCACGTGCCGGGGATCGTCGACATCACGGTTTCGCTTGGCGGAGACAGCGCGACGCTCGCGCGAGCGTACCGCTACCAGATCGCCATCGATTCGATTGCTCCCATCGAGGGACCCGCAGGGGGTGGGACTCTGGTGACGGTGACGGGTGCGGGCTACACGGCGGGAAACACCAGCGTCTCGTTCGCCGGCCAACCTTCGCCCGGCGTCACGGTCCTCAATTCGCGAACCGTTCAAGCGATCACGCCGGTCGGTCCGCCGGGACCCGCGGACGTCACGGTCACGACGCCGGCCGACTCGACGACGCTTCCGGGCGGCTTTCGATTTCGCACCACGATCGATCGCGTGGATCCGACGTCGGGTCCGAGCGCCGGTGGGACGTTCATCGTCCTCAGCGGCTCCGGGTTCACGACGACCAGCGACACGATCGTTCGGATCGGCGGAGTCGTGGCGACGGGCGTACAGGTCCTCGACTCGACGACGATCACGGCCGTCACGGGGCCGAGCGTCGCGGGCCCGGCAAACGTGGTCGTGCAGAACTCCGCGGACACCGCACAGCTGACGGGTGGGTTCTCGTACCTCGATCCGCCGAGCATCACCGGGATCACGCCGTCTCGCGGCGGCACGGCGGGCGGATACGACGTCGTGCTCACCGGAACGGGATACTCGCCGGGGATGCAGGTTCGGTTCGGAATCAACCTGGCAACGAACGTTCGCGTGGGAGATCCGCAGGGACACACGGCGACCGTGACCGTCCCACGCGGCCAGCTCGGAACCGTCGACGTCACGGTGGCGACGGCGATCCGTTCGTTCACGCTTCCCGGTGGCTTCACTTACGCGACGCCGTTCCCGCTCTTCGACGCGTCGATCGACCAGGTCACCGCCGCGCTGCCCGTGGACGTGGTGGTCGCGGACGTCAATCGCGACGGCCACCTCGACGCGGTCGTTCCGACCTTCCTCTCCGGATCCGGCGCGTTCACTCTCTATCTCGGGCAGGGGAACGGAACGTTGGACTTCGCCAACATCGTCACCGTGGGCAACGCATCGACCGGACCGAGCTCCGTCGCAGTGGCCGACCTCGACGGCGACGGCAACCTCGACGTCGTGGTCACGAACCAGAACGCGGCGAGCTTCAGCGTGTACACCGGCGATGGCCTGGGAGGTTTCTCGTTCAACGCCGACTACACCGCCGGACAGGCGCCGACCTCGGTCAAGGTCGCGGACTTCACCGGAGATGGAGTTCCGGACGTCGCCTTGGTGAATCGCAACACCGGCAACTTCGAGATTCGCTTGGGACTCGGCGATGGCACGTTCGACCGGCGACATCAGATGAGCCTCCCGTGCGGCAACCCGTCGTCACCGGTCGCGATCGCGGTGGGCGATCTGAACGGCGACGGACTCCCGGATCTTGCATTCGTCGACTCCGGCACGTCGAACGTCGCCGTTGCGCTTGCGATTAGCGTGGACCCGTTCTTCACGTTTCCGGAGGCGTCCTGTTATCGCGTTGGGAACCTGCCGAATTCCGCCCCGAACGCCGTGGCCATCGGCGACGTGAACGCCGATGGGAACCTCGACGTCGTCGCGGCGAACTTGCTCGACGACTCGATCTCGGTCCTGTTGGGTGACGGCAACGGACGGCTCGCGACGGCGCGGACGTTTCCAACCGGGCCACGCACCGGGAGCCGTCCGCTCGGCCTCGCGATCGGCGACATCGACGGAGACGGTCTCGCCGACGTCGTCACCACGGAGCTCGAGGGGGATACGCTGAGCTTCCTCAAGGGCGACGGGCAGGGTGGCTTTGCGGCGCCCGCCACTCGACAGGTCGGGGACAGACCCGGTGCCGCCGCCGTCGGAGACTTCGACGAGGACGGATTCAAGGACGCGGTGGTGATCGGCCGCGATTCGAACACCCTCTCGATCTTGCGTGGGAGCGCGAGGGGTCCGATCGCCGCCGGCGCGGTTCCGCTCGGCACCGACCCGATCTCCGCGACGTCCGCGGATCTCGATCGCGACGGGGCCGTCGACGTCCTCGCAGTCAATCAAGGTGACGACACGATCTCGATCTTCCGCAACGACGGCACGGGCCGCTTGTCGCTGGCGAACACGCTGCGGACTCCGCCAGGCTCGGGGCCGAGCGACGTGATCGTCGACGATTTCGATCGCGACGGGAACTTGGACGTCGCGGTCGCGGGCCAGTTCACCAGCAGCGTTTTCGTGTTTCTCGGAACCGGCGATTTCCAGTTCGGTCCACCGATCGAATCATTGCTGGGTTCGTTTCCGATCGCGCTCGCGTCGGCCGACTGGAATCGCGACGGCACGCCGGACATCGCGGCTGCGCTCGCGGACACCGACACCGTCGTGCACCTCGGCGACGGGACCGGACGGTTCTACGATCCCTGTCCCGATCCGCCGCCACCCGGTCGTTGTCACCTCGGGGCGGGATTGTCTCCGCTGGTGCTCCGCGCGGGTGAGCTGACCGGCGACGGGCTCATGGACTTGGTGGCGTTCGGACCAGCCGGCGGCGGCGGAAACTTCGTCGTGTTCGAGGGGAACGGAGACGGATTCTTCCGGCGCGCGATCCCGAACTTCGAGCCGATCTTCGAGATCCTGGGCGGCGACATCGCCGACATCGACTTCGACGGCGACCTCGACGCGGTCGCCTGCGGCACGAACTCGCGAAGTGGGGTGCCGAGCGTCGAGGTGTTCGTCAACGACGGCTTCGCGAACTTCTCCCGCACGCTCATTGGAGTCGAGCAGGATCCGCGGACCGCGCTGCTCTCGGACCTGAACGGCGACGGTGCCCCGGACATCGTGCTCACGCACTTTGGTCCCTCGAACGTGAGCGTGCTCTTGAACGACGGGAGCGGCATCTTCCCCGGCCCTCTGTACCTGTATGGGGCGTCGGCGAACCCCGTGCGCGTGATCGCCGCCGACCTCGACCGGTCGGGTGTTCCCGAGGTGCTCACCGTCAACCAAGGAACGCGAACGCTCTCCATTCTGCGAAACCGAAGCTGATACGGCGTTTTCGTTCCCGTCCGAATCAGATTTGACCGGATCGCGATCGAGCCATAGAATCTTCGGCGCTTTTCATTCGGCGCCGAACGCGAGGAGGCTCGATGGACCGGCTCGACGTCCAGATCCTGAACCGCCTTCAAGACAACGCCAAGACATCCCAAGCCGACATCGCCAAGGCGGTCGGTCTGTCGCCTGCGGCCGTGAACGAACGGATCCGAAAGCTCGAGACGCAGGGCGTCATCCGGCGCTACGTCGCGCTGCTCGACGACGAGCAGGTGGGTTGCGACGTCACCGCGTTCATCGAGGTCTTCATCGAGCATCCGCGCTTCGAGCGCTCGTTCGTCGACGCGATGAAGTCGCTGCCCGAGGTGCAGGAAGTTCACCACGTCACGGGTGAGTTCAGCTGCCTCCTCAAGGTGAAGACTCGGGATCGAGCGTCGCTGAAGGGACTGCTCCTCGACCGGATCAACGCGCTCGAGGGCGTCCGTCAAACGCGCACCGTGATCGCGCTCTCGACGAGCAAGGAAGAGCCGCACGTTGCCATTCGCGATCCCGAAGCGCCGGACGCGCGACAGTCGCTGTCGTTCTGACGCGGCAAACGAAACGGCGGTTGTGATCGAGTGGCGGCTGCACGGCGTCGGCAAGAGCAACGAGACGATTCCGAAAACGGAACGGAGAGGGACGACATGATCACGCGAGATGCGAAGCAGGGAATGCGATCGGCGCATGCGACGATCGCGCCGCAACAAGTTCACGAGATCCTCAAGCGACATCTACTCGTCGACGGTTACGACCTCGTCGTCGACATCGACCGTAGCCACGGCGCGATCCTCGTCGACTCGCGGTTCGATCGGCAATTCGTCGACTTCTTCTCGTTCTTCGGCTCGTTCCCGATCGGGTTCAACCACCCCAAGATGAAGAGCCCCGAGTTCCAAGCGAAGCTCGCGCACGTCGCCTCGTTGAAGCCGTCGATCTCGGACGTCTACTTCGTCGAGATGGCGGAGTTCGTGGCGACGTTCGAGCGCGTCGGCATCCCGACCGAGTTGCCGCACCTGTTCGTGATCGAAGGCGGGACGCTTGCCGTCGAAAACGCGCTGAAGGCGGCGTTCGACTGGAAGATTCGAAAGAACTTGGCGCGTGGCAAAGGCGAGAAGGGGACGCAAGTGATCCACTTCCGCCAAGCCTTCCACGGCCGGTCGGGCTACACGCTCTCGTTGACCAACACGGCCGACCCACGAAAGACGATGTACTTCCCCAAGTTCGACTGGCCGCGAATCGAGAATCCGAAGATCCTGTTCCCGCTCGAGGGGGCAAACCTGGACGGCGTCGTCGCGGCCGAAAAGCGCGCGGTCTCCCAGATCGAAGAGGCGTTCCTCGCGCGGCCCGACGACATCGCCGCGATCATCATCGAGCCGATTCAAGCCGAGGGGGGCGACAACCACTTCCGTCCCGAGTTCCTCGCCGAGCTGCGTCGCCTCGCCGACGAGAACGAGGCGCTGTTGATCTTCGACGAAGTTCAGACCGGCGTCGGCCTCACGGGGAAGTTCTGGGCGTACGAGCACTTCGGCGTCGTGCCCGATCTGCTCGCGTTCGGCAAGAAGATGCAAGTGTGCGGCGTGCTCGCCGGGAAGCGACTCGACCAGGTCGAGCGAAACGTCTTCGTCGAGCCGAGCCGCATCAACTCCACGTTCGGCGGCAACCTCACCGACATGGTGAGGGCATCGCGTTACCTCGAGATCATCGAGGAAGAAGACCTCGTGGGGAACGCGCGGCAGCTCGGCGCCTACCTGCTGCACTCGCTCCAAGGGTTGGCGAGCGAGATGAGCGGGTTCGTGACGAGCCCGCGAGGGCGCGGTCTCTTCTGCGCGTTCGACTTGCCATCGCCGCCCGTCCGCGACGCGCTGCGAAAAACTGCGTACGAGCGCGGCCTCATCCTCCTCGGGTGCGGCACGCAATCGATCCGGTTCCGACCGTCGCTCGCGATCACCCGCGACGAGCTCGACTCTGGACTGAAGATCTTGCGCGATTCCCTCCGCGCCGTTCGCTCCTAGTGCCTCGTTGATAGAATGCGCCGCCATATGCGGCGCTCCGTTCTCTACTCGAGTCACAAACGACGCGGTGCCGTCTTCGGCGAGTTGGCGGGCTTCGAGCTCGCACACCACTTCGGCGATCCGGACGGCGAATGCCTCGCGGCACGGACGTCGGCGGCGCTGTTCGATCTGACCCCGCGACTGCGGCTCCGCATCACGGGCGCGGATCGCACGGACTTTCTCCATCGCATGGTCCCGAGCGACGTGCGTTCCCTCGGCGTCGGGCACGCTCAGCGCTCGATGTTGCTCACCGCCAAAGGGCGGATGATCGCCGACTTCACGCTTCTCGCGATCCACGACGCGTTTCTGATCGACGCCGAGCCGAGCGTTGCGGCCCGGCTTCCGGCCGAGCTCGAAAAGTACGTGGTCGCGGACGACGTCCAGATCGGGGACGAAAGCGCGCGATTCGCCGAGTTGTCGATCCTCGGCCCCGAGGCTTCGCGAATCCTCGGCGATGCCACCGGCGTCGACGTTGCGTCGCTCGAGCCCGACGCGGTTCTCGAGCACGATCTCCTCGGATTCGCCGGAATCGTTCGGCACGCCGACCGATTCGGGGTCGCCGGCTTCGACGTCTGGATCGCAACCGAGAAGACGGCCGAGCTCTTCGACGGATTGCGCTCGCGCGGCGCGAGGCC
>JACOTG010000053.1 GCA_016178505.1 Planctomycetota bacterium
CGAGCGGTGCAAGTCGCCATCCCCACTCATGACCGACGGAGATTTGCCGGAGGTGCACGAACCTATCGCGGTCATTTCGCGGCGAGCCCGCCCGGACTTCGGTTGATGAGCGCGGTGACGTCGGCGAGAACGCCGGTGAGCGTGAGGCCGCCGGGGAACGCAAGGTATCGTGGCGCCCACTCCGGGTCGAACTTCTGCTTGTAAGCGCGAAGGCCCTGCATCCCGAGGAACGGTTCGCCCAATCGAAAAACGGGCGCGCCGACCTGGCTCCAGAGCCTGGCGAGTTCGCCATTTTCGGCTTCGGTCGTCGGGGCGATCCCAAGGTCGAACCACCGATAACCGTTCGCCTCGCCCCACAGCATGAGCTGCACCAGCAGAAACTCGACGACGTCGGCCGGCGCCGAGGGGAGGAAACGAGCAAGATCGACCGACAGCTCTTCTTTCTCCGCATCCTTTTCGGTGGATGACAAGACGTTGGCAAACGCGACGACCGCGCCGTCTCGTCGCACGACGGCAGCCGGGAATTCCTCGAGATAGCGAGGAGCAAAATTCCCGACCGAGAACCCTCGCTCCGGCATCCGCCTCTCGGCGAGCCACGCGTTCGATACGGCCTCGAACTCCGCGATGCTTGCGGCGACGCCTGCGCGCGGAATCACCTCGAATCGGTAGCCGTCGCGGCAAACGCGATCGCTCACGCGCCGAAGTCCGTCGCGCGTCCCGGAGAAGCTCGAGAAACCGTCGAGTCGAACGCGCGCCGCCTCGCCGAGCTTCACGAGCGTGAGGCCGAGGTCGACGTAAAGATGGACGCTCGTTGCCGGAACTTCGTGGAAGACGCTGCGCCCGGCGTGACGATCGACGAGTTCACGGAATCGCCACACCAACTCCGGCGCTTCGTGCGGTGGGCCTAGCGGATCGCCGAGCGCGATCCAGCTTCGACCCTCGATCGCGTACATCACGAAAGCGTCGCCCTCCTCACTGAAGAGGAGCGACTTGTCGCCGAGGAGCGCGAGATTCGCCTGCGCGATCGGCGAGTGCCTGCAGATCGAACGCGCGCGTTCGAGATCGGGCGGCCCGGGGATCGCCGTTCCGATCGGCGCACGACGCATCCAAGTGACGGCGACGACGATTGCGGCGGCGCCGATCGCACCGGCCATCCCCCGAAGGAACCGACTCGCATCGCCCTCGAGCGCGAATCGCAGCCACATCTCGTTCGAATACGCGACGTGCTTGAACGCAAAGGCACCGATCGACGCCGACGCGACGAGGGCAACCACGATCGACGCGATCCACCACGCGGTGAGCCGCTCGCCGAGAAGCGAGGCTCGTCGATAGAAGTCGGGACGCGCTGTCAGCAGGGCCAGGAAGAGGATCGCGAGAACGGTCGCCTCCTCGATGAGGAGGCCTTTCAGCAAGCAGCACGCAATGCCGACGCCGACGAGCACGGACGCGAGTTGCCATGCGATCTCGAGCCGCCGCTGGAGCCCTCGAGCCAGGACGAGAAGCGCGATGCCCACGATGCTCCCAAGGAAGTGGAAGAACTCGATGACCGAAAGCGGCACGACGTGCGCAATCGCCGCAAGCCGTTCGCGGTCCGGCGGGCGCGAGCCGGAGAGCAGGAGAACGGCGCCGCCGAGGAAAGTCGCAAACGCGACGACGTTCGACACGAGTCCGGGAATTCTTTGTCCCACCTCCATCGTGAATCGCCGCAGTCCCGCGACGCGATCGATCAATTCGTGGCCGGCGAGGAGCACGACCGCGATTCCGAACGGAAGCAGAAAATAGATCGCGCGAAACGCGAGCAATGCCCCGAGCACTTCCGCGCCGGCGACTTTCGGCGAGATGAAGGCGAGCATGGCGCCCTCGAAGACGCCGAGTCCGCCGGGAACGTGGCTGAGGATCCCAACGACTTGTCCGATCAAGTAGACCCCGAGCACCTCCGACCAGCTGACCGGCGCGCCCCTCGGAAGCAAAACGTAGAACACGCTTCCGGCCAGGGCGCACTCGACCGATCCGACCACGAGCTGCGCGAGCGTGAGCCGCAGCGACGGCAGCACGAACTCGTACCCTCGAATCCGAAACGGCTTTCGCAGCCGCGCGCAACACACGACGTAGACGACGACCACGAGAGCGGCGAAGAGTCCCGTCCATCGAAGTGACGAGATCGGCAACACGATCGAAGCAGGAATGGCGGGAGGATCGGCGAGAACGACGATCGATCCAACGCAGAGGTACCCGAGCGCGAAGGTGATCCCGTTGAGGAACACGACCTTCGTGATTTCGATCGCGGAGAGTCCCCACGCCGAGTAGATCCGGAAACGGACCGAGCCGCCCGACAAGAGCGCGACGCCGATGTTGTGGCTGAACGAGTATCCGATGAACGACGCCAACGCGATGCGCGGATAGGCGAGCGGACGGCGGATGTAGCGAAATCCGATGGCGTCGTACTCGGTGAGCAAGAGATAGCTCAGCAACGTCAGACCGAGCGCAGCGGCGATCTGCCAGAACGAGAGGTCGGCGATCTCGCGTCGCACGTCCTCGTAGCGGAACTTCGAGAGCTCGTGGTGAAGAACCGCGATCGCCACGGCAAAAAGGACGATGCTGAGGAGCGCGCCCAGGCCTTGTCGGACTCTCTTCGTCATCGCTTCGAAAGCCTGCTTAGCACGCGTCGCGCCACTCGATGGTCCACACTCGAAAAAGTCCGCAGCGAACGGGTGAAATCCACCGCGAGCGGGGGCCGGGCAGGGAGAGATAGAAGACCATTTCAGTACAGTTCGTCGCCCACTCCACGCCGTTGGCGGCCCGCACCGACTCCCGGGACTTCGTGGGCGGCATTCTAGTTTCCTTCGGCACGACCTTGGCTTTCAAAACGAGCCCGACCGGTTCGTCGGGACGACGTCCACCGGAACTTCGACCGAGGAGGGATCGATGCAAAGGCCGACGACATCGTCCGTGTTTCTCTTCTTCCTTCTGATTGCCGCGCTCGCTGGCTGCAACGAAGAACGCACCAGCGTGGGTCCGGACGATCGATGGAATCGCGAAATCGCGGCACCGAAGGACAAGACCGACTTCGAGAGACACCCGGCGACGATTGATGGCGAGAGTTCGTCGATGGCTCCCGCCGGTGCGCCGATCGGCCCGACCGCAGGCGAATCCCCGCAATCCCCGGTGACCCGGAGGCGATGACGGGTCGATCGGTTGTCGGTCCCCGAGTCCGTTGGAGTTCGCGGTGACGTCGAGACGCCAAACGTGATCCAGGCTGTGGAACCCGCGGCTTCCCGGGAGGGGGTGTGTCATGAGCGCAAGACTCGACGTCGATCCGGCTTTGTGCGAGGCCGTCGTCGAAGACGTCGTGCGCGTCGCCGCCCACGCGGGAATCGAATCCTACGGACGAGCGGTTCGGCGCGCACTGGATCCTCTCTACGAGGAGTCGGTGGTCGATCGGCACCCGGCGTCCGAGGCTGCCTATCGCGATCTCTTCAGAGAGTGGGGATACGAGGCGTTGCTCATGCGCGCACTCGACGAGTTCCCCGTCTTTTTTCGTACCGACGCATTGCGGCGAATCGTCATTCGCGGGCCGAGCCGACCTCAGGAAGCCGGTGCCGATTTCTCGGGTTCCTCGAGATCGCCGATCGGAATTGCGGTCCCGGTCGCGCTCTTCCGTGATCCGCCCGAACTCGCGCGGTTCCTTCGTCGCGAGATCCAGCGAGTAGCAGACCTCTTCGATCCCTCGTTCGCGTACACGGGCGCTTCCTGCCGGGTCCTTTGTGCGGCGACGACCGAGAACGCGGTGCGCGATCGGCTGAGACTGTTCTGGTCCATGAACGCCGACGGCCGAATCGCGGCCAAAGGCCTGCAACCCAGCCGATCTTTCGACGAGTGGGCATCCCTCGTCGCGCGAGCGATTCCGGACTTCGGACCGGACCAAGCCCGAGGATGCGCGGAGCATCTGTGGAATCGAGGCCTGGTTCCGTTTCCCGAGCTGCTCGCGATGGCAAGGCAGCCCGACCGAGCGCTGGGCGCGAGAGATGGCGCCCGCGGCCTCACGGAAGCCGAAACGTGTCCCTTGTGTCGTGTCGCCGTTCGCCGGCTGGTTGCGATTCCTCCGGGAACGCTCACGGTGGAGGACCTCGCCGAAATACGCGACGTCGTCGGCAAGTTCGACCCCGAGTCCGGCGCATGCGAGCGATGCGTGGAGAGTTTTGCCGTTGCCGGAGTGATCGAAGCATGAAGCAATGAGCGAGGTGTTCGATCGTCGCGGCTTCTAGGGCGCGTTTGCCGGTCATTAGCGATCCTTGGGGAGCCGCGCAGTGGCGGCGAACCGCTCGACCTGGTCGAGAGTCGCGGCACCGGGCACCTCGCTCTCTTTGACGCTGTCGGGAAGCGACGGGCGCGTACGACTCCGAGGCTCCCTGAGTTCGCATGGCTGCTTGTCCTCGCATTCTGCGCCGCTCGTTCTCTCCGACACATTCGGCCGCTAGAATCCGCACAATGCTCTCTTTGCCGGTCCGGCCGAGCCTCGCCCAATCGTGACCCGTCGTTGATGCGGCGGCTCGTCGTCATCGACGTCGTCGGGCTCACTCCCCGATTGCTCGCGTCGGCTCCGAAGCTCGCGGCGCTTTCGGCAACGGGGTTTCGGGCGACGCTCGTCCCCGCATTTCCCGCCGTCACGTGCTCCACTCAATCGACGATGCTCACCGGGCTCCTGCCACGCGAGCACGGCGTCGTCGGCAACGGCTGGTACTTCCGCGACCTCGCCGAGATCCTCTTCTGGCGACAATCGAACGCGCTCGTGGCCGGCAAGAAGGTGTGGGAGACGGGACGCGAACGCGATCCGGGGTTCACGTGCGCGTCGCTCTTCTGGTGGTTCAACATGTACTCGAGCGCGGACGTCGCCGTGACGCCACGACCCGCGTACCCGGCCGACGGCCGCAAGCTCCCCGACCTCTGGTCGAACCCGCCCGAGCTGCGCGCCGACTTGCAGCGCGACCTCGGATCGTTCCCGCTCTTCGACTTCTGGGGACCGCGCGCCGGGATCGCGTCGACTCGCTGGATCGCGGAGGCGAGCAAGCGGGTGATCGATCGGTTCCGTCCGACGCTCACGCTCGTTTATTTGCCGCACCTCGACTACGACTTCCAGCGCTTCGGCCCCGACGACGGGAAGAGCGTCGCGGCGGTGCGCGAGGTCGACGGCGTTGCCGCGGATCTCGCGGCGCACGCGCGCGCCGGAGGCGCCGAGGTGATCGTGCTCAGCGAGTACGGCATCACGTCCGTTTCCGGCGACGTCGCTCTCAACCGATCGCTGCGCCGTGCCGGCTATCTGCGGGTTCTCGACCAGATCGGTTTCGAGCTCCTCGACGCCGGCGCGTCGCGAGCGTTCGCGGTCGCCGATCACCAAGTGGCTCACGTGCACGTGCGCGACGCGGGCGATCTCGAGGCGGTGAAGGCGCTCGTGGAGTCCGAGCCCGGCGTCGAGCGCGTTCTCGACCGCACGGCTCAACGTGCGCTCGGCATCGACCACGCGCGCTCGGGCGAGCTGGTCGCCATCGCCAAGCCCGACCGCTGGTTCTCCTACTATTATTGGCTCGACCCGGCGAAGGCGCCCGACTTCGCGCCGACCGTGGACATTCATCGCAAGCCCGGCTACGACCCTGCGGAGCTGCACCTCGATCCGTCGATACCCCTGGTGAAGGCGAAGATCGTGTGGACGCTCGCGAAAAAGCAGCTCGGCTTTCGCACGCTGCTCGACGTGATCCCGACGAACGGTGCGCTCGTGCGGGGCTCGCACGGACGACTTCCCGACCGCGACGAGGACGGTCCCGTGTTAATCTCGTCGTCCCGCGCCGGCGCGCGCGATCGACTGCATCAGAGCGACGTGGCGTCGCTCCTCCTCGAGACGATTTTCGACTGATTGCCGACCGATGAGCCTGATCGAAGTTCGCTTGCCGCGCCTCGCCGATTCCGCGCCGTGCATCGAGCTCGCGGCCGCCCTGCTCGGCGCGACGCGCGCCCGAGCGTTCGTCAAGCAACACTTCGAGCGACACCA
Organism: Planctomycetota bacterium; assembly: GCA_016178505.1. Taxonomy (GTDB): domain Bacteria; phylum Planctomycetota; class JACOTG01; order JACOTG01; family JACOTG01; genus JACOTG01. The sequence goes on from JACOTG010000053.1 coordinate 6,044, forward strand.
GATCGTCGTCGCCGAGGCGGAGAAGAACGTGGTCGGGTTGCTTGCTTTTCGCACCGACTGGTTCGACTGCACGCTGGTGCGGCTCGTGGTGGTACACGAGGAATGGCGGAGGCGAGGCATCGCGCGAGAGATGTTCGCCGGAATGGCCGCGCTTTCGCCGAGCCCGCGCATCTTTTCGTCGGCACCGGAAACGGACGCGGCCGCGATCCAACTCCATTCCGCGCTCGGGTTTCATCCGAGCGGCTACGTCGACAACCTGCCGCACGGACCGCGCGAACTCTTCTTCTACAAAAGAATCCCGCCGCGCGCGCTTCGAGTGAAGCAATGATTCGTATAGTGTCCCAACTCGATAGACACCTTGGATGCTTAGACCCCCTCTACGATTCATCGACGTCCTCTCGGCCGTGGCGGTCAGCGCCGCGCTCTTCGCCCTCTATTCCTCGACGTTGTGCCGCACGGTTCCTTCTGGCGACAGCGGTGAACTGATCGCCGCAGCAGCGACGCTCGGCATCGCCCATCCGCCCGGCTACCCACTGTTCACGTTGCTCGGGAAGGTCGCGACGATGATCCCGATTGGAACCGTGGCCGCGCGCGTGAACGCTCTCTCGGCCCTCTGTCAGGCGCTAGCGGCGGGCTTCGTGCTCATCACCGTTCGCGTCCTCACCGGGCGCCTCCTCGCGGCCGTTGCGGCGGCGCTCGCGTTTGGCGTGGCAAGCCGCGTGTGGCAGTATGCGACGGTGGCCGAGGTGTTCGCGTTGAACGACTTGTTCGCCGCTGTGCTGCTCGCGATCGTCGCCGCGATCTGGACGCGAACCGAGGACGCGATTCGCGACCAAGCTCCCCAACGCCTGCGGGACGGAAAGCTGCTGGCCTCCCTCGCGCTTGTCTTTGGCGTGGCGCTGACGAACCAACACACGATCGGAGTCGTGCTGGGGCCGGGAATCCTCGCGTTCCTCGTCCTGCGAGAGATGCGGATCCGAGCGAGCCTCGCGACGAAGTCGCTCACGGGGTCGCGCATCGCCGCCGGCATCGGTCTCTTTGCGCTCGGCCTCCTCCCCTATGCGTACCTGCCGATCGCGGCATCCGCGCAGCCCGCCCTCGACTGGGATCACCCGACCGCGTTCTCACGGTTCCTGACGCTGATCCTCCGGCGAGACTACGGCACGCTCGGGCTCGGCCTCGACGCCGCCGGAGCGTCGACCATCGGGGGAATCGAACATCTCGGCCGCGCCCTTCTCGCGATCGGCGGCGACCTCGCGTTCGTGGATCTCGCCGTCGCGGTTGGAGGTCTGCTCTCGCTTCGGCGCCGGCACGATGGGTTCGTCTTGTTCGGATCGTTCCTGGCGAGTCTCGCCGGTGTGGTCGCTTTCTTCCTTCTCGTGAGGACTCCCGCAGAGCCGGCCCTCTTCCTCGGGATCGTCGAGCGCTTCTATCTCTTGCCGACCGTCATCGTCGCGGTGCTCGCGGGCGTGGGCCTCGGGGCAGCCGTCAATCGCCTGCCCGTCATGGCGGGTCGCGTCCTCGCGGGCGTTCTCGCGGCATGCACGATCGCGGTGGCCGTCAACCGATTCCACGGTCTCGACGAAAGCCAAAACCGATTCACGCGCGTGTACGCCTCGAACCTCCTCGCGTCGCTGGAGCCTCGCGCGCTTCTCTTGTCGGGCGGCGACCTCCCTTACAACGCACTCACGTACGCGACGCTCGTCGAAGGCGAACGGCCGGACGTGCGCGTGATCGATCAGCGACTCATGAGCCACGACTGGTACGTGACCACGCAGCTTCACCGTTTTCCCGACGTCTCGATCCCGTTCGCGGCGCTCACGGGGCGTCCGAGCGCGGATCTGCTCGCGCTCGTCGACGCCAATGCAAGCGAGAGACCCGTCGCGTTCTACGGTCCGATCGAGGCGAGCTGGCGCCGCCGATACGTGACCTGGCCACACGGTCTCGTCGAGCGCGTTTATCCGATCGAGTCCGCGCCGTCGCTCGACGAGGCCGAAGCTGCACACGACGCCGTGATGGCAACGCTCGATCTGTCGATCTTGAAGAGTTCGTTCGACGACACGAAGTTCGAGGCACTCGGCGCGCTCGACCACACCTACGGCGACCGCGTCTTCGCCGAACACTGGATCGCGCGCGCACGCGCGGCGACCGATCCCGGGGAGAGGCGCGCGGCGTTCTCTCGCGCCTTGAGCCGCGCTTCGATCGCGATCGAGCGCATGCCCTTCGATCTCGACGCCGAGCGCATGGTCGCGCAGCTCGCACTCGACCCGGAGGTTCACGAGCTGGAGGTGGCGCGTCGGTCCCTCGATCGGCTTCGCGAAATCGCGAGGCCTGGCTCACGCGATCGCGAGTGGGCCGACCTGATGCTGAGTTCGAGCGACACGCCGCGCTGACTCGTCACGGCCCGGGGTCGATCGACCGCCCCGTTCATCGGCGAACGCTCCGCGACGCTGGCGGGTAGCGTCAGACTTCGAGCGGTTCGAATCCGGCGAAGAGTTCTTTCGTCTCGGCGAGGTTCGCCATCGGCACGTACTCGCACACTTCTTCGAATCCGGCCCACAGCGCTTGGACGGCCGTGTTCTTGTGCGCAGCGTCGATCGCCGCAGCCGACTTCCACTCGAAGACCTCGATGATCGTGCCGTCGGCGGCTCGCATTGCGAGCGACGCACGATCGGTGGCGAGCCCTTCGGTGCGAAGGATCAGCAAGTGCTCTTTGATCAAACCGAGGAGCTGCTTCTCTCTTCCCGGACGCGGCCGATACGCAACGATCACCATACGACCCATGACGACCTGCCCTTCACTTGGCGGTGTACGCCTCGATCGGCGGGCACGCGCAGACGACGTTCCGGTCACCGAAGACGGCATCGACTCGCGAGACCGACGTCCAGAACTTGCGCTCCTTCGTCCACGCGAGCGGGAACGCGGCGCGCTCGCGCGAGTAGGGTCGGTCCCACGAATCCGACGTCACGACGTCGACCGTATGGGGCGCCATCTTGAGGGGATTCACCTTCGCGTCGAGTTTCCCCTTCGCGACGTCGCGCACTTCCTCGCGAATCGCCAGCATGGCGTCGCAGAAGCGGGCGAGCTCCTCGAGTGACTCGCTCTCGGTCGGCTCGATCATGAGCGTGCCCGCAACCGGGAACGACAGCGTCGGCGCATGGAAGCCGTAGTCCATGAGCCGCTTCGCCACGTCTTCGGCCGTGATCCCGGCCTCGCGCTCGAGAGGTCGCAAGTCGAGGATGCACTCGTGAGCGACGAAGCCGTTCTTGCCCGTGAAGAGCAGGGGGTAGTCCTTTCCGAGTCGCTTGGCGATCCAATTTGCGTTGAGGATCGCAACCTGAGTCGCACGTTTGAGACCCGATGCGCCCATGAGCGCGATGTACGCGTAAGAGATCGGGAGGATCGCGCCACTTCCCCACGGCGTCGCCGAAACCGCGCCGACGCCCTTCTTTCCGCCGACCGGCACGACCGGATGGCGCGGCAGGAACGGCACGAGGTGCTCCGCGACCGCGATCGGCCCCATGCCCGGGCCGCCGCCGCCGTGCGGAATGCAGAACGTTTTGTGCAAGTTCAAGTGGCAGACGTCCGCGCCGACGTCCGCGGGTCGGACGAGCCCGACCATCGCATTCATGTTCGCGCCGTCCAGGTAGACTTGGCCGCCGGCGCGGTGCACGACGTCGCAGATCTCGCGGATCCCCTCTTCGAACACGCCGTGCGTCGACGGGTACGTCACCATGAGCGCTGCGAGGCGGTCGCGGTGCGCGTCCGCCTTCGCCCGCAGGTCGGCGAGATCGACGTTGCCTTCCGCGTCGCACGCGACCGTGACGATCGACAGGCCTGCGAGAACGGCGCTCGCGGGGTTCGTGCCGTGCGCCGATACCGGGATCAAGCAAATGTTGCGGCGCGATTCGCCGCGCGACGCTTGGTAGGCGCGGATCACGAGCAGGCCGGCGTATTCGCCTTGCGATCCCGCGTTCGGCTGCAACGAAACGCCGGCGAAGCCGGTGATGATGCCGAGCCAACGCTCGAGCCGGCTGAACAGTTCCTGATATCCCCTCGTCTGCTCCGCCGGCGCGAAGGGGTGCAGCCCCGCGAAGCCCGGCCACGTGACGGGGATCATCTCCGTCGTGCCGTTGAGCTTCATCGTGCACGAGCCGAGCGGGATCATCGACGTCGTGAGCGAGAGATCGCGCGACTCGAGGCGCCGCATGTACCGCAGCATCTCGGTCTCCGAGCGATAGCGATGGAAGACCGGGTGCGCCAGGTACGTGCTGGTGCGCGCGTGCGGCGCGGAGAACCTCGAGTCGATGCTCGTGCCGACCTGCTCCGGCTTGAAGCCCCCCGGCGCGCCGCCAAACGCCTCCACGAGCGCTTCGAGATCCGCAACGGTCGTCGTCTCGTCGAGCGCGACACCAATCATTCCGTCGTCGTACGCGCGCAGGTTCATGCGCCGGGCGCGGGCACGCGCCATCACCTCGTCGCGCGATCGCGAGCCGGGCACGACGCGGAGCGTGTCGAAATAGATCTTGGACGTCGTGCGGCATCCCGCGTCCGTGAGCCCGCGCGCGAGCACGACCGCGAGCCCGTGCACGCGCGCCGCAATCCGCCGGAGCCCGTCGGGGCCATGGTAGACGGCGACCATGGACGAGACCACCGCAGGCAGCACTTGCGCCGTGCAGATGTTGCTCGTCGCGCGATCGCGCCGTATGTGCTGCTCGCGAGTCTGGAGCGCGAGGCGAAGCGCCGGTCGACCCTGCGAGTCCTTCGACACGCCGACGATGCGGCCCGGGAGCTGACGCTTGAATTCGTCGCGCGTCGCCATGAACGCAGCGTGCGGTCCGCCGAAGCCCATCGGCATGCCGAGTCGCTGGCTGGAACCCACGGCGACGTCCGCGCCGAATTCGCCAGGCGCCCGCAGGAGCGTGAGCGCGAGGAGATCCGTCGCGACGACCACGAGCGCGCCGGCGTCGTGGGCTCGCTTGCATAGAGGCGCAAGGTCGAGCACCTCACCGTCGGTGGTCGGGTATTGAACGAGCACGCCGAACGTCTGCTTCGAGAAGTCGTGTGTCTCGGGATCGCCCACGACGAGCGGAATGCCGAGAGCCGACGCGCGCGTCTGCACGACCTCGATCGTCTGCGGGTGGCAGCGCTTCGACACCACGAACGCAGCGCCGTCCGGCGCCTTGTCCTGCACGCGACGGCACAGCGTCATCGCCTCGGCCGCGGCCGTCGCCTCGTCGAGGAGCGACGAGTTCGCAACCGGAAGCCCCGTGAGGTCGATGACGATCGTTTGGTAGTTGAGCATCGCTTCGAGGCGGCCTTGGCTGATCTCGGCCTGATAGGGCGTGTACTGCGTGTACCAGCCGGGATTCTCGAGCACGTTGCGGAGGATGACCGCAGGCGTGATGCAATCGTGATAGCCCATGCCAATGAACGAGCGGAAGACTTCGTTCTTCGACGCGAGGTCGCGGAGTTCGTTCTGGACGTCGCGTTCGCCGCGCGGATCCTGGAGATCGAGAGGACCCGGCATGCGGATCGCCTTGGGCACGGTGCGGTCGATCAACTCGTCGAGCGACGCGACTCCGAGTGCCGCGCACATCGTCTTCACGTCCGCGTCGCGTGGCCCAATGTGGCGATCGACGAAGCCATCGGTCGGCGCGAAGCCGAGCGAGTCGGCAAGCGGCTTCTCGTCGGACGCGCCGTCGACGGTCGCGCCGCGTCCTTTCACGCCGTTGGATCGAGGGTGTCTATCGGACATGGCGCTCCTCGTGGGTGTTGACGTCGAGCTGATTTCAGGGTCAGAATCGCGGCCCGCAAAAGTATCATCGGTCGCGCGAGCCGACAATCCTGCCGGCGGCCACGCCGGCCCTCCCTGTTGATGCCGCTTGCGAACGCCGTACACTGTCCCTCCTCAGGAGGAAGATTAGAGATGAGAACTCGAAAGTCGATCCCGGCGGCTCTGTTTGCCGTGACCACACTTGCGCTCGTGAGCTGCGCGACCCCGCACTCGGGGGTCGAGGCCGAAAAGGTCCGCATGCTGACCCGCGCGGAGCGCCTCGACGATGCGATCTCTGCGGGACGCAGCGCGGCGAAGAACGACCCGCAAGACGCACAGTTGAAGATCGCGCTCGGCGAAGCGTACCTCGCGGCGAACCGCATCGACGATGCCGTCGACGTTCTCACCGACGCAACGCAACTCGCACCGAAGGATCCCGTCGCACAAGCGGACCTCGGCGTCGCCCGTTATCAGAAGGCGCTCGACATGATCGACTCGAGCGCTCAGGCAACGGTCGTCGGCGGTCTGTTCAATGACGCGGCTTCGTCGCTCGAGAAGAGCCTGGCGCTCGACGCAAAGAACGCGGACGCACGGTTCTGTCTCGCGCTCGTCCGTTTCCAGCAGTTCCGCTTCGACGACGCGCGCGCCGAGCTGGAGAAAGTGCTCGTGCAGCGGCCGAACGACGCGCTCGTGCTCTTCAAGCTCGGCGAGGTCGCCGCGGCCGACGACCGCATGGCCGACGCCGCGAACGCGTATCGTCGGGCCGTGACCGCGCTGCCGGGGTACGAGGAAGCGTCCCAGAGGCTCGCCGAGATCCTCGCGGCCAGCGGCGACGCGGCCGGCGCCGGCAAGGCCCTAGAAGACGCGTTGCGCGTGAACCCGAATTCCGAGCCGCTCTACAACCAGCTTTGGGAACTCTACGCGCGAGACAAGCGCTGGGACGATCTCGTCGCAGCCTACGACCGCGTCGCCAGCGCTCAGCCCGGCAACGCAAAGGTTCAGTGGTATCGCGGCAGCGCGCTCGCGACGAAGGGGGACGAGAAAGGCACGCTGGAGTCGTTCGAGAAATGCATCGTCCTCGACCCGACGCTGCCGATGCCGTACGTCGAGCTGGCGCGCATCGAAGCGAAGAATGGAAAGCTCGACGCTGCGATCACGCACTTGCGCCGTGCGAGAGAGATCGAGCGCAGTTCCGACGTCTCGTCCGACGAGAGCCCAGCCATCGACTCGCTCTCGCGCCTTGCGATCCAGATGTTCGGCGGCGGGCGACAGGACGAAGCGATCGCGCTCGTGAAGGAATTCGCCGAGCGCGAAGGTGACAACCCGTTCCTCTGGTCTAACCTCGGCCTCTTCTACCGCGACTCGGGGCACTACGAGGAATCGTTCGCGGCGTACCAGAAGGCGGCCGAGCTCGCGCCGAACGACGGGCAGATCCTGAACGACGCGGGCGTCGTGCTCGACTACCACCTCGATCGTCCGAAGGAAGCCGTCGAGTACTACAACCGCGCCATTGCCGCATCGGACCACGACGAGACGTACGGCAATCTCGTTCGGCGCTACGTCGTCTGGAAGGACTTCGACAAGGCCCTCGAAGTCGGTGAGAAGGGACTGGCGCTCTACCCGGACAACGAGTTCATCAAGCGTTGGGTCGACGTTGCCAAGCAAGCGAAGGCCGGCGTGAACGTCGACGACATGTTCGCGATCGGGGGCAGCAGCGGCGGCGGCGGCCCGGCCCTCCGCGGCGCGCCAAAGATCGAGGACGTCGCCAAGGAGCTGAAGCTCGAGGGCGACAAGAAGGACAAAGTCGGCGCGATCCTGGACGGCTACAACAAGGACCTGCTCGACGCCTACCAGCAAGAACAGGGCAATCGAAACTGGCAGGAGTTCCAAACGAAGACGGCGACGCTTCGACAATCGCTCGAGACGAAGCTCGGCGAAGTTCTCACCGAAGACGAGCTGAAGGCCTATCTGGCGAAGTGGCCGACGACGCGATCGGGCGGGACCCGCAGGCCGCGCCAGTCGACCGACGGACATTGATCGGCGAGTCGTGAGTCCCGCCCGCGAGACCGAAGTCCGCATCGAGCTCGAGGACGGCGCCGAAGTGACCGGTCTCGTCGCCATGCCGGCAGGCGACCCGAAGGCCGGGCTCGTCCTCGGTCACGGCGCCGGCGGCGATCTCTCGCATCCGCTGCTCGCGGCCGCTGCACGCGGCGTCGCACTCGAGGGCATCGCGGCCCTCCGCTTCAATTTTCCCTACGTCGAGGAAGAGCGCGGCGTCCCCGACCGCAAGCCGGTCCTCGTCGCGTGCTGTCGCGCCGCATTCGAATGGATGAAAGCGCTGCCGCAGCTCGAGGGCATGCCGCTCTTCGCGGGCGGAAAGTCGATGGGCGGGCGCATGGCCGCAATCGCAACCGCGGGAGGAATGCCCACGGCAGGGCTCGTCTTTCTCGGCTATCCGCTGCATCCCTCCGCACGAAAGACGGAGCTTCGCGACGAGCCGCTGAAGCTGGCATCGGAAAAGAAAGTCCCGATGCTCTTCGTGCAGGGGGAACGCGACAAGCTCTGCGACCTCACGTTGCTCGAGCCGATCCTCGCGAAGCTCACGGCGCCGTGCACGCTTCACGTCATTCCGTCGGGCGATCACTCGCTCGACGTGCCGAAGCGCTCGGGACGAACCCGCGAGCAGATCTACACCGAGATCATCGAGGTGGTGTGCACGTTCGTCGACGAAGTCGGCTAGCGTGTCCCCGGCTCGATCTCGCCGCCGAGTTCGTTCTGCTTCATCAGGACGCTCGGATCGAGCTTGATGTCGACCGAGGATCGGCCGCGCTCCACGCGGAACAGCGCTTCCTTCTTCGCCATCGAGGCAGTCATCGCGCCGAAAGCCTCGATCAACGTGGAGAATTCCTTGCCGTCGATGGCGACGATGACGTCTCCGTCCTGGAAGCCCGCTGTCGCGAGCGTTCCGTTTCGATCGGTGATCGACACGACCAGAGCATTTTGCGGCTCCGCTTCGAACGAAACCTCCGACGGGCCGGGTAGCCGCACTCGCATGATCTCCGGCATGCCGGCTCCCGTTCGATCGATCCGGTAGTCGCCCGCGGGAAGGTTCTCGAACTGAGCTTTGCCGTTCTCGTCGAGCTCGCGATGAAGCCACGCGCGCCGCGAGCCCTTGGCGCTACTCTGAAGTTGAAGAGATTCGCCTGCCTTGCCGTCGGGAACGCGCACGGTGAGCGGATAGAGCGACGGGAGAGGCAGCGTGATCGCGTTCGTGCCGCCCTGCAGCGTCACCGACGTGACGTTCACGGGAATGGTTTGTGACCAGGCCGTCTTCGCGCGACTGTTCGCTTTCAGAATGATCTCGTAGTCGCCCGTTTCCGCCGGGCCCAGCGTGACGTTGCCGTCCGCGTCGAAGACCTTGTCATTGCTTCCGCCGTACGCGAAGCGCGGATCGACGCCGCTCGACGGGCGCCGTAACTCGACCGAGAGCAGTCCCTCGAAACCGCTTCCTCGGTATCCCGAGAGCGAGACATCGAGAGTCGCTGCATCTGCAAAGCGAATCGTCGCCTCGCGCTGGCCGGGCTGGAGCTCGATTTCCTTCTTGCCGCACTCATCGGACGTCACGGCGAGGAAGAGGTGCGTGCTCGCATCCCACGCGCTCTTCCAGATCGATGCGAGGTCGTTTGGAGGAAGGATGCACGCGCTGCCGTTCGACTTGCGGACGCTGGGCGCCGAGTTGGAGCGCGTGTTGCGAGGCGATTGAACGCGCATCTCGAACGACGCGTCGCTGATGACCTCCCCGTGCGTCCCATAGACCCACACGACCAGACACTGCGCGATATCGAGCGAAGGAATGTCGACGTCCTGATCGACCATCGCATCGCGCACCTCGACGGTCGCGACGGCAGATGCCGCCTGATCCCATCCGCGGGCCACCCCGATCGCGTAGGTCCCCTGCGCCAGGTCGCGGAATGCGTAGCGCGGACTGCTTCGATTGATCCACGAGGACGTCGCGCTCGCGCCGGCTTTGGAAAAATCCGGCGTCTGTCCCGGCGCCACTTGCGTGATCCGGAGTGTGACGTTGTCGATGTCCTCGTCAGTCGGAAAGTTCACGCGCCCGCGCACGCCCACGCGAGCGTGGAGCTGGAAGCGAAGCGACTCCGAAGGCGCGTCGAGCCCGAGCTTCACGGTCTGCGTGTCCGAAGCCAACTCGTCGCGTCGTGGGCCCTGATCCCACGGTTCCGTGTTCATGGCCTGCATGTCGTAGCGTCCGGGCTTCACCCAGAGAACCGGCTCGTCGCTCGTCCAGTGCTGTCGACCGGGACCGCCGGACATCGACGGCGAGGATCGAGCCTTGAGACGAAAGTCGATCCACGCTTCCGTGGCGGTCGAACCGTCGGGCGCGAGCACGGCGACGGGGACTTTCGCGAGCGGCGTCGCGACGAAGTCCACGGTCGATCCGGCTTGCACCCGGTCCCACGGACCGCGCGGATTCTGGAGCTCGTACCCTTCCGCCATCGCGATCAGCATGAAGTCGCCGTCGGAGATTCCGTCGAGCACGTAGCGGCCATCACCGTCGGTCGTCGTTTGGCGGCGAACGGAGTCGTCGCGAACGGTGGACTCGACGATCTTGCGCAGTCGATCCTCGAGTGGCGCTCGATTCGGCGGCCCGTGACCCTGGCGCGTGTCCGAGTAAGACGGCGCACTCGCGCGCCGCGCCTCGATGGTCACGCCGGCGACGGGGTTGCCCTTCGGGTCCTTGACGATTCCGGAGATCGCACCGCTCGTGGAAACGCTGTCGGCGCTTCGCAGCGTCGAGATTGCCGTCCGGAGCGCGGCCGACGTTTGATCGGTGGCGGACGTGACGGTTGGTGGAGTGGCCTCGGTGCGCGCCGCAGCAAGCGATTCGTCCGGAGCGATCGACGGCGCCGGAGATGCCGCGGCCGTGATCGTCGACTGCAACTCCTGCGGGCGCGGGTGCCCGAACACGACGTAACCCACCCCGACGCCGAGCACCCCACCGATGAGGATTCCCCCGATGACCGATCCGGCTGCTCGATTCATGTGAGCCTCCTATAGCTGAAGGCCTACTTTGCCCGAGCCACAGGGGAATCGTCCAGCTTCAAGACCAGCGATCGCCGGCGCGAGAGTCGTTGTCGGACTCGACGCCGATTCGAACCGCGCCGAGGTCGCGCCGATCACTCCACGTGGAGCACGATCGCGTTGGTGACGCTGACGCCGTGCGGCGTGCGCGCGGCGGCGTCCTCGATGAAGCCCTGGATGGTGATGTCGCGCGGCCCGCGAATCCCCTCGGGATGATCCATCAGCACGGTCGGTGCCGGCGAGGACGTTCGCGTCGGAATGCCGAAGAGGTTCGGAAATCCGAGGTTGTTCGCGACGACTCTCGGCTGCGGCCGCCCGCCCGTCCCCGCAATCGGGAAGATGATGCGACCGGCGAAGTGATCGAGCGTCACGACGCTGCCGACGTGCGGTGCACGTCCCCATCCGTAGACGGCGAAGCGCGCGCTCACCGGCCCCGCCGGCGGCGCGTCCATTCGCACGACCACGGGTTGACCGTGGCCGATCGGCATCTCGCGTTGGAAGTCGCCCGACGAACCGTTCACGAAGAGCACGTCCGCGGGCGTTCCAGCGCCGCAGTTCACCGTTCCGTGGCGCACGAACATCTCGCAGAGGTTGCCATAGATCGACACCGCCGCGCCGTCGAGGTTGGTCGCGACGAGATCGGGCGCGCCGTCGCGATCGAAGTCCTCGACGTACGCGCCGAGCGCGCCTTGCAGTCCGTTGAGGTGCATCGCGTCCGTGAAGACGCCGTGACCGTCGTTTTCGAGGATCGTGATGTCGTTCGAGTCGATGTTCGCGCACGCGAGATCGAGATCGCCATCGCCATCCGCGTCGAACACCGCAATCGCCGCCGAGCGCCGACCATTCGTCGGATAATCGACGTGCGGAAGGAAGCCGCCGTGTCCGTCGCCGAACAGGATCGAGGCGTCGCGCGAGTTGATGTTCACGGTCACGAGATCGAGCACGCCGTCTCCGTTGAAATCGCCCGCGCCCATCGCGTACGGGCGACGCCCCACGGGAATGATCGTCGGCGCGTCGAACCCTCCCGCTGGGCTCGCGAACCAGATCCAGATGTTGTCGCTCGCGCGATTCGAGAAGACGACGTCCGGCCGCGAATCGCCGTTGACGTCGCCAACCATGATCATCGCGGGCTTCAGCCCCGACGGCATGCGAACTTCGGTCGCGAATTGGCGGCCGCCGAGGTTGATGAGCTCGGACATGTCGTCGCCGCCGTAGTTCGACACGAGGATGTCGAGCCGACCGTCGCCGTCGAGGTCGACCAGCGAGGCCCAGCGTGGAAATCTTCCCACGGGAAAGAACACCGGAGGGTCGAACGTACCGTCGCCGTGGCCGAAGTGAACGGCGACCGCGTTCGAGTTGCCGCATGCCACGACGAGGTCATCGAACGGGTCGTCGTCGACGTGCCCGAGATCGAGCGACCAGGCCTTGTCGCCGCTCGGAAAAGTCATCGGCGGCGCAAAGTTGCCGAGGCCGTCGCCGAAAAGGACGCTGATCGAATCCGATCCGGAGTTTGCGATCAGGAGATCCTCGAATCCGTCGCCGTTCAGGTCTTCCGCGTCGGCGGCGACCGGTCGGAGTCCCGTGACGATCCGCAGCGGGCTTCCGAACGAGAAGTCGCCGGCATTTGCGGCCGATGCGGCGAACGAGGTCGCGGCGAACACGCACGCACAAAGGTTCCGGTGGTCCATCATTTCGTGATCTCCCAGGAATCGGCGACGCGAGTCCGACGTCGGTGCGATGACGATTCCCAATCCCGAGGTGCTAGGCGTCGTTTCTAACGCTGAATGGCTCGAAGAACAAGGGAGCGGCGCTCACTCCTGGGGGGAGTCAGGGCTGCGTCGCGGGGAGGTTCGACGGAAGTGACGCACCGCTCGCGCGGGGAAGCGTGACGACGAAGCGACTTCCGCGCCCGGGTTCGCTCGCGACCTCGATCGTGCCGTGCAACGCCTGCACGACGTGCTTGACGATCGCGAGGCCGAGTCCGGTGCCGCCGAGCTCGCGGGATCTCGCTCGGTCGACGCGATAGAACCGCTCGAAGATCCGCGGCAGGTCCGGCGCGGGAATGCCGACGCCGGTGTCCTTCACTGCGAGCGTCACGTTTCGCTCGTCGCCGCCGATTTCGACCGTGATGCGCCCACCGTCGGGCGTGTACTTGATCGCGTTGTCGAGCAGGTTGTCGACGACTTGCCGCAGCCCCCCCTCGTCGGCGAGAGCCAGCACGTCGTCGCGCTCGCCCAGCACCTCCAGCGTCATCGACTTCGCGGCGATTCGATCGCGGAACGAGCCCAAGGACTTCTCGACCACGGCGTTCACTCGCACGGGCGCGAGTCGATACGGCTCTGCCTGCGACTCGAGGCGACTCAGGCTCAAGAGATCCGTGATGAGCGCGTGCAGCCTCTCGGCGTTCGACGCGATTTTTCGCAGGAACGTCCGGCTCGTCTCCCCATCGACCATGCCACCGGCCAGCAGCGTTTCTACGTAACCCATGACGGAGGTCAGCGGAGTACGCAGCTCGTGCGAGACGTTGGCGACGAAATCGCGGCGCACGTCCTCCAACCTCCGAAGCCGCGAGATGTCATGGAACACGACGACGCATCCGCCGCGCGCGCCGCCGATCGGAGTCGCCTGCGCTTCGAGCACGCGGCCGGAGCCGTCGAGGAGCGTGACCTCGAACGCGTGCGAACGGCGCTCCCGCAACGTCGCCGTCACGGCGCGCAGCACGGGCTCGTTTCGAATCGCATCGGTGAGGCTGCGCCCCTCGGGCGGCGTGCCGCCGAGCGGGAAGATCTCGCGGGCTGCCGCATTCACGAGAATGATCCGCTCGTCTCCGTCGACGGCAATGACGCCCTCGATCATCGCGGAAAGGAGCGCGCGCGTCTCTTCGCGATCCCGTTCGACCGTTTGGATCTTCCGCTCGAGTTCCTCGCCCATGAGGTCGAGTGCTCGGCCCAGCTCGCCGATCTCGTCGCGCGAAGACGCTCGCACGCGCGACGCGAGGTCGCCGACGGTATAGCGCCGCGCGACTTCCGTCATCTCCGCGAGCGGCCGCGTGAGGCGCCTCGCCACGACGAACCCCAACACGACGGCAGCGAGCAGTCCGAGCGAGCCGGCCCAGAGGAGCACGTCGCGGATGTGAGCTGCGTTGCTGCTGACGATCTCGAGCGGCAATGCAAGGCGCAACACCGCGAGCGGCGGTATCGCGGCGCCGATCGGGACCGCAGCGTAGAGAAGGTCGCGGCCGACGGTGGCGCTGTGACGCATGGCAGTATCCGGCGTCCCGCGCATCGCGGCGATGAACTCCGGGCGATTCGAGTGGTTGCCGACCTCGAACAAGTCGCGGTCGGACTCGGCGATCACGGTTCCGTCCGCGCGAATCACCGTGATTCGGTCGCCGATCGTGCGCGCCAGGTCACGAACGCGTGCTTCGAGATCCGGCGAGTCGCCGATCACGTCGCGTTCGAGCGTTGGCGCCAGCGCGCGCGCTCGCTCGATCAAACCGTGCTCGACTTCGCGCCGAGCCGAGTCGACCAGGATCCGGTTGGTCGCATAGCCGGCGCCAACGAGACACACGGCGCCCAGGGCAACGTACGTCGCGAAGAGCTTCCAGAGGATGGGGCTCCGCAGCATCCGCAATCTTCCAAACGAATCCCGGGACGTCGTGTTCGCTACTCTCGGAACTTGTAGCCGATTCCTCGCACCGTGAGGATGTCGTCGGCGCTCTTGCCGAGTTTTTTTCGCAGCGCGCGAATGTGGACGTCGATGTTCCGGTCGATGACGATGACGTCCGCGCCGATCACGCGGTCGATCAACTCGGACCGCGTGTACACGCGACCCGGCTTCGACGCGAGAACGCGCAAGAGCTTGAATTCCGTCAGCGTCAGGGTGATCGGTCGTCCGCTCAACTTGACCTCGTGGCGAACGGCATCGATCACGACGTCGCCGGCCCGCACAACTCCTTCTTCGCCGGCGTCACCCGCGCGACTGTCGCGACGCAGCAGAGCTTTCACGCGCGCGACCAGCTCCTTCACGCCGAACGGCTTCTTTACGTAATCGTCCGCACCGACGCCGAGACCGAGGACCGCGTCGCCTTCTTCGGCCTTTGCCGTGAGCATGACGATCGGGATTCCTCGCGTGCGATCGTCTTCGCGAAGCGCGCGGCATACCTCGATGCCGTCCATTCCGGGAAGCATCACGTCGAGGATGACGAGATCGGGCCGGTCGCGGCGGGCCGCCTGAAGCGCTTGCTCGCCGTTCGTGACGCTTTGCACCAGGAAGCCCTCGCGTTCGAGGTTGTAGGCGAGAAGGTCGAGAATGTCTCGCTCGTCGTCGACGACGAGCAACTGCTTCTTGGACACGCGGGCCTCCGTTCGAGGACTCGGCATTATACGAGTCGAATTCATGGGTACTTCACGCCTCGAAGAAGTCGAGGCCCGCCCCGGCTGCGGTGCAGCGACCGGAGCGGGCCTCGGGGTAAGGATTGCACCGCGAGGCTGTTGGGTCTCGCGGATCGGGGTTCCTTCCATGCGTCACGACTAGAACGACACCTGCATCTGCACGATGCATCGCTGGTGCAACCGTGAAGAGGAATGCTGCCGTCCGTGCAACCATTCGTTTCATCTTGCCTCCCTGACTCTCGAGCCCGCTCGATCGAACCGACCCGCGGGAAACCCTAGAGAGAGATCGTTAAGGGGCAGTAAAGGAGATGCGAAGCGTCGATCAAATGGGGCCGTGAACGTCACTCGCCGCGATTAACGCGCGATGCACGCCTCCTTAATCGAATCTTCACGCGCCGTCTCTAGGCTCCTCTCCGCTGACCGTGAAGGCGAACCCCCCAACGAAAAAAGGAGGACCGCGATGAAGCGACTCACCTCGTTCGCATTGCCGCTCGGAGGCGCTCTGTTGATGGCCGGCGTGGCGCTCTTCTCCAGCCAGCAGACGTCCGCGGATTCGCCAGCCTCGAGCCCGAACGCTCCCGCGCCCGGAACCCCGATCGCCGCGCAAGCCGCATCGGTGGACGCCGAGATCCAGCCGTATCAGAAGGCGAGCGGCGTCTCGGGCAACCTCAGCTCCGTCGGTTCGGACACGCTGAACAATCTCATGACCCTCTGGGCCGAGGGATTCAAAGGGCAGTACCCCGGCGTGAAGATCCAGGTCGAAGGAAAAGGCTCGGGAACCGCACCGCCGGCCCTCATCGCCGGCACCTCCCAGATTGGACCCATGAGCCGCGCAATGAAGCCGAGCGAGATCGACGACTTCGAGAAGAAGTTCGGCTACAAGCCGACCCAGATCCGCGTGGCGCTCGACTCCCTCGCCGTCTTCGTGAACAAGGACAATCCCCTCGAGCAGCTCACCCTCACGCAGGTCGACGCGATCTTCTCGAAGGGTCGCAAGCGGGGCTCGACGAACGACGCAAAGACTTGGGGCGATCTCGGACTGACGGGCAACTGGGCCGCTCGTCCGCTCAGCCTCTACGGTCGCAACTCGGCGTCGGGCACGTATGGTTTCTTCAAGGAGCACGTGCTCGCCGGCGGAGACTACAAGGACACCGTGAAGGAGCAGCCCGGCTCGGCCGCCGTCGTGCAGTCGGTCGGCGCAGACATGAACGGCGTCGGATACAGCGGAATCGGATATCGCACGCCGGACGTGAAGACGCTGCGCCTCGCCGAAAAAGAAGGCGCGCCGTTCGTTCCCACCGACGCCGAGCAAGTCTATGCGGGGAAGTACCCGCTCTCGCGCTTCCTGTACCTCTACATCAACAAGGCGCCGAACAAGGCGCTCGATCCTCTCGTGCGGGAGTTCGTCTCGTTCGTTCTCAGCCACGAGGGCCAGGAAACCGTCGTGAAGGACGGCTTCCTCCCGCTCAAGTCGAAGACGTGGCAGGAGGAGCTGTCGAAGATTCGACCGATTCAGTGAATCGATCGATGCTGGCACCGAGCCGCGCCTTAGCCTCCGCACAGGAGACGACGGCGCGGCGCCGTTTCGTCGATCGCCTCGCCGGGATCGTCGTGAGCGCCGGCGGACTCGCGATCATCGCATGCGTCCTCGGTATCCTCGCATTCATCATCGCGGAGGTCTGGCCGCTCGCTCGAGGCGCGAACGTACGGACCGCGTCGAGCACCGTCATTCCTGCAGACGCGGCAGGCGCCGCGATCGCGGACGAGTACCGGGGACAGTCCGCGTTGCTCGGAATCGATGGCGTCGTGCGCTTTGTCCGAGCGTCGGATGGTCGCGTGCTTTCCGAAAAGCAATTGGTCGAGCCGTCGTGCGCTCCCCTCGCCGGCGCGCGCACCGTCCCGGGTGCTTCCGTCTTCACTGCCGCGACGCGCGACGGGCACGTGCTCCTCGCCCCCGTGAAATGGGACCTCGCGTACGTTGGCTCGGAGCGCCAGGTGACGGGCTCGATCGCCGAGGTCGTGTCGCTGGAGATCGATCCCAAGTCGCAACCCATCGAAACCTATGCCGCCACCGTCGACGATCGTGGAGTCGTCAACGTCGCTGCAGCCGTCTCCGATGGGTCGCTCGTCCTCATTCGGCGAACGGTCGTCGAAAACGCGATCACGGGGGAACGCGAGACGTCGTTGGAGAAGCATGCGACGACGTTGCCGCAATCCCTGGAACATCTGATGCTCGATCGCCAGGGCGCAAACCTGTTCGGCACGACGGCGCCGGGGATGATCCTGTGGTGGCGAATCGCCGACGGCGTCCCGGGGGTCCCTTCGAGCTTGCCCGTCGGTGACGCGCCGGTCACGGCGATGACCTTCCTCGTCGGCGATCGCTCGCTCGTCTTGGGACTGGCCAACGGATCCATCAGCGTCTGGTTCCCCGTGCGTCAGCCCGATCAAGGCTTCGTCCTCACGCGAATCCGCGACTTCCCGCCGCAACTCGGCGCGATTCGGCTGCTCGCTCCTTCGCAGCGAGACAAAGGGTTCCTGGCTCAAGACGACAAGGGTCGCCTCGGGCTCTACTACTCGACGTCCCACCGAACGCTGTGGACGGGCGACTCCCCTCTCCCTCGAGCGACCGCCTTGGCATACGCGCCGCGGGCGGATGGCGCCCTCGTCGCCGACGGCGGACATCTCGTCTCGCTCGACGTCGACAATCCTCATCCCGAGATTTCCCTCGCGTCGATCTTCGGCAAGGTCTGGTACGAAGGAGGCGAGAGACCGGAACTGGTTTGGCAATCGTCGGGCGGGACGACCGACTTCGAGCCGAAGTTGAGCCTCGTTCCCCTTCTCGTCGGGACGCTCAAGGGAACGTTCTACTCGCTCATCCTCGCCATCCCGTTCGGCGTTCTCGGCGCGATGTACACGTCGCAGTTCATGCACGCACGATTGAAGCGCCTCGTGAAGCCGACCGTCGAGATCATGGCGGCGCTGCCGAGCGTCGTGCTCGGACTTCTCGCGGGTCTTTGGCTTTCCCCAAGGATCGAGAAGGCGTTCCCGTCGCTGTTCCTCATGGCGATTGTGCTGCCCCTGATGGTGATGGCGGCCGGGGTTTCGTGGGAGCGGTTGCCGCGCGGCTTCCGCGGACGATTTCCGATCGGTAGCGATGCGATCTTCTTCATCCTCGTTCTCGCCGCCGGCGCGGCGCTCTGCGTCGCGCTCTCGCCGCCGACCGAACGGCTTCTCTTCGGCGGCAGCTTCCCCGCGTGGGTTCGTGCGACGATGGGGCTCACGTACGACCAGAAGAACGCGGTCGTCGTGGGAATCGCCATGGGGTTTGCCGTGATCCCGATCATCTTCACGATCTCCGAGGATGCGTTCTCAAACGTCCCGCGCAGCCTCGCATCGGGATCGCTGGCGCTCGGCGCGAGCCGATGGCAGACGGTCACGCGCGTCGTCCTTCCCGCGGCGAGTCCCGGCATTTTCTCCAGCATCATGATCGGCTTCGGGCGCGCCGTCGGCGAAACCATGATCGTGTTGATGGCGACGGGAAACACTCCGATCCTCTCGTGGAATCCGTTCGACGGATTCCGCACGCTGTCGGCGAACGTCGCCGTCGAGGTCCCCGAAGCGGCACACGGGACCACGCTGTACCGAATGCTCTTCGTGTCCGCGCTCCTCCTCTTCGTCTTCACCTTCGCGATCAACACGGTGGCGGACCGCGTCCGCCAACGATTGCGTCGCCGATTCGCGGAGGCGTGAACGATGAAGAAACGGTCACAGTCGGATCTCCTCGGGCGATCGCTCACGTGGCTCTCGGGCGGGGCGCTTGCGCTCGACTTGCTCCTGGTCATCGCGCTGCTCGCCGTCTTGGCGGTGAACGGCCTCGGTGCGTTCTGGCAGCACAAGCTCGTTCGCCTGACCCTTCGCGACGGCACTCGAGTCCTCGGCGAGATCCACGCGGAGGAGACCATCCCGGAACAGTCGGCGACTCGCATGCTCGTCAAGGTCGGGAACCGCGAGCTCACGGCGCTCGACTTCCGTTGGATCGACGAAGCGAACATCGCGACACGGGAGTGGCCGGAGGATGCCACGCTGCTGGAGCGACTCGAGTGGGGCAACTTCTACGGTGCGTTGGTCGAGATTCGTCGAGGAGGAAGCGTCCTCGCATCCGGACCTGATGAGGTGTGGAGCGCACTCGGCCCACTGCGCGATCAGAAGCGTCGCGAAGCCAAGGCCGTCCACGAACTCGAAGTGGGGCCGATCGACCGAGTGAACCGTGAGCTCGAGCGCCTTCGGCTCGACGCGCGGAAAGTCGCGCGCCAGGGACTCGCGAAGGAAGAAGAAGCGCGCCGCGTCACCGAGATCGAGCACGACGTTGCCGCGAAGCAAGCCGTCTACGAGACGCTCACGGCGGAGCTCGCCTCGCGGCGTGCGACGCTCGTCAGCGAAACGGTGATCGCCGAAACCGTCGACGGAAAGCGGAAGGAGATTCCCGTCAGCCAGATCGTGCGCGCGATCCAGCCCAACCGGATGGGCACCGCCGCGACGATGGGGCTCTACGCGTCGCGCCTGTGGGAGTTCGTGTCCGCCGATCCGCGCGAATCGAACACCGAGGGAGGCATCTTCCCCGCAATCTTCGGAACAGTATTGATGGTGTTCCTGATGGCGTTCGCGGTGGCGCCGCTCGGCGTCCTCGCGGCGCTCTATCTCCGCGAGTACGCGAAGCAGGGAGTGCTCGTGCAGTTCGTGCGGATCGCGGTCAGCAACCTCGCGGGCGTTCCGTCGATCGTCTTCGGAGTGTTCGGTCTCGGGTTCTTCGTCTACGGCATCGGCGGATCCATCGATGCGCTCTTCTATCGCGATGCCCTTCCCGCGCCGACCTATGGGACCGGCGGAATCCTGTGGGCAAGCCTCACGCTCGCGCTCCTGACCGTGCCCGTGGTGATCGTCGCCACCGAGGAAGGACTCGCAGCCGTACCGCGCATCCAGCGCGAGGGTTCCCTCGCTCTCGGGGCCACGCGATTCGAGACGATTCGCCGCGTCGTCCTGCCCGGGGCCGCGCCGGGGATCCTCACGGGGATGATCCTCGCGATGGCGAGAGCTGCCGGTGAGGTCGCGCCGCTGATGATCGTCGGGATGGTCAAGCTCGCGCCGAGCCTGCCGATCGACGGCGAATTCCCGTTCGTGCATCTGGAACGGAAGTTCATGCACCTCGGCTTCCACATCTACGACCTCGGATTCCAGAGCCCGAACGTCGAAGCCACGAAGCCG
Source organism: Planctomycetota bacterium (assembly GCA_016178505.1). GTDB lineage: Bacteria > Planctomycetota > JACOTG01 > JACOTG01 > JACOTG01 > JACOTG01. The sequence goes on from JACOTG010000053.1 coordinate 26,579, forward strand.
CTGGTGTTCGCCACGGCGCTGCTGCTCGTCGGCGTCGTGGTCTTGATGAACCTGGTTGCGATCATCGTTCGCAACCGACTGCGTCAGAGGTACACGTCGAGCGCCGTCTGATGGAGAAGAAACCGATGATCACCAGCGCCGAGAAAACGCGGTCGAGCAAGAGTGACGTCGTGCGCGCCGTTCCCCGGGAGGTCCTGCACGACCCGGCGATCCTGCCGCCGATCACCGACTCCGTCATCGACGTCGATTCGCTCTCGCTCTGGTACGGCGAAAAGCGAGCCCTCGAAGACGTTTCCATTCGGATCCCGCGAAAGAAGGTCACGGCGTTCATCGGGCCGTCCGGCTGCGGGAAGTCGACGCTCTTGCGGTGTCTCAACCGCATGAACGATCTCGTGGACCACGTGAGCATCGACGGCGACGTTCGCTTCGACGGGATGAGCATCTTCGACCCGGACACCGACGTCTACGAGCTGCGGAAGAGGATCGGGATGGTGTTCCAGAAGTCGAACCCGTTCCCGAAGTCGATCTACGAGAACGTGGCGTACGGCCCTCGGATCCACGGCACCAAGGGCAAGCGCGATCTCGATGAAATCGTGGAGCGAAGCCTCCGCAGCGCCGCGCTGTGGGACGAGGTCAAAGATCGGCTCGCCGACAGCGCGCTCGGACTCTCCGGCGGCCAACAGCAACGCCTCTGCATCGCGCGCGCGATCGCCGTGCAGCCGGAGGTCATCCTCCTCGACGAGCCGTGCTCGGCTCTCGATCCCATCGCGACCGCGAAGATCGAGGAGCTGATGGACGATCTGACGCAAGACTTCACGCTCGTGATCGTGACCCACAACATGCAACAGGCCTCGCGCGTGTCGGATTACACCGCCTTCCTTTATCTTGGGAAGTTGATCGAGTACGGCGAGACGGAGCGGCTGTTCGTCAAGCCGATGAAGAAGGAAACCGAGGATTACGTCACCGGTCGATTCGGATGATCTGGGAGCGACGACGATAGATGTCCAAACACCTTTGCAACGAGCTTCAGAAGCTTCGCAAGCACCTCCTCACGATGGGCGGCATGGTCGAGGAAGCCGTTCAGAAGTCGGTCGCGGGGCTCCTCGAGCGCAAGCCGGAGATCGCGCGCGAAGTCGTGAGCGGCGACGACCGGATCGATCGCGCGGAAGTCGAGGTCGAGGAGGAGTGTTTGAAGGTCCTCGCGCTGCATCAACCGGTCGCGGAGGATCTTCGTTTCGCCGCGGCGGTCATGAAGATCAACAACGATCTCGAGCGCGTCGGCGACCTCGCCGTCAACGTCGCCGAGCGAGCGCAGTTCCTCGCCACGCAGCCTCCGATTGCGATTCCGGTGCAGCTTCGCGCGATGGCTGACGCCGCGTCGCGGATGGTTCGCGAGAGCCTCGATGCTTTCGTGAACCGCGACGTCGAAGCCGCGCGGCGAATCTGCGGAGAGGACGACCAGGTCGACGAGTACAACCGCGAGATCATCGCGACGCTCCGCCGCGCGATGCAGAGCGACCCGGAGACGATCGAGCGAGCCCTACACTTGTTCTCGGTGTCGAAGTACCTCGAGCGCATCGCGGACCACGCAACGAACGTCGCCGAGGACGTCGTCTACCTGGTCGAGGGCGAGATCATCCGACACCGATACCACCACACCCGTTGAGACAACGAGCAAGGGGCGCGATGAACGGCTAGACCCGCGCCGTCTCCAGCTGGGGCACGACGGCCTTCTTGGCAACGAGCGGCCGGCGCGTCCGTAGCACGAAGTCGGCGAGCGGCAACACGACGTTGAAGTTCGTGTACATCCGCCGGTGATGGCCGAGGTGGTGCGAGTTGATCCACCGGAACGCCCACGTCTTCTCGAACCATCGGCTGCGCGGGACGTGCATGCACCAGTGCAGGTACTCGTAGAGGAAGTAGTAGAACCCCATCGCGGCGAGCCCGGCGAAGATCACATTGACGCCGGTCAGCCATTGCGCGAGGAGCATCACCGGTGCGTTGAGCCCGATCAAGAGCGGCGCATTCCACCACGCAAACGTCACGTTGTGCTCGTCTTCCTTGCGCTGGATCCGGTAGGTCTCGTCGGCTTTGAAGATCTGGTGGTGTTGCAGCGCGTGGGCGCGGTACGGGTAATCCCAGACGAGCGGTCGGTGCATCAAGAAACGGTGAAGGGTCCACTCGAAGAAACTCGCGTAAGCAAAGGCTGCGGCGAATACGGCGAGCTGGACCAGGACGATCGATATGATAAGCAGGATCGCGCCCTCCTTCCCTTCCCTCTAGGCCTACTCGCGACTACTCTGCGCGATGGATTGAACGAACGGTCATCGAATGGAGAGCGTGGAGCCCACCGCCCGCGACCGGGACGAAGTCGCAGACTATAACACGCGACGATGCATTCGAAGCGCTCGAACTCGCGTTGCTTTTTTCTTTGCACCGAGCGGACGGCGGGAACTCGTGCTTGCTTCAATCCGGACCTCGGTCTAGAGTCGCCCTCCCAACCGCGCGCCCGTAGCTCAGCAGGATAGAGTGGCGGTTTCCTAAACCGCCCCCCGTTTTCCGCAAGGTTCGAAATCGCTTCGACTTGTGGAGAGCGCGAACGTGCGACTCACACTATCCCTCACCCTATTTCCCTCTTTCGTCGCGCTCTTGACTCTGGCCCTAGTGTACGTACACTGTACGTGTGAATCGCATTCGACGACCGGTCACGCTCACGATCGATCCGACGGTGCTCGAACGCGCGAAGGCCTACGCGAAGCGACAAGGCCTCACGTTCTCGATGCTCGTCGAGGAACTCCTCCGGCCCGTGCTCGGGCTCGAACGCTCGAAGCACCGGGAAGCCATCGAGGAGTCGGCGGCGCAGCTCAAGCGGCGGGTTGCGTCACGTCGGAAGGAGTCGCCGCGACCCAAGAAAGCGAGTGAGGAATGAGCCGACACAAGCGGGTCAGCCGAAGGCCGAAGGGTTGCGGCTGGGTGTTCTTGAACGGGAATTCGTGGACGGTTCGCTACAGCGTCCGCGGCCGGCGGGTTCAACGCCAGGGATTCCCGACGAAGGATCTCGCCGAGGCCTTCATGGCGCAGACGCGAACGGCGATCGCCACGGAGACCGTGCTCGGCGTGAAGACGATCGAGCCGAAGCGCTTCGACGAGTTCGTCGACGAGTTCATGGCGCGCGCACCGCGGCGCTACCGCGAGTCGACGGTCCGAACGCTTCGGCGCCTCGCCGTGAACATCATCCGGAAAGAATTCGGATCGAGGCGTCTCGACGACATCTCCCGCGGAGACATCGAGGCGTTCCTCGCCCGGCGAGCGGTCGGCGGCGCGAAAGCCGCGACGACGAATCGAGCGCTCTCGGTGCTCTCCGTGCTTTTCGAGGATGCCAAGAACCTTCGATTCGTTCGCGAGAATCCGTGCGCCGAGATCAAGCGGACCAAGGAACCCGTGCGGCCGGGTCGCTTTCTATCGCCGGCCGAACAAGACTTGCTCCTCGCGAAGGCGCATCCGCGAGTGCAGCCGATCATCATGCTGGCGCTCGAAACGGGCGGCCGAAAAGGCGAGCTGCTTTCGCTCACGTGGCCGCAAGTCGACTTCGAGCGGCGCGTCATTACGTTCGCGGTGACGAAGACCGGAAGGCCGCGCCAAGTCCCGATGACCGCTCGCGCCGAGTTCGTGCTTCGCGCGCTCCTCGCGAAGCGACCGCCCATCCCGATCGACGGGCCCGATCGCGTGCTCGCGGCGGCGCGGATTCCGCCGACGTGGAACGGACGGTTCGAGGCGTGGTGGAAGGATGCGGCGGACGATGCGGAACTCCCGCCGATGTCGTTCCATCAGCTCCGAAGCGTCTACGCGTGCTCGATGATCGCCGCGGGCGTCACGGTTCCCGAGCTGCAAGGCCTCCTCGGGCATTCGACGGGCGCGATGTCGTTGCGATACGCGAGCGCCGTCCCGGCGGGTGCGCTCGAACGGACGCGGGAGCGTCTTGAGGCGTGGCGCCTGGCGGAAATGAACGCCGCAACGAAGGCCGCGAAGTAGGTCTATCTCGCGTCGACCTTGGGGGTCGCCATCGCCGCGACGTCTTCGACGAGCTGCCGGCGACTGAATCGGTAGCCGGTGCCGACCCCGGCGACGAAGCGCACCTTGCGGAGCCGGCATAGGTGTTGAAGGGGCCGCACGGAGCCATCGAGGAGCTTCGCGGCGCCGTCGACGTCGAGA
>JACOTG010000270.1 GCA_016178505.1 Planctomycetota bacterium
CGTCTTGGCGTCCTTGTTTCTCGAGGATCTCCGCCAGGGTGACCGTCGCGAGCAATGTGTCGCGATGCGTGTCGCCAAGAACCTGGCTCAGCCGTTCGACGATGGTGCGCGCGAGCCTCTCCGCCTCGGTCAGCTTGCCGTCCTCTCTGAGGAGGTTCGCCAGGCTGTGCATGGCCGTCAGCGTTTGAAGGTCCGATTCGCCGTAACGGCGCTTCAGCTTCTCCAGCGTCTGCCGGAGCATCGCCTCGCCCTCGGCGTGGTCTTCTTTCATGAGGAGGAGGGTGGAGAGGTTGGTCGCCAGCGTGAGCGTGAGTGAATCGTCGTCGCCGAGCACGCGAGCACTCGTCGCGAGCGTTTCCCGATAGAGCGCTTCGGACTCCTCGAACTTCTTGGATTTCTTCAGGACGACCGCGAGGTTGCCTGCGAGGGTCAACGTCGTTTCGTCGTTGGGCCCGAGGACGGCGCGGCTTTCGTCGAGCGTGCGACGGTCGAGCGCCTCGGCCTCGTCGAGGCGGTCTTCGGAGTCGAGAGCGGTGCCTAGGTCCAGCGCGGTCACGATGCGGGCCCCTCGGACGTCCTCGGTCGTCGCGGTGACGGCGTCCCAACGCTCGAGTGCGTGGCGAAGCTCGACCTCGGCCTCCCGAAACAGACCGAGGCCGACGTAGGTGTTGCCGATTGCCTCGCGGATCGAGGCTTCCGTTGCCGGGTCGTCCGCGAATCGCTTGCCGACGTCTGCAGCAGCGGCGGCGAGCCGGTCGGCGACGCGCACGTCGCGGCCGGACTTGTCCGGATCGGCCGCGCGAAAGGTCTCGGTGAGGAAGTCCAGCGCGCCGCTCGCTCGCTTCAGGCTTTGCTCGGCTCGGTCCTTTGCGGTGCGCGCGGTTGCCTCGGCGCGGACCGCGCGTCGAAGCGCGAGGCTCGTGGCCACGATGCCGGCGACGAGCGCGACGACCACCGTCGTCGCGGCCGCGACGGCGACGCGATGACGCCGCACGAACTTGCGAAGGCGATAGACGGCACTCGGCGGCCCGGCGATCACGGGCTCGTTTCGCAGATGGCGCCGGACGTCGTCCGCGAGCGCGGCCGCCGACTCGTAGCGCCGAGCCTTCTCCTTTTCGAGAGCCTTCAGCGTGATCCACTCGAGATCACCGGCGAGCGACGGCACGAGGCTTCCGAGGCGAATCGGCGGTTCGTTGCGGACGATGCGAACGACGTCGGTGATCGAGCAGTTCTCGAGGTAGTAGGGCAGTCGGCCCGACAGCATCTGGAACAAGATCGCGCCGAGCGAGTAGACGTCGCTGCGCGTGTCGACGTCCTCGCGCGAGCCTTCGGCCTGCTCCGGGCTCATGTACTGCACGGTGCCGACGATTTGCCCCGCTTGCGTTTCGAGCGTCTGCGCGGGTGCGTCGGTGGTAACCGTACGAGCGATTCCGAAGTCGATGATCTTTGGGCGGCCGGCCGCGTCGACGAGGATGTTCGCCGGCTTCAGGTCGCGGTGGATTACGCCTTTCTGGTGCGCGTCGTTGACCGCCTCGCAGATGGCGAGGAAGAGCTCGAGTGCCGCGTGAGTGGAAAGACGGTGCGACTGGACGAAGTCGATGAGCGTTCGCGCGTCCTCGACGTACTCCATCGCGAAGAAGGGGAGCGGCTCTTCGCGACCCGCGACGCGATACACGCCGGCCTCGTAGATCTGCGCGATGCCCGGGTGGCGCAAGCGCGCGAGCGTTTCGCACTCATAGCGAAATCGGCGGACCGCGTCTGGCGATTCGAGGCCGGCGCGCATCATCTTCAGCGCGACGGTGCGCGTAGGGTTCTCCTGCGTCGCTTCGTACACGGTGCCCATGCCGCCGGTCGCGATGACGCGGTTCACTCGGTACGTGCCGATTCGCGCGCCATCGATCGACGAGGCGAGCCGGCCGCCCACGAGTTCCCCGACGATGCCGGAGTCGATGAAGTGAGTGAATCCGTCCGACGAGACATCGGCCTGCAGGAGCGCGTCGACCTCCGAGCGCAGAGCCCCATCTGCGCCGCATGCCCGAACGAGAAACGACTCGCGCTCGGCACCGTGCAGCTCCACCGCTTCCTCGAAGATCGAGCGAACGCGCCGCCAGACTTGGGAGTCCATGCGACGTCAGGCCTGGAGCTTTCGATGGAGCCACGCGCGCGCGGTTCGCCAACCCCGCTCGATGGATCGCGTGGAGATGCCGAGCGCCGCGCCCGTTTCCTCGTTCGTCAGGCCGCCGAAGAAGCGCAGCTCGACGATTTGCGCGAGCGGCTCGTCGACGGACGCCAGCTGCTGTAGCGCGTCGTCGAGGACGAGCACGGGCGCGCCGCGTTCGCCGAACGTGGCCGCGGCCTCGTCGAGAGTGACGCGCTCCCGGCCGCCCCCGCGCTTCGCCGCATCCCTCGCGCGCGCGTGATCGACCAGCACCTGCCGCATGGCGCGCGCGGCGACTCGAAAGAAGTGCGCGCGCCCCTCGAAGTCGCCCGGCTCGCCGGTCGCGAGCCGGACGTACGCTTCGCTGACGAGCGCGGTCGGCTGGAGCGTGTGGCACGCGCGCTCGTCTTGCATGTAGCCCTCCGCGAGCCGGTGGAGTTCGTCGTAGACGAGCGGAAAGAGATCGTGCACGGCGGCGCGATCACAGCCCCGAAGGCGATCGAGGAGCAACGTCACCGGGGAGCGTGGCGCGGTCATGTTTTCCTTCGAACGAGGCACGACGGAGGATCAAGTCGACGTCGATGGCGCGCATTCTAGCGCCGGACGCGAATCTTTCGGCGGAGGGAATTCGGCGAACCGCCATCGCGGCCACGCCTCGAGGAGCGGGGGAATTCGGCGAACGGTCAGCGCGGCGACGCCTCGAGCTGTTCGACGAACTTTCCGATGGCCGGGTCGTCGGGCGCTGCGCGAGCGGCTCGACGGAAGCAGCCCAGCGCTTTCGAGAACTCGCGGCGGTTTGCGAATGCGCGGCCGAGATACCCATAGCTCGCGGCCTCGTCGTCGCCGAGAAGCGCGCGCACGGCGGCGTCGCGCGTCCCGCCCGCGGGGAGCCACTCCTGCGCGGCGGTGGCGAGGTTGGCGGCGATCGGACAGCGTGGATACGGAACGAACGTCTTCACGCCTTGGCCCTCATCGACGACGGGCCACGGATCGGTCGCGCCGAGCAGCGCGAGCAACACCGACGGAACGAGCAACGCGACGAACGCAGCTCGAGCCCGCGCGAGGAACGGAGCCGCGACGAAGAGCAGCAGCGGCGAGATCGCGGTGAAGAAGCGGAATCCCCACGCCCAACCGCCGCCATCGCTCGTCTGCAGGAGATGGAACACGATCGTCGCCACCGCGGAGACGGCGAGCACGAGCCGATCGCGCCGATGCGGCTCGTCTCGTCGCATCGCCAAGATCGCGACCGCCGGAACGACGAGCACGAGAACGGGCGAGTGGACGAAGAGCCCGCGATTTCCCACGAGCGCATGGACCGCATATGCGAGCCTCGCCGGCGCGCCCGAGATCCCGGCGAACCCGCTGCCGGTGTGCAGAGATCCCTCGAAGCGAAACGCCTCGGGGATCAGGTAGGCCGGGCGCGGATCTCCGTACGCGAGAAGTCCGAGCGCTGCCGTCGCCGCGATCGGGATCGCGCCTCCGATGACGAACGTCGCGAGCCTTTGCCAGCGCCGTTCGTGCGCCGACTCGACCACGAGAACGATTCCAAGGACCGCGAGGAAGAGTCCTCCCACGGGGATTTCGATCGCGGCCGCGGCCCCGAGGAACAGACCTGCCCGAAACGCCGCGCGATCGAGAAACGAAACAGCACCGGCGAACAGCGCGAGCGCGGAAACGGCGTGATTCGAGAACGTCGTCGCGAAGGCGAACGCGAGCGTACCGAACGCGGCGCCCGCCGTTTGAAGCCAGCGATCCGCGCCGTCGACGCCGAGGTTCGGCAGCGCACGGAAGAAGAGGAGAGCCAGGAACGCGAGCGACGCGCCGGACACGAGCAGGCTCATCAAGTAGATGGTCGTGCGCGGCGTTTCGCGAAACGAGAGGCCGCACGCGTGAAGGAGGGCGTAGACGGGCGCGCTGACGACCGACAAGAGCGGCGGCTTGTCGCTGTACCAGTGATTGCCGATCCGTGCGCGATCGACCGTGTCCGCAAACGTGGAGTCGTCGATCGCGAATGTCCCGCGCTCGACGAGCGATTCGACGAGCGCGAAGCGCGACGACTCGCTGCCGCCGTCGCTCGCGTATCCGTGGGTGAAGAGCGCGACCGCGACGAGCGCGGCGAGGAAGATCGCCGCGTCACGAGCGTTCACCGCGGCTCCTCGTATGCGCCCGCGCGGTCGAGGCGGCGGATGCGCATCACCTCGCGGACCATCGGCCACGAATCGCGCGCGACGTTCACCTTCGAGTCGTCGGCGTTCTCCCAGCGGATCGGCAGTTCGGTGACGCGGTACTCGAGCTTCTTCGCGAGGTAGAGAGCCTCGACGTCGAACGCGAAGCCGTCGATCCGCGCGCGGCGGAAGATCGCCTGCGCCGCGACGCGCCGGAATGCCTTGAATCCGCACTGCGTGTCGCGCACGGAAAGCCCCGTCAGCATCCGAATGACCGCGTTGAACGTCCGGCCCGAGAGGCGGCGATACCACGGGTTCCACCCGACGATCACGGTGTCGCGGTGCGTGCGCGACGCGATCGCGACGTCGTGGCCCGAGGCGAGCGCGGCCTCGAATCGATCGACGACGTCGATCGGCGTCGATAGGTCCGCGTCCGCGAAGAGCACGGGATCGCCCGCTGCGGCGAGGATGCCGGTGCGCACGGCCCACCCCTTGCCGTGGTTCGGCGAAAACGTGATGAGGCGGAAGCGCGGGTGCGAAGCGACGAATCGCTGCACCTGGTCACCGGTCGCGTCGAGGCTGCCGTCGTTCACGACGAGCACCTCGTACGGCTTGCCGCGCGACTCGAGGTGAGCGTGCACGCGCTCGAGCGACGGGCCGATCCGCTGCGCCTCGTTGTAGGCGGGGATGACGACCGAAAGCAACGCGGGAGCGCTCACGATTTCTTCATCCTCTCGATTTCCGCATCGATGGCGGGGGCGCCGCCGGACGGCTTTCGCTGGTCGCGCACGGCTTCCAGGATGCGAAGGCCCTCGTCTTTCTCGCCGACGCTCGCGTGCAGGCGCGCGAGGAAGATCCACAGCGGCTCCGCGACCGGCCAGGGCGGAATGCATCGAAGCGCGCCCTCGACGGCAGAGATCGCGCCGCGCGCGTCGCCACTCTCGTGTCGCAGCTTCGCGAGCAGGCGGAACGCCTCGTAGTTCTTGCGATCCTCGGCGACGGCGCGCTCGGCGTCGCTCGTCGCGCCGGAGCGGTCGTCCGCGGTGAGCCGCTTGAGCGCTCGAATGCGGTAACCCTCCGACAGGTTGGGCGGCTCGTCGCCGAGGTTGCGGTTCACGAAGAGCGCGAGCAGCGAGCCGGCGATGACCATTGCGCCGACGGACACGAGCCGTCGCTCGCGAACGAAGTCGACGAGCGTCACGACCGCGAGCGCCGCTCCGACGATCAACATCGGTACGGCCGTGATGCGATAGCGCGAGATCACGAAGAAGAGGATCACCGACGCCGCGTCGATCTCGAAGACGGCTGGCGCGAGGAAACCGCCGCGCGGACGTCGCAACGCGATCGCGAGTCCGACGAGCCCGATCGGGCAAAGGAGGCCGAACGAGGGCAGCGGCAGGCGCAAGA
>JACOTG010000282.1 GCA_016178505.1 Planctomycetota bacterium
ACAGCATCGCGACTCCCTGTTGGCTGAACGACGGGGACGGGCGCCGATTCGTCGTTCATGACTCGCTCGTCAGTCGAGGAACGGGCCGGCTCGCGTGGTGTGCGAGCCGGCCCGTTCGCGTTCGGTCGATCACCGCACGACGAGCACGAGACCATTCGTCACGGCGAGCTGACCGTTCGGGGACGCCGTGTCCTGAATGATTCCCTGCAGCGTGTACGACACCGGCGTGCGGAACCCGCGACGGCTCTGGAACAGCACCGTCGGCGCGGCTCGAGTCGGCCGAAACCTCATGGGCCAATTCTCGGATCCAAAGGGAGCACCGAGGTTGTTCGCCCGACGGTCGGGCTGCGGCGATCGGCCGCTCATCGGCGTCGGCATCGCCATCCAACCGATTCCGCCAGGCAGGATCTCGCGGTTCGACTTCGTCGGCTCGCCAGACCAGACGTAGAGCGCGAAGTGCGCTTCACCGGGGGCCATCGAGGGCGGGTTCACGATCCGCACGTCGAACGGTTGGTTCACGTCGATCGTGAGCACGCGATCGCACTCGGCGCCGGGCGAGCCGTTCACGAAGAGCACGTCCGTCACGGAGTCCGACGCGGCGTTCACGTTGCCGGCGCGAATCGAGAAGAACGGTTCCACGACCAGCGCGGCCGTTTCGCTCGACACGGTGGCGTCGACGTCGCTGACGTCGACCGAGTAGGCGCCCGCGTCCCGCGGCAGAGCGTAGCCGATCGTGAGCGTGTCGCCGTTCGCCTCGGGAATGGCGACGCCATCCTTCTTCCAAGCGAACGAGAGCGATCCGACGCCGGCGGCCACGACGGAGAACGCAACGGGTTGTCCCTCACAAATCGTTTGATCGCGCGGACCCGAAAGAACGCACGGTGGGTTCGCACGTCCGGGAGTCTCGACGCCGTCGCACGTGGCCGTCGTTGCATCGGCTTGCCAATCGCCGGCGCCGTCGGGACAGCGGTACACGTGGCGCCGGCCGGGGCCCGATGCAAGCGGCGCGTCGAAACACGCGCCGTCGCCGCCGAGGTCGAGCGAGACGCGATCGGCGAGGGTGAGCCAGGGCGCACGGTCGAGGATGCAGTCGTCGTCGAAATCGAGATCGTCGCCGACCGAGCCCGTGAATCCGAACACGACGAGGTGCGTGACGTCGTGGTCGCCGGCGAGCGGCATCGAGTGCGGGGAGAGCACGAGATCCGCAGCCGCTGCGCACGCGAGCGACGAACCCGAGGCCGCCGCGAGGAAGTGCCCGTTCGCAGGCATCATCTGGCCGGCGAGGTCGATCGCGCCTTCGACGATGCCGCGATCGAAGGCGGCGCCGCCGACGACGAGGTACGTGAGGCCGTCGAGCGCGCGCCCCGGATGGCCAACCAACTCGAAGTAACGATCCGGGTCGCTTGCCGACGCGGCGACGCGAATCTCGTTGATGACGATCAGAGGTTGCGGCAGCACCGTGAGGCTGGCGCGGTCGCTCGTCACGGATCCGCACGCGCTGCTCACGACGACGTCGTAGGCGCCGGCGTCCGTGATGGTGACGGCGACGAACGCGATCGTGTCCGACGAAGCGCCGGCGATCTCGATGCCGTCCTTGCGCCACTGGTACGCGAGCGGCGAGTTGTTGCCGGTCGCCGATACCGTGAGCGACACGGCGCTGCCGACGAGCGCCGTTCGGCTCTGCGGCTGCGCTTCGATGCGAATGCTGCCGTCGACGTCGAGCGTTGCGACCGCGCTCTCCGTCGAGCCGAACGCATCGGTGACGCACGCGGAGTAACCGCCGGCGTCCTCGGGCCGGACGGTTGCGATCGTCAATGTCGAGTCGATCGCCCCGACGATGGGCGAGCCATCGCGCTTCCACTGGTATCGAACGGGCGGCGTTCCCGAAGCCGCGACGGTGAAGGCCACCGAGCTTCCCTCGCAGGCGCGCACGCTCAACGGATCCTGCAGGATGCACGGCGGGTTGCCGCTCCCCGGCGTTTCGGCGACGGCGCACGTCGCAGACGACGCATCGACGAGCCACGATCCGATGCGATCCGGGCAACGCAGGGCGTGGCGCGGCGAGGCCGAGCCGTCGGGGCCGACGGCCGCCGCGTATGCACACCTTCCATTTTCCGCGACGAGCGAGACCTCATCGAGAATCGCGAACCACGGATGAGAGTCGAGCGCGCAATCGTCGTCGACGTCGAGGTCGTCGCCGACCGATCCGGTGAAGCGCGCGACGAGGAAGTGCGTGATGCTCTCGTTCTCGCTCGCTCCCAATCCTGTCCCGTTCGCGTTTGACGGTGCACCGCACGGCGACACGGCGCCGTCGACCACCAAGAAGTGACCATCAGCGGGAATCGCGCGACCCGAGAGATCGATCACCGCTCGCACGTCGCCGTGTTCGGCGACGACGACGAAGGTGAGACCGTCGAGCCTCTGATCTGGATCGCCCGCCAACTCGACGTACGCCCCGTCGCCGCCGCGCACGCGAACCTCGTCGATGGTCACCATGGGGATCGGCGAGACGTCGACGTGAGCCGCTCGACTCGTCGTCGAACCGCAACCGTTGGTGACGACGACGTCGTAGTCGCCGGCGTTCGGTGCCGAGAGCGGTCCGACGACGAGCGTGGTGCCGGTTTCGCTCGCGAGGTCGAGACCGTCCTTGCGCCACTGGTAGGCGACGGCGCCACCCGTGACGGCGACCTCGAGCGTCGCGAACTCACCGGAAAAGGCGCTCACGTCGCGGGGCTGCGTCGAGATCACGGGCGGCATTGCGACGACGAGGGTCGCCACGTCGCTCGTCACCGATCCGCAGCCGCTCGCCGACACGATCACGTCGTAGTCGCCGGCGTCTTGCGATCGCACCGGGTCGATCGTGAGCGATGACGCCGTCGCGCCGGCGACGTTCACGCCATCGTGCCTCCACTGAAAGGCGAGAGTGCTTGCGCCAGTCGCGCCGACGGTGGTGGTGAACGATGTGCCCATGCAAGCGGTTCCGCCGGCCGGCTGGCTCGTGATCGCGGGGGCGCCGGGGTTCGCGGTGCCGGGCGTGTCCCGGCCGCCGGTGGGGTTGAACGGTCCGATCACCCACGCGCCGGTGGCATCCGGGCAGCGGAAGGCATGCCACGGTCCGTTGCCGGGGTTCGAGGGATCAGGGCCGATCGGAGTCGTCGAATACGTGCAGTCGGACGAAACGGGCGCGCCGACGACGAGCGACAACGAGTCGATGATCTGCGCCCACGGCATGACGTCGAGAACGCCGTCGTTGTTCGTGTCGAGATCCTGTCCATTTGCTCCCGTGAATTCGGCGACGAGGAGATGCGTGACGTTGTCGACGTTCTCGAAGTTGATGGCGCTCGTGGTGAAGTCGACGCCCGGCGCGAGCGTGAAGCTCGATTTGGCGCAGAGAAAGTGACCGTCCACCGGCATGGTCTTTCCCGACAGGTTGACGACCGATTCGATCACGCCGCACGAGTCCGTCGTGCTGTCGCCGATCACGAGGTAGGTCATGCCGGTGAGCGATTGCCCAGGCGGCCCCGCCAGCTCGAAGTACTCGTCGTTGTCGGTGCCCGGCTGATCGACGCGAACCTCGTCGATCGTCACTTGTGCCCACGCCGGCGCGACCGTGATCCCACTCACGCACGCCACCAACAGCCAATCGCTCGCCTTCATGTCGTCCCTCCCATTCGCTGGAGTTCGAGCCTGCGCGCTGCACGCGCAGCGCCGAAGAACCAGTCGAAGGCGAAGGCGAAAAGTTACACGGCGATGAAAAAGTCGGCGGGCTCCAGTATCTTCCCGCCATGCCACGGAAGGGACCCGCTACCGAAACGATTCAACGCGGTCGATTGCGCATCGGCGACGACTGGCATGCCATCGAGCTGATCGCGCGCAGCCAGGCGAACCCGCTGAAGGCGATCGCCGAGATGGTCGAGAACTCGATCGACGCGAAGGCGACTCACATTGCGATCGTCCGCGGCCGCGCGGGCGGCGAACTCTACCTGCGCGTGGGCGACGACGGCCGCGGCGTGCCGATGGACGCCGAAGGAAACCCCGATTTTCGCTACGTCGCCACGCACATCTGTGACTCGATCAAGCGCCGCCTCGAAGATCGCGAGAAACAGGGCGTGCACGGCGAGTTCGGCATCGGACTCCTCGGGTTTTGGAGCCTCGGTGAGGAGTTGCGCATGGTCTCGCGCGCATCCTCGGGCGGGTTGCAGGAGATGACGATGCGACGCAGCCAGCGTACTTACGCGGTCGTGCCCGTGCGGGGCGCGTTGCCGCTTCCGGGCTGCGAAGTCACGGTCTCGGGTCTGCACGCGGCGACGCGAAACCTCGTCACCGGCGAGAAGATCCAGCGTTATCTCGCCGCCGAGCTGCGCGACCGCATCCGCGCGACCGGAGTCGCGATCGACGTCGAGGACAAGGTGGCGCGGAAATCGTTCGTCGTCCGGCCGCGCGAGTTCGAAGGGGAGCGCATCGACGTTCCACGCCGCGTGGGCGAGGTTTCCGTCGAGCTCTACCTGCGTTACCCGCGAGAAGGCGAAACGATGCAGGTCGCCGTGTGTCGCGACGGCGTGCGCGTGAAGACGAGCCTTCTCGACCTGCCCGGCTTCGATCACGAACCGTGGACGCTGAATCGCTTCGAGGGGATCCTCGATTTCGCCGGACTCCGCCTCGCGGCAGGACAGCGCGAATCGGTGGCGATCGACGAGCGCTTCGAAGCGTTCGGCGAGGCCGTTCGCGTCCTCGAGCCGCTCCTCGTCGAAATCGTGCGCACGCGCGAGGAGGCCGACCTGGAGCGTGCGAGCCGAAGCACGCTCCAATCGATCGCGCGCGCCATTCGCGAGGCGATCCGCGAGCTGCCGGACGACTACGCCTGGTTCGATGTCGCGGGCTCCGCCGCTGGATCGCAGGAGGGCGACGGCGCTCCGGTCGAAGATTCCGCCGAGGCCGAGGCGAGCGAGGGCGCCGGCGAGCGATCGCTCTTCGACGAGAGGCCGGGTCCGCTCGCGTCGCTCACGCTTCGACCCGCAAAGGCGACGGTCGAGCCCGGCTCCGAGAAACCGTTCGCCGCAAGCGCGCGTGACGCGAACGGCCGTCGCATCGACGTCGGCGTCGCGTACCTCTGGCGCATTGCCGAGGGCGCCGGCGCGCTTCGGCCGACCGGTCGCCGCGCGATTTTCGTCGCGCCGCCGGAGCCCGGCGTCGCGCGCGTCGAGGTGCTTGCCGAGTCGGGCGACGTGGCGCTCACCGCCGAAGCCGAAATAACGATCGGTCGCATGGACGCGCGCACGGGCAACGCGCGTGCAAAGGGCCTTCCCGAATACGTGCTCGTTCGCCACCCGGCCGAGGCGTGGCGCTCGCGGTACGACGCCGAGAAGAATCGCATCGAGGTGAACACGGGTCATCGAGACTATGTCGCGTGTCGAACGACGGCCGCGGCGGCACGCCGCTACATCGCGAAGCTCTACGCGAAAGAGATCGTCCTCCAAAGCTTCCCGGACGCGACCGGTGCATCGATCCTCGAGCGCATGATCGAACTCCTGCAACGCATGGAGTCTCGCCTCTAATCCAAGCAAGCCACGCTCGACGTTCGCAGTGATTGGCGCGTTCAGAGAAATCGACAACTCGCACGTTCACCGTCGAGCGATATCGACGCCTCGCCATCGGGCAATGAAGTCGGTGCGCGTTCCCGTCCGGCCGTCAGGGGCTTTCTCGTCGCCACTTATGCGAAGTCATGGGTGATTCCGCGCGCGAGGCATCTTCGTTGCTCGGATGCCGATGTCCGGCATCGGCAAAGCTCGACTCGTGCACCGATCCGGCCCAGGTCTAGCGAGGCGAACGCTGCGCCTCGTGTGAGGTCGTCACCAATAGCAGACGGTTTGGATGAGGAGACAATCATGAAGACAACTGGACTCTTGTGCGCGGTCATGACCGCGATGGTATCTCTCGCAATCGGTTCGTCCGAGGCGCGCGGTGGCGTGCGATTCATCTATCCGTCCGGGACTTCCGCGGACCTCGTTCGCGTGCAGTCGGCCATCAACGCCGCGAGCCCTGGCGACACATTGATTCTCAAGTACCGCAACACCGGCGGGATCATTCGCCGGTTCAACCTGGCGAACGTCCCATCGGGTGGCATCGTGATCGGCGTCGAGGGTCTCAATATCGTGGGCGAAGTCGACACCCGGAACGTGCAGATCGCGACGAAGCTCGTCGGCCCGACGACCTACGACGCGTCGGGATCGTTCGTCGCGTTCGACGTGCAAGCGGACGACGTCCACCTGGAATTGATGAGCTTCGAGAACTTCGAGGCGGCTGTGGTCCTGGAGGAGGGAGTATCCGGGTTCACGATGGACCGCTGCAAGATCACCTCCTGCGCGCACGGGATCTTTGGGATCGGTGACAATAACGACATGACGATCCGCCGCGTGAAGTGCACGCTCGCAGTGACTCCCGAAGGTGGGAACGCCGGCGTGACGCTCCAGGAAGGCTCGGATCGCGTCACGATTTCGCACTGCACGTTCGACGGGCCGGGGATGAATCGCGCGCCGCTCGCGGTTGCCGGCGTCATCGACTTCAACCTTCAAACATCGGCGCGGCGCCTGACCGTAAACGAGTGCGACGTGGAACAAATGGACATCGGCATCTTCGTCTCGTCGAAGCGGGCTCGAATTCTGCAGAACCTCTGCCAGCAGTGCATCGACGGAATCGAACTCGTGACGGAGGTCGGAACCGGACTCAGCCAGGGCACTCAACAGGCGCGTGAGAATCTGCTCATGGGCAATCGCTTGGTGTCGAATGACGGCACCGGCATCCACCTGTTCGGCGCCCAGAGCAATCTCATCAAGAACAACCTCCTCACGTTCAATGGTGCAGACATCGTATGCCAAGACTCCTCGCTCGGAACCTCGAGCACCGAGAACGTCATCGAGCGAAACATCGGAGTGGTCGACTGCGCGGACTCCGCCGGCATCGTGGCGACCCCGACGTCGCCGGTCGTTGCGCGGCGAATTCATCCTGTTCGTCCATAGCCTCGATCGCGTGAGAATCGGCCCTGTCCCGCCGCGAGCGGGGCCGGGCCGATTCTCGATCTCCGGCGCGTCTCGAAGATTGAGACCCGATTTGCATCGCCCCGCACGAGTCGAGCCCGCTTCGCGTGGCCCGAAATGTCCGATGGCGAAATGGCGATGCGGTTCTGCCTCAGCGCAAGTACCCGAGCGCTTCCAGTCTCTTCCGGACGTCGGGTGGGAGGCCAGTTAGGCCGGCCGATTGCGGCGACGTCATTGGTGGGATGAAGCCTGTGCGCGCTCGCATCATGGATTCTCGGCGTGCTCTCAGCCGATCGAGCACCGCTTGACCAGTCGCTTTCAACGACTCGGACATCGCCGATTTCTTCTCGATCGCTCGCGCGCGTGCGTGTCGACCGTCACTCGCGCTCGCTCGGAGATCGAAGAGCAGCTCGCGAGTGCGCGCAGGTTCGCCCTCCGCAATCTGAAGGTATTGATATTTCTGGCTCCACACGGCGATCCCGCGACCGCGGGCGCTCGTCTCTTCGGCGATCGCAGTCGTTGCTTCCATGGGGCCATCCAGCAGTTGCGAGTCCATGAGATTGCGTCCTTGAATTCCGTGCGGCGGAGGGATGCCCAAGTGAAGGAGCAGCGTCAGAAACACGTCTGCGTTCGACACCGGTCCCTCGAACCGATGCTCTTTCATCCCGCCGGGAGGGCGAAAGACCAGGGGCACGTGACACTGGCTGGCAAACGGCCAGTACCCATGACCCCAAAGCGCCGTCTTTCCGATGCGCTCTCCGAACGACTCTCCATGGTCTGCCGTGACGACGACGAAGGACGAATCCCAGCACTCCATCCCTTCCAGGTGGGCCACCAGTTCTCCCAGCCAGTGATCTGCGGCGAAAATCTCCTGATCGTAACGCGTCAGGATTGCGGCGATCTCGTCCGGGGTCGATGGAAGGTGCTGTCCCGTTCGCTGTGCATTGCCGGGTGAGAAGGAATCGTACGAGCTGCCGTCGGGGTTCGGCTGCGGCCCAAACGGGTACTCGATTGTCGGGTCCGGGCAAAACGGTCCATGCGCATCGAAGTAATTCACGAATAGGAAGAGGGGTTCTTCGGGACGAGAGTCCAGCCAATCGAAGATCTTCTCGTTCACCTCTCTGCCATCTCGCTTAGAGCCCGAGAAGTCGTCGTCGTAGATCTCGAACCCGCGTGCCACACCGAACTCCGAATCGAGGTACGGCCCACCGATGAAGCCCGCTGTTCGGTAGCCTTCCGCTTCCAAGACTTCTGCGAGCGTGAGAACGTCAGCGCGAAGTGGCACGATGGGCGAGTCTGCGTTCGGCCCGAGCCCGCAACCGTGTTCGCTCGGAAGCAGCGACGTGAAGATCGACGCGTGTGACGGGAGCGTCCACGACGCCGCCGAATACGCCCGCGTGAAGGAGACCCCTTCGCTCGCGATTCGTTCGAGATGAGGTGTCGTCATTCGCTCGTATCCGAGAGCCGAGACGTGATCGGCGCGCGTCGTGTCGAGCGTGACCAAGACGACGTTTGGGCGCTTGCTACACGCCGTCGCGATGATCGCGAAGATCAAGACAATTCCCAAACCTACCCGCGTTCGGAAGAGGACTCTTCGACTCTTGGGTTGCATGTCGATTGCCATCAGTTCTGCGCGACCGCATGGGTTGAAGAACCGATTTGCCTTGCCGACGTTGTCGTCGCGGGAACGCGACGAACCGAAAGCGTTCACCCGAGGCGTCCGCCGAGAGAACTTCGAAAGGAACGGAAGGCGTCTCGGTTCGCTTGGCGATCGACGATCGACCGGCAAGAGGTGCACTGCATCTCGCGCTCGAACACGTTTCTTCGAATCCGCGCGGTGAACTCCTCGAAAGCTAACGTGCCGAACGCCGTCCAGCTAGAAGAAAAGGAGGGCTGGAGCAACGACGACATGCGCGACCCTTCGGACTGAAGCGATGCTGACGGACCGATGACTTGCTCGGACGGCTCGCCGTGGTGGCCTCAATTCGTCGGGCGCGGTGGTATTGTGCGCGGTTCACATGGCTCATCGACCTGACGATTCGGATGAAACGGCACACTCGACGGCGAGTGTGCCGCCACGAGCGTTGCCCTCGCGCATCGGCAACTACCGCATCGTGCGTGAACTCGGGCGCGGCGGCATGGGCGTCGTCTACGAAGCCGAACAGGAGAGCCCGCGCCGCACGGTCGCGCTGAAGGTCGTCACCGCGGGCGTGATGTCGCGCGAGGCATTGGCGCGGTTCGATCTCGAGGCGCAGGTCCTCGGCCGCCTGCAGCACCCGGGCATCGCGCACATCTTCGAAGCCGGGAAGTTCGAGAGCGGCGGCGAGCTTCACCCTTATTTCGCGATGGAGCTGATTCGGGGCGAGCCGCTCATCCAATACGCCGAGAACCGCGGACTTGGGCCCCGCGATCGCCTCGAGCTGATCGCCAAGATCTGCGATGCGATCCACCACGCGCACCAGCGCGGCGTCGTCCACCGCGACCTCAAGCCTGGGAACATCCTCGTCGACGAGCACGGCCAGCCGAAGGTGCTCGACTTCGGCGTCGCGCGCGCGACCGATTCGGACATCCGCACGACCACGTTGCGCACGGACATCGGCCAGCTGATCGGCACGGTGCCCTACATGAGCCCCGAGCAGGCGTCCGGCGATCCCGACCGCATCGACACGCGCAGCGACGTTTACTCGCTCGGCGTCGTCGCCTACCAGCTCCTGTCCGGCCGCATGCCGTACGAGATCGATCGCATGATGGTCCACGAGGCCGTGCGCATCGTGTTGGAAGAGGATCCGCTGCCGCTCAGCACGATCGTGCGCACGCTGCGCGGCGACGTCGAGACGATCATCGGCAAGGCGCTCGAGAAGGAAGTCGATCGGCGATATGCGTCCGCCGATGCGTTCGCGACCGACATTCGGCACTTTCTGGCGGATCAGCCGATCGCGGCGCGGGCGCCGAGCGCGTTCTATCGGTTGCGCAAGTTCGCACGACGAAACAAGGCGACGGTCGCGTCGTTGGCGTTGATCCTCCTTGCGCTCACGGCGGGGTTGATCGGCACGACAAAGGGATACGTTGCTGCACGCCGCAATGCCGACGAGGCTGGGCGCAACGCCACGGTGGCCAAGCGCAATGCCGACGAAGCTCAGCGCAACGCCGAAGAAGCGAAGCGCAACGAGAAGCAGGCGCGCGACGAAACCGCGCGCGCGAATCAGATCGCGAAGTTCCTTCAAGAAATCCTCGCCGGGGTCGATCCTGCGATCGCGCAAGGCAAGGACACGTCGCTTCTGAAACAGATCCTCGACACGACCATCGCGCGCGTCGGCGCAGAGCTGAAGGATCAGCCGCTGGCCGAGGCGGCGCTGCGTGACACGATTGCGACCTCGTACTTCGGGATTGCCGACTTCACATCGGCACTGGAGCAATACCGCATTGCCGCAGAGGTTCGCGTGCGAGCGACGGGCTCAGAAGACGCCGAATCGATCGCCGAACGCCGCAGCGCCGCATCGCTGCTGAACAATTTAGGACGACCGGCGGAAGGCCTGAAGGCGCTCGAGTCCGTGCTGGATCTTGCTCGCCGCGTGCTCGGCGACGACGCCGTCGAAACGGACAGGACGCGCTGCGAACTCGGGATCGTGCATCTCGGCGACGGTCGCCCCGATACCGCAGCGCCGCTTTTCGAACGCTCCCTCGAGTTTCGTCGACGGACGCTCGGCGACGACGACGAGATGACGCTCATCGCCGAGAACTGCCTCGGACTCGCCCGCGTCTACCAGAAGCGCTTCGACGAGGGCGAGAAGCTCCTCGCGGACGCTCTCGAGCGTCGTCGGCGCGTGAATGGCCCGACTCACCCGGAGACGATCAAGGCGGAGCACAACCTCGCGGGCGCGTACGACACGGTCGCGCGATACGACGACGCCGAAAGACTCTACCGGCAGTCGCTGGCGGGAGATTTGGAAGTCCTCGGCGCCGAGCACCCGACGACGCTCGGATGCCGGCACAACGTCTCGGCCCTACTTCGAAAGAGGGGACGCCTCGACGCCGCCGCGGCCGTCGAGCGGGAGGTGGTGGAGGCACTCCGGCGAGTTCAAGGACCGGATCATCCGCAAACTCTCCAAGCCGAGACCGGTCTCGGCATCCTGTACCGTCAGATGCGTCAGCCGGACAAGGCGCTCGAAATTCATCAACGCGTGTACGAGGTCGATGTACGGAACTTCGGGCCCGATCACCCCGATTCGCTCGTGGCCCAGGCGAACGTTGCATCGGACTTCTGGAAAGCCGGTCGCAAGGAAGAGGCGGAGCGCATCAACGTCTCGCTGGCCGAGCGGATGCCGCGCGTGCTGGGCGAGCACCACACCAACACGTTGACTTTGTTCAACGACCTCGGGCTCTTGTACATGGACCTCGAGCGCTACGACGACGCCGAGAAGTCCATCCGCCGCGCGCTCGACGGACGGCGGGAGACGCTCGGGCCGGACCATCCCGACACGCTCGCGAGCGTCTACACGCTCGGCACCCTCATGCTGAAGAAGAAGCAGTTCGCGGAAGCGATTCCACCTCTCGGGACCATGCTCGCCGGCTGGAGTCGCTTGTTCGGCGACGAGAATCAGTACTCGGTCGCGTCGGCGGGGCGCCTGCTCGAGAGCGCGGAGTCGGCGGATCGCCTCGTGGACGCGGAGCCGCACCTGCGCACGCTCGTCGCGTACCACCGGCGGCGCGCGAAGATCGATCACGACGCGCTCGGCCGCAGCCTCGCGGTGCTCGGCCGCGCACTCGTCGAGCGCGAGCAGTTCGCCGACGCCGAGCCGATCTTGCTCGAGAGCTACGAAGCGATCGGCGAGTCCGACGCCGCGCGCGGCAAGCCAATCGCCGCCGACCTCGCGCGCCTCTACGAAAAGCGCGGCGACGCGACGAAAGCGGAGGAGTGGCGCGCCCGCGCCGGGAAGTGATTCTGCAGCGAGACGAAGTTCGTCTGCGCTTCGTCGTAAACTGGCCGCCTTGATGCGCGCCGCAATGAACCCAGCCGAACTCGACGGTCGATCACTGGCGCTCATGCTGTGGGGCAAGACTCCCGAAGGCGAGGACGACGTGGTGGTCTACAACGGCCGCATGGTTTGGGATGGCAATGCGTTTCACTTCGAATTCAACGGGGACGCGAAAGTGCGATCCAGACGTCTCGAGTTTCGTCCCGGCTGGCTCGCGCTTGAAGCCGACGCCAGACGAAGAAGTTCGCCGGATCGTTCACAACGCGGATTTCATCCTGTCGCTCACGGTCGGGGACATGCCACCAGGTGTCGACCCGAACACTCTCGAGCGAACCGGCCTCAAGTGGCCGAGCCCATCCGATCGCGACGAGGGCGACGACGACGCAGGTTCGAGTACGCCGTCCGCGGAATGAACCGAGGCTCAACATCGAGCCACTTCGATGTGCTCCGCATCGTGAACGCATTCGCGTCGACTCGCGGCCATCGGATATCATCCCGCACCGAACGAAACGCATGCGTTGGGAGTGAAAGCTGTCGCCGAATGGAGAACGTCATGAACCTAAACTCGAACGACGCCGGACACTGCAGCCTTGCGTTCGACGACATACTGGCCGGCTCGCGATTCAACGACACCGACCGGCGCGGCGAGTCGCAGACCATATGCAAGCAAGTTAGCGATCACGCGGGTCGGACGTTCCCGCACTTCCCGGAATCGGGCCGACACGGGCTTGCGGGCGGCCGGTTTCACCACGGTCAATAGCGGTCGGACTCCGAGCCGACAAGGTAGACTGCGACTTAGCTGAACTCCTCCCCGGGGCGGAATCGCAGAGGCGTGACAGATGCCGATGTACACGGACGCTGAACTCGAAGAGATGCTCGCCGATCTCGAGTCGGATCTCGTGGAACGCAAGGAATCGTTCGACGGAGATGGACCGACGAAGGTACGAGAAGCGGTATGCGCTTTTGCCAACGACTTGCCGGGCCACCGGCGCCAGGGCGTCGTATTCGTCGGAGCGAGAAACGACGGCACTCCTTCAAACCTGTCGATCACTGACGCCCTCTTGATCACGCTCGCGGACCTCAAGACCGATGGCAATATCGTTCCGCCACCGACGCTGACGGTGCAAAAGCGGCGCCTACGCGGCGCCGAGGTCGCGGTCATTGCCGTTCTACCCGCCGACTCACCGCCGGTCCGATACAAAGGGCGCGTTCACATTCGAATCGGACCTCGTCGAGCCATTGCGTCCGCTCAGGACGAACGCATTCTCAATGAGAAGCGTCGCCATCGAGATCTGCCGTTCGACGCGCAGCCCGTGCCATCGGCAACACTCGGCGACCTCAATCGGCGAAGCTTCGAAGAAGAGTACCTGCCCTCTGCTGTCGCTCCCGACGTGCTCGCGATGAACGATCGTAGTTACGGCCAGCGACTGGCGGCGACGAAAATGGTGGCATCCGCCGACGATCCGATCCCGACAGTGCTCGGCCTTCTCGTGTTGGGAATCCGACCGCGAGACTTTCTTCCAGGTGCTTACATTCAGTTCTTGCGAATCGCAGGGAATCAGCTCGGTGACTCTGTCACCGATGAACAGCTTGTTGATGGTCCGGTCGGTGAAGTGCTCCGACGCATCGACGAGAAAATTGCGTCGCACAACCGAGTTGCCGTCGACTACACCAGTGCCACGACCGAGACACGAACGCAGCCATATCCTCCAGTGGCACTCCAGCAGCTCGTGCGCAACGCCGTTATGCATCGCACTTATGAGGCGACGAACGCGCCGATCCATGTCTATTGGTTCGATGATCACATCGAGGTCTCGAGCCCGGGTGGCCCCTATGGTGCAGTGACACCTGAAACGTTTGGTCAGCCGGGCCTCGTCGACTATCGCAATCCCAACATCGCCGAGGCACTCAGGGTCCTGGGATTCGTTCAGAAGTTTGGCCTTGGCATTCCTACTGCGCGGCGTGAACTTGAGAAGAACGGTAACCCACCACTAGCTTTCGAAGTGAGCCCCAATCGAGTTGTTTTCCGCGTAGGAGCCAAGCAATGAGTACGCCTGTACTCACGTTCTTCAACAACAAAGGCGGCGTCGGCAAGACGTCGCTCGTCTACCATCTCTCGTGGATGTTCGCGGAAATGGGGAAGCGCGTTCTTGCCTGCGACCTTGATCCCCAGGCAAACCTTACCGCAGCATTTCTCGATGAGAGTCAGCTCGAAGAGCTGTGGATCGAGGGAGAGATCACGACGCCGAACACGATTTACCGATGCATTCAGCCACTCACCGCTGTCGGCGATCTCAAAACCCCCGACCTTCGGTCGATTGTTCCCAATTTGGCGCTACTCCCAGGCGATCTCGCACTATCCGGATTCGAGGATCAGTTGTCCGGCGAATGGCCGCAAAGTCTTGGAAGTTCCAATCTGTACCGGCCGTTCCGACTTCTCACTGCGTTCTGGCAGGTTGCGCAACTCGGCGCGGCACAGCACCACGCTGATTTGATCGTCGTCGACGTCGGCCCGAACCTCGGCGCCATCAATCGCTCGGCGCTCATCGCGTCGGACCGCGT
The DNA here is from genome assembly GCA_016178505.1 of Planctomycetota bacterium. GTDB lineage: Bacteria > Planctomycetota > JACOTG01 > JACOTG01 > JACOTG01 > JACOTG01. The sequence goes on from JACOTG010000282.1 coordinate 14,573, forward strand.
CATCGTCCCGCTCGGAGCGGATCTATTCTCCCTGCAGGGCTTGCGAAACCTCGGGCCGACGCTTCGAAGGTGGCGTAGCGACTGGGAGAAGCGACTTGGGAACTGGAGTAAGCCCGAGTTTCATCTTCCGGCCGGGAAAATGGAACCCATCGGATACGTCGTGCAGCAACATGGCGTCAGGCTTAGCCGCCCTGTGAAAGCGTACGACCGGTGGGTCAACCGGATTCCCGCGGAGTATCGGACCAGCATTCTCGAACAGCCTGCACCGTGGACCGAGCTGCTCACTCGTGAAGACCCGCATTGCCTTGCGACGCTCAAACATTTTCGCAGCCTCGTACCCATGGGACAGGAAGCGCACAAGCCCATCTTTCATCTGACCGTCGCTGACGGCGCCATCGGCAATCATGCGCTCGCGGTCAAGGAGGCCTATTCCGATTTCCATACTTTGGCCGGAAAGATTCTCCAGCGCATCAAGAGCGGCCGATAGAAATGTGTTCACGAGGAAATAAGTTCGCGGCGGATGTCCTCCGGCTCGCGAGTCGATCGATGACGACGTCGGCGAGCAGGCGCTCGTCCCGGTGCTACGTCGGGCCCTGCTGGCGCTCTGGTAGACGCATCGATGGGTGACTGCGACATCGGCGATGTCCAGTCGCGCACTTCGTTCGCGCCAGATTGCAATCCATGACCGCGCACGCGTGTGGCACGGTCATTTGGTTGGGTGGCGGCACCAGGTTTGGCAGCCAGTTGAACAAGATCGAGAACCCGCCGCCGATGACTCCGAGCTTTTTCAGCGATCTTTTGGTTCAGTCGATGGTGCCGCAGTACCTGGCGACTCAGCTCATTCGGTAGACCTTCGGAAAACCGAGCGACCTCGAGCGCTTCTGGCAAGATCCCGACGACGGTTGCAACTGGCAACGGCACTCTGAAAAAGGGCATCCCGGCACCCTGCAAGGGGACCCGCTCCAGAAGGCTCAGGAGGCGTCCCGCCCAGCCGAGTCATCGCGACGTCTCTTTCACACGCCGCTTCGATGGCACTCTTAGCAACGGGCGCCGTCGACCGGATCAGCGACGCCCGGTGAACGTCGCGGTCACGCCTCGGTCGCCATCCCCTCTTTGCGGATCAGCCTTCCCAACGCCTCCCGGTCGGGCGCGAGGAGTTCGGCGATTCGCGCGTGGTCGACGTCGGCGACGATGATCTCGCCGATCTCCGTGGTCACCGCGCGGAAGATCCCGTGCGATTTCATCTTTGCGACCTGGTACTGGTTGTCGTCGGTCGGGGTGACGTAGTGCACCGAGTCGGCCCGGAATCGGCGCACGAGGAAGAGGTGGACGAGCGTCATCATCCGCTTCTTGCGCAGCGACTCCGCGAAGATGTTCTGATCGCGCACGGAGAGAATGCTTCGGCCCCGACGGTCGTGGATGGGAGCGAAGATGACGTTCGCGAGCTTTTCTTCGTTCGCGTCGAAGATGCCGAGCTCGAGCAGCTCCGAGCCAGCGCGGTGGGGCCGGAGCTGGACGCGGAGCGAGCCGGGAAGTTCGTAGTGCTGCGTCCACATCGCCAGCCACTCTTCGAGGAGCTTCTTCGGCAGCTCGGTCTGGACCAGGTGCTGGTGCTGCGTCGATCCCTTGCCCATCGCCATCGTCGTCGCCGTGCGTCCGGAAGTGGCGGCCAGCGCGGCGTCCGCGCGCGGCCCGCCCACGAGCGTCTGCGGCGTGCGGTACGGCGACTCGACCATGCGAAGCTTCCGCTGGAGGCGAGCGAGCGCGAGCATGCCATCCTGCTTGAGCGCCGTCGCGAACTCCTCGGCCGCGAGCCCGTCGATTTGGTGGCCGCCGTACGTGATGAAGTTGAACACGAACCCAAGCTTGCCGAGTTCTTCGGGAAAGCGCCGCATGTCGTCGTCGCTCATGCCGGTCGTGTCCCAGCTGAACGAGGGCGATAGGTTGTAGGCCAGCATCTTGTCGGGGAACTCGGCGTGGATCGCGTCGGCGAACCGACGGGCGTCCTCGAGATCGGCGGTTTTCGTTTCCATCCAGAGCACGTCCGCGAACGGCGCGGCAGCGAGCGACTTCGCAATCGCGTACGGAATCCCGCCGCGCACTTGGTAGTACCCCTCGGTCGTTCGCGCGAGTTCGCAGTCCCAGGCGACCTCGACGCCGAGTTCCCGCGCCCGCTCCCGTGCCGCGTACAGCGAAGCGCGATCGGCGAAGCGCAGCCACTCCTCGACGCTCACGTCGAGAGGCTCGCCGACGCCCGCGCGCGATTGGAGTTCCTCGGCGACCGCTTCGCCAAAGGTGCGAAGGCGGGCCTCTTCCTCCCACGCTGCGAGAAAGCGGGACGCAACGGCATCGAACAGGATGTCGAGCGCGGTTTGTTTTCCATCCCGCCACGTCGTTGCGGCTGTTGCCACGTCGCGCAGAAGACCGTGGCCTTCGAGCCAATGAACGGCGGCGGCGTGCTCGCCGTCGGCCATCGCGTAGAGGAGATGGCCGTTCAGCTCGAGTACGCCCAGCTCGTAGAAGCGCCGAATCAGCGCGAGGAAGCATGCCTTGTAGCTCGGCACGTCCGGGTTGGTAGCGCCGAGGAGGAACGGCTGATCGCGCTCGTCGTCGCGGCCGTCGATGAGGTTCGCCGACTCCGCGTCCGTGCGCGCGACGAGGATTCCGGGAACGCCCATCACGTCGAGCTGGAACCGAGCGGCGTTCAGGCGCTTCAATTGCTCGTGCTGCGCCACGAGGACCTTGCCGCCTTGGTGACCGCACTTCTTGGTGCCCGGGCGCTGGTCTTCGATGTGGTAGCCCGGCACGCCCGCCTCCACGAAGCGACGGATCAGATTCCGCACGTGCGGGTCGCCGCCGTGGCCGGTGTCGGCGTCCGCGATGATGAACGGCCGGAAGTCGTGAGCCGGTGTCGCGGCGCGTAGCGCTTCGGTCATCCGCAAGCGCAAGTAGTGCTGATTGCGATCGGCGGTGAGGAGCGCGCGAACCAGCGCGGCGGCCTCGTCGGGGACCTGGCTCAGCGGATAGCTCGCGAGATCGGGTCCCGGATCCTCGGTCGTTCCGCCCTTGGCGGACGTCGCCCAACCTCCGAGATAGATGCCTTCGATTCCCATGCGCTTCATCGTCACGGCCTGTCCCGGCGAGTACGGACCGAACGTAGTGATGCTCCTCCGCGCTCGGAAGAGTTCACGAAGGCGGTCGTGGAACGCGGCCGCCGCCTCGCGCGCCACTGCGTGATCCTGCGGGATCGTCCCGCGCTGCTCGACGACCTGGCGCGCGGTATGGAGGCGGACGATTCCCGCGAAGCGCGAGTCGTCGAACCACTGCTGGGTCGCGGCCACTTCCTGCTCGAATGGAATCATCAGTGGGGCTCCTCCCGTCATGCGGCGAAGTCCGGGTTCTCGGTGATTCGCGTGCCGTCGCGCTCGAACGCCTCGAAGTAGTTCCGGATGCGGAGTCGCGCGGTCGCGAGATCGTGGTTGTCCAAGTTGAGGTTGAGGAGGTCGATGTACCAAGGCGGCTTCACGCGATCGGCGACGTACGTCGCGACGATCTCGCGCGCGATCGGCAGCGTGGTCGTTTTCGAATCGTCGTGCACGTCGCGGTCGCGCGCGGAGGTGAGCTTCTCGTACTCCTCGGCGAGGAGCCGCGAGAACAGCTTCGCGTCGAACGTGTCGCCCGCGCGCACGCCGGTTGCCGGATCCGCAGCGGTGAGCGTGGCGCGCTTCTGGAGCCACTCCCACAGGATGCTGAGCCGGATCTCACCGGTCGCCATGTCTTCCATGAGATAGAGCACGTCGTCGTCGCCGAAGAAGTCGGCGGGCTTCAGCGCCGCGGCTTGAAATCCTTGGCCGAACGCGTTGCCGTATTGGAGTGCCACGCTCAAGAGGTCGCGAGCGCCTCGCACGGTGCGCGGCGCCGACTCGAGCAAGAGGAGCCCGTCGGCATCTTCCTTCGTGTAGGTGAGGCGTGGGAATTCGCGTCCGAGCTGGTTGTCGGCGCCGACTTCCTCCCACACCGGTCGAACGATGTGCACCATTTTCCAGTGCGCCACCCATTTTCCGCTCGCGCCCGCGCGTTGCTCGCGCGCGCCGCCCTCCTTCGCCCGACGCATGCCGGCAGCGACGCCCGCCTCGGAGCCGACCGGGATGTTGGGTTCCATCCCTCCTTGCCAGAGCGCGAAGCCGCCGCGCCGGTCGGGAGTGTTCACGGCGCGCCGCACGCGGTCCTCGTAGTTCCGCATGTAGCCGTA
>JACOTG010000265.1 GCA_016178505.1 Planctomycetota bacterium
CGCCGGCTTCGCGGGCGGCGTCGCGTGGGAGTCGCAGCGTCACGAGATGGCGCCGCGCGATTCGATCGCGGCCGCGCCGCCGCCGACGATCGCGCCAGCCGAACCCGCGCCGAAGCTGATCGCGCCGATCGAGCAAGCCGCGCCCGTCGTTCCCGAGCATCGAGAGGTTGTCGAAGCGAAGACGCCGTCATCGCCTCGCTCGGCGCGCGACCTCGTCGACGAACTCCGCCGTCTCGCCGCGCAGAAGCCGCCTGCGGATTGGCGGGAGATCGACCAACTAATGAAGCAGCTCGTTGCGCTCGGCACGGAGGAGGCCATCGGGTTCGCGCTCGAGTTGATGGAGGACGAGTCGTTCGATTTCTCGCATCGCGCACGGTCGTTCCATGACCTCTTTTGGAAGATCCGTGATCCGCGTGTAGAGGGCGCCGCGCGCCGCGTGCTCGAGCGAAACGTGCGCGAAGGACTCGACTCCTGGGACCAGACCCAAGGCTACATTTCGCTCGCCGCGCGCCGCGGAGACCGCGAAGCGGGGGATTTCCTTCTTTCCCTAGTACGCGCTCGCTCGAGCGAATCGGTCTCGACGATCGCGGCCGCGGCGATTGGATCGCTGAAGGATCACACTATTGGAGAAGCGTTTCTCGATCTCGTGCGCACGAACCACTCGGATTCCGTTTCGATCATCGACGGGCTCGCGCAATGGCGAGACCCGGCGCTCATCGATGAGCTGACGCGCCTCGCCATCCGGCCCGATGCGCCAATCGATCGCCTGGATCTCGTCGGCCAATCGCTCGGAAGGAGCGTCGATGCCGACGGATTTTCCCGTTTCGTTTCGCGCTGTCGCTCCGCAGGTGACGATCGGGAGCGAGAGCTCTCGCTATGCGTGATCGGGCAGCTCTCCCGAAACGGCCAGCTCGACGCGACCTCCCTGGCTCCGCAGGCGATTCCGATCCTCCGGGATGCGCTCGGCGATCCACGGCCAGGGGTGTGGCAGCAGGCCATGTGGGCGATTCGCGACAACCAACCGTACCGAGTCTCTGAGCTTCTGGACGTGGTGCAGTCGCTCGCCAACGACGACCCCGATCCGGATCGCCAGGCGGCCGCAAAAAGGCTCGTCGCCGAGCTTCTCCGCCGATGACCCGCTACTTCCCCGCGGACGGGCCGAGCGGCGGGCGCTTCACGTTCCAGCGGTGGCGCAGGCGAACGGAGTCGACGCCGAGCTTCCAGCCCGTCGACACCATTCTCTTGCCGGTGCACTCGAGGTGCACGACGCGCTGGCGATCGGCAGAGCGGTTCGCCGCTCCGGACGCGAACGACGTCCGCTTGATGCGGCTCTACGGCACGACGACCAAGACCCCGTTCGTGACCGCAGAGACGCCGTTCGGGCCGTTGGCGTCGAGGATCACGCCTTGGAGAAAGAACGTGGTCGCGCGCGGGATGCCTCGCGGCACGGTGAGCAGTCGACTGGGCGCCGGCGCTGTCGGCCCGTTCGGCCAATTCTCGAATCCGAGCCGCCACGGGTGTCCGATGGTGTTGGCGATCAACGTCGGCTGAGGCGACCGCATCGGCGTGAGCGGGGTCGGCATCGCGACGAAGCCGAGACCGTGGCGTAGCCGATTGGCCGTGCTCGGCGTGGGGGATCCGGGCCAAGCCCACAAGACGAACGGAGTCGGCCCCGCGGGGTTTGCGGGAGGGCTCGCGACGTCGATCGACAGCGGCACCCGGCGCCCGACGACGAGCAGCCGCTCGCGACCCTCTCCGGCGGAGCCGTTCACGAAGACGACGTTCGACGGTTGCCCCGAGGCCACGTTCACGTTGCCGGCGCGCGCGTCGAGGTAGGGGATGAACGACGTGTTCGTCAGGATCGTGATCGCCGAATCGGAGCCGTCGGCCAGGGCGAGATCGAGGTCGCCGTCTCCATCGAGGTCGGACGCGACGACGTCCACCGGATCGCAGCCCGTCGCGAATCCGACGGGCGATCCGAAGTGGGCGGCGCCGTCCCCGGCGAGAATCGAAACCGAGCCCAACCCCGTGGCGACGAGGTCCACGAAGCCGTCGCCGTCGACGTCCGCCACCGTCAGCGCCGTTCGATAGGGCGGAGCACCCGGCACGGAACGCGCCGCCTCGAACGTCCCGTCTCCACGACTCTTCAAGACCAGCATCTGCGATCGTCCGTCGACGCCCGACGTCTGGTAGACGACGTCGGCGCGACCGTCCGCATCGAAGTCCGCCGCAGCGGCCGCGGACGTCGGAGTCCCCGGCAACGGCGTGACGATCGCTGGCGTAAACCCGCCATGACCGTTTCCGAGAAACGTCGTCGTCGACGGAGGATCGCCGATGTCGCTGAGGCGACCCAAGTCGAGGCGACCGTCGGCGTCGAAGTCCGCGGCGAACGCGAAGCCGCCTCGAGACAATCCGGCGACGTCGAGCGCGCGGAACGAGCCGTTGCCGTTTCCGAGGTACACGACGTTCGGACGCCCGGTCCCGGTCATCAGGAGATCTTGGATTCCGTCCTCGTCGAAATCGACGGTCGGCCGACCGTGCGATCCGTGGCCGCTCGAGGTCGTGGATCGGAATCCGCCTCGGCCGTCACCGAGCCATGCGGTCGGCACGTTCCCGCGTTGCCACACGGCGACGTCGAGATGGCCGTCACCGTCATAGTCGGCCGGGGTTTCCGTCGCCAGTTGACCGTTCATCGGCGTCGACTCGTTGAACCCGCCGTGCGCGTTCGCGACGAGCAGCGAAAACTGCGGACCGACCAGCGTGCTGGAGACCGCCAACAAGTCCGGGAAGCCGTCTTCGGCGAAATCGCCGACGCCGACGTCGGCCGGCCGGAACTGCGTTCGAACGGCGCGCGTCGACGCGAACCCGCCGCTGCCGTCGCCCCGGAGAACGCAGGCTCCCGCCGATTGGCTGACGACGGCGTCCTCGCGACCGTCTTCGTCGACGTCCGCGAAGCCCACCGGCGCTCCCGAACATGGCGATCGAACCTCGGTCCACGAGCCGCGGCCGTCGGTCGACAGCACCAAGAGCGTGCACACGGAGTTCGCAGTCAGGGGCGTGCCGGAAACCGCGAGATCCACGTGTCCATCCCGATTCACGTCGCCAGCGACCGGCGAACCGTTCGAGGGAATGCCCAGCGACTGTGGCGGTGCGAACTGCCCGCCGCCGATGCCGCGAAGCAGTGCCAGCCCGCCGACGGCCATTGCGAGATCGAGCCGACCGTCCTCGTCGAAGTCGACGCTCGCGATGCCGCTCGAACTCGTGAATTCGAAAAACGTCGGGACGAGGGGTCCCAACGAGCCGTGCGCATCGCCGAGCAGGGCGGACACGCCGCTCGTCGCGCAGAAAACGGGATTGCACGCGCTGTCCCAATCGAATGCGACGTCGAGGTCGCCATCGTTGTCGAAGTCGCCGACGGCGAGATGCAGCGGATGCTCCGTTCCCACCGAGGTCTCGCGCGGCGGAAGGAAGCCGCCGGCTCCGTCGCCGAGCGCAACGATCACCGAGTTCTGCGCCGTGAGGATCAGGTCGGCGCGTCCATCCCGATCGAGGTCCGCGGCGGCGATCTGATCGCACCAGCGACCCATTCGAAGGCGGAGCGGCAAGCCGAAGTCGCCACGGCTCGTGCCCGGATACACGTACGTCGTGTCCCCGCCCCACGTCGTCGCCGCGAGGTCGAGCTGGCCGTCGCCGTCGAAGTCGGCGAGGGTCCCACGCCCCAGACAGATCGGCGGAGTGATCGCCGCGCGCGCCTCGAATTGGCCGTGGCCCAGATTTCGGAAGGGGAGGATCTGCGACGAGCAGGCGGACGTGCCGGCCCCGCTCGTCTGAATGACGACGACATCGACGTGCGAATCGCCGTCCAGGTCGCCGAACAGCGTCTGCCCGACGGCACCTGGGGCAAGGACTCCTGGCGCGTCGAAGTCGAGCTGCGCCGGGGCTTCCGAAACGATCGACAGGAAGGCAACGACCGCCGCGAGTCCGCGAAGGGCGCGGGAGGCGCGAAGGCAGCACTTCGTGTGGGTAGAGCCATCGATGGGATTCATGACTCCTCCTCGAAAGAGTTTCCTTTTCCGTAGAGGAGGTCCCGCGCGCTCGAATCACGCTTCAAGGAATTCGCGTGCGGCTCGCACACGAACGAACCGTGCGGCCGAAGTCGCGGAAGGCGCGCGGGCGCTGTCGTCGGTTCGTCATTCATCGGCAGGCGGCCCGAGCGGCGGGCGATTCACGTTCCAGCGGTGGCGCACGCGAAGGCAGCCCAGCAAGCGCCTCGATGACCTAGGCCGTTACCCGCACGCGCTTGCCCGTGGCGAAGCGGGCTGAAACGATTGCGAGTCCGCACACGACGAGCGCCGCGAAGATCGTCTGGCCGGCATACCAAGCGCTCAGCTCGCTCGTGAGCGGGATGAAATTCAGGAAGCCGAACGTCGCGACGGCCACCGCCATTGCGAAGAGACCGCAGCGCGAGACCATGAGCAGGGTCCACGGGACCATGAACAGCAAGTAGGCCCAGTCCAACACCGGCACGCCGATCGAAAACGCGAGCGGATTTCCGAACATCGCCGGCGTGAAGAGGAGGTAGGCAATCCAATTCCGACGCACGAAGAATCGCAGCGCCACGAGGCTGAAGGTCAGCATGAATCCCACGCCGGCGCCGTCGACCCCCTGCTGGCAGAGCTGCGCGATCGACCCTCGGAGGCCGGCGGTATCGGGGAAGTTGCGGGTGACGGGAATGACCTGCGCCGCATACAGGCGCATCCCGATCCACACGGCCGCCGAGTTCGCGAGTGTCGCAGTGATCCCCGCACCAATCCCGGCCATGAGATCGCGCGCGACCAGGGGATCCCGCCAGCGACCGGCGAGCAGGCGGCTCCAGGAGACCAGACGATCCGGCCAGATCCGGCGCACATAAGGCTCCAGCGCCAGGTAGAGCACCCAGACGAATCCGCCGGCATACAGTGCAGCGGACAGTCCGCGTTCGAGGAGCCATCCCTCGAGGAGGACGTCGGTCGTGTGGTTCGCGCGCAAGAGCCACACGCACGTCTGCAAGAGGAAGACGACCACCGCGAGGCGCGCAGCCGTGCGCCGGTCGCCGCGCCCACTGGTCAAGTTTCGCCACGCGAGTGGGATCCCGCCGAACAGCGCGAGCGTGAACAGCCAGAATTGAATGTGGGCGACCGATGACGACGTGCCTAGTTTGCGCGGCCGGGATCGCAGTGGAGCGTGGCGACCACCGAACGACACCGGCCGCCCTTCGAAGGCCGCGCCCTCCACGGTCAATTCGACGCCCGGTTCCTCCGGATCGGGTCCCGTCCAGGCGACGCGCTCGTCGCAGCCCTGCGGCGGCGTTCGCCGCGGAGGGACGGGCTTGAAGTCGGCACGGTTCAGGCCGGCGGCGGCGAAGAGCGGATCCCAGTCGCAGCGTGCCCCCGACCGGCTCGGGTCACTGGAACTCGGAGGAGCCGCTTCCAGCCAGTCGAGCTTCCCGCGCGCGGAGAGCCCGAGCGAGACCATCCCGGGCCATTGAATCGGCGGATCGTCCGACGAAGTCCGACCGGTGACGCCGCTCGGTTGCAATGAGTACGGCGACTCCCGGTACCAGAACTGCGCGACGGGCTGCTTACCGCCGACGGCCTGATCCCTCAGTGGTGAGTAACCGAACGCGCGGTCCCCATCGGGCACGGCCAGGCCGGAACTCTCGAGAATCTCCCGCGCGCGGGCGGCGAGCACCGCCGGCTCGTTCGCGAGCGGAACGTGACCGTAAAGGCTCGCGCGCGGAGCGACGAACACGAGTGCAGCGAAGAGAACGAGGATCGCGGCCAGCGCTGCGCCCGCAGCCGTCATCGAGATCGTGCCCTCGCCGCCCGAGGCCGCGACCATCTCCGGCGTCGGCGTCTCGCCCGCTGCCAGCGCGGCCGCGATCGGGTCGGCACCGGTGAGCGCAGCTGCCACCGAGGTCGGTGAGCGCGGCCGACGTTCGGGATCGCGCTCGAGACAGGAGAGGATCGCGCGCTCGACGCGTGCGTCGAGAGAGCGCGCGTGCGTGCTCGGAGGATTGGGCGTGCAGGTGGCGTGCAAGTCTCGCAGATGTCCCACGTCGTTCGCTTGCCACACCCGCGCGCCCGTGAAGAGTTCGTAGAGCACGAGCCCGAGCGCGTAGATGTCGCTCTTTGCTGTGGCCTCGGCTCCCGCGAGCTGCTCGGGCGCCATGTAGGCGGGCGTGCCCGCCACGAGACCACGCTCGCCCTCGTCACCCGCGACGATCGCCAGCCCGAAGTCGGTGATGCGCACCTTGCCCGCGCCGTCGATCATCACGTTGGCGGGCTTCAGGTCGCGGTGCAGGACGCCCTTCGCGTGCGCCGCCGCGAGTCCCGCACAAAGCTGCCCGGCGATCTCGAGCGCCTTCTGCTCGCTCGGCGCGCCGATGCGCCGCAGCAACGCGGCCAGGTCCTCGCCGTCGACGTACTCCATCGAGAGATAGAGCAGGCCATCGACCTCGCCCAGGTCGTGAACCCGGCAGACATTGGCGTGGGTGACCGAGCGCGCCAGCTTCACCTCGGACACGAAGCGCTCGCGCGTCGCGAGGTCCGTCCCGATCTCCTCGCGCAAGAACTTGAGCGCTACGGGCTGCTCGAGCCGCAGATCGTCGGCGCGATACACCTCGCCCATGCCTCCTCGTCCGAGGAGAGCCACGATCCGATAGCGGCCGGAGACGATCTCTCCGGGAAGGAAGCGAGCCTTTGGACCACTGCGCGAGGAGGGCGGGCGCGGAGTCTCCTCCCGCGGGACCGGAACCACGGGCTCCGCACTCGCGGTTCCGCGGATCGGCAGGACCCGGGAAGGCGTGAGCTTCGCGCCGCAAGCTGGGCAGCTGGCTTCTTGCTCGCGGACCTCGGTCGAACAGCTCGGACAGCGCATGATCCCTCAGTCGCAGAGATACTCGTGCGAATGACGGCGCGAAGCCTACACCGGTCGGTCGCATTCAGAAACGCTGAAGTTCACGGCGGGGGGCTTGATCGTCGCGGCGCCAGACGCCGCGGTCCTCCCACGTCGCGGCGTTCCCACCTCGCGTCTGGAGACGGCGCCGAACGATTACCTCGGCGGCGGGCCGAGCGGCGGGCGCTTCACGTTCCAGCGGTGGCGCAGGCGAACGGAGTCGACGCCGAGCTTCGTGCCGGTCGACGTCGCGTTCTTGCCGACGCAGTCGAGGCGGACGACGTGCGCGCCCGGCGCGAGCGCCGCCTCTGACAGCGTGAGATCGTGCACCTCGACGGTCGGCGAGTAGAAGTCGATCGGCTCGCCGACCGGCGCGCCGTCGAGCGTGATGCGGTAGATGCCGAAGTCGTACGAGTGCGTGACCGCGAGGACGGTGCGGCTTCGTGCGTCTTCGGCTGCGGCGACCGTGAAGTTCAGCGTCAGCGACGAGCCCTCGCCCTTCGCGTCGAAGAAGACTTGCCCGTCGCCCGTCCACGGTGCGCCCTTTTGCAGATTCGTCGAGCCGCCGCTGGCCTTCGCGCTCGCGAGGAGCGTCTTGCCTTCGATCACGTCGTCGAGCGACGGCAGCCTCCGCTCCTTCGCCGAGGGCAGCGTCGTGAAGCGCTTCGGCTGGCCCTTCTGGTACCAGAACGCGACCGTCGCGAAGTCGTCCTGCCGCTCGACGAAGCCCTCGACCTTGCCGGTCGTGGTCTCGTCCGCGGACATCCAGCCCGCGTGCTCGATCGTCGCGCGCAGCGACTTCGTGAATCGCACGGGATCGGCGAGGTGCCAGCGATAGAACGTGCCGCGATCGCCGAGGTCGCCGAGCCAGCCGTCGACGCGCGTCACGCCGAACGACGGAAAGGTCGCCTTCTCCATGCCCCACGCGTTCAGGAAGTAATCCTCGGTGCCGGTGCCCCAGATCGAGGGGCGCTCCTCGCCGTCGATCTGGAACTTCGCGTCGCCCTCGCCGAACCACTGTGGGCTGCGCGAGCGCACCGACATCACGGTGCCGACGTAGTGGCCCGGGCCCTCCGCGTCGAGGATCAAATAGTCGTGGCCGAGCACAGTGGGGAATTCCTGTCGATACTGTGCACAGAAATGCGCCGACTGTGGAGACAGTAACGGATCCTCGGTGTAGTCGATCTGGTAGTAGAGGGCGGCGATGGGTCGTTCGCTCTCGTTCGTGATGGTGACGCGCGCCGACTTCGCGAACGGCATCGGCCAGTAACAGTTGTAGGCATCGCCGCCTTGCACTTGAACGGGCGTCGATCGGATCTCGGCGCGCTCGCCGAACCCCGCCGCGAAGAAGTCGCCGATCGGCGCCTCGACGGCCGGATCGGTCGCGCCGTCCCAGTAGCAGCGAAGCACGATCTCGGACGGATCCGCGGAGCCCGAGTTCGAGATCCAACTCGGCGACGACTCGGGGAACGTCAGCCACACGTGGCGGATCGTGCCGGGCCCCGCGATCTCGGCGAGCGTCAGCGTGTCGCCCGCCTTCACCCAGCGATTGTCGCCGTTCGACCAAGCGTCCTTTGCCGCGGACGACACCGCGCGTGACCGCCCCTCGTGCACGACCGCGAGCCCGTCGAGCGTCGCACCGTCCTGCGCGGACGCCGTGAGTGCGACGAGCGAACATCCGATGATCGACGGCACTGCCTTCATGGGAATCCTCCGAGGTCTCCTGATCGGCCAGGCGAAGCCCTTCGTCGCGGGGAGTGTACCGATCACCGAGTGTCGATGCCGCTTCGAACTCGCGTGATCAGGTCAAGCCTTCGAGGAGCTTCCGCGCGGGGCCGTACGTCGGCGTTCGCTGCAACGTGGACTCGAGCACGGCCCGCGCCTCGTCTCGTCTACCGGTGCGGATCAAACAGTCGGCAAACAGACAGGCGGTCTTGTCCGATCGCGGGTTGAGTATCAGCGCGGCGCGGTATTCCTCGAGTGCTCGCTCGACGTCGCCCTGGACTTCGAGACACTGGCCAAGCAGTTCACGCGACTTGTAGTGATCGTTCTCGTCGATCGACTTGCGAACGAGTTCGATTGCCTTCGCGATCGCACCCTCGTTGAACGCCTCTCGAGCCGCGGAGTACGTACGCGAGGACCGGTGCTCCCGAGCTTCGATGAACGCATAAGAAAACATCTTCGCGATCGACGACCACTCGGGACGCTCCGGCAATTCCGCGCTGTGAATCTCGGCATCGCCGATCTCGTCGTCGAGCCACTCGCACATCTTCCCGAGGAGGAGGCTCGGGCCGTCGCCATCCCAATCCGCGGGGTGGCTCTCGATGTCTCGGACGAGCCGCCAACCCAACGTCGCCAAGTCGGACGGTGTTCGCACGGCCTCTGCGATTTCGTTCAGGTCATCCATGGCGCCTCATCGTTGCATCGCCTATTCGGCATCCACGCGTCGTGCCCATCTCGATCAGATCCATACCCAGTGCAGCACGCAGAACTCGAAGAACGTCCAGGCCCACATCCACGCGCCCACGAAACACACTTCGGACAATAAACGAAAGAGCCACGGGCTCGAGCCCACGCGGCCGCGTACGAGGGCGATCACGAATGCCGCCACCGGCACGGCGAGCAGGGCGATCGGATCGCCGACCCAGTTCGCGATCGGGGTGACGTGACGGTTGTGCCAATCCGGCGAGATGAGCCACGTGACGGGGACGGCGGCGGCGATCGCGGCAACGAAGCACGCCGGCCGGACGATCGTCGAGTGCGTTCGCCGGAACAGTACCTGCTTGAGCGCGAACAGGGCGACGATCACGCCGAGCCCGGCGAGGAGTTCCCCGACGCCGATCATGGGCACCAGCCGTTGTGACATGCAATCCGACACGCTCGGGACAGAGGTTCCGCGAAGTCTACTCGAATGGGTCGGGCCGTCGTAAGGACGGCGCGATTTGCCGAGGGGACACCGCGAATTCTCGGCGATCGTGACCTCGCCGTGCTTGGAGACCGCGTGGAATTTGCGGACCACCAACTAAAGCAATCGTTCGCACGTCGCGCCATCTTGCGCGAAAGCACTGAGCGCGACGAATGTGAACGCGATCATCCTGATGAGAATCCCCCGCGGATGAGTGACTGGCTCTCCGGCGACGATGGCTTGCCAAAGCGTCCCGGCAACCGATTCGCAATGCTCGCGCGGACTTTTCCCACCGATTGATCCGCATGGAGTTGCCGCGCAGCCGGAGAATCCAGCGTCGTCGATGGCGACTCTGCTTCGGCGTGGCTAGAATCCGTGGCCGACTCGCGCTGGAAAACGATGCCCACGCAGTCAGCAGCGAGATCGTGAGCGGAAAGTCGGTCGTCTCGCGAACCGCCGGGCCGGCGCAATGAACGGGCCACGTAGGCGCAAGCGAGTTCAAGTCGGAGGGGTCATGACCGAAGTCGTGGCGAAACGACGAGCACCGCGGAACCGGACGCTGACGCTCAGCCACGCCGATCAGCCGAGTCTGGCCGCGCGGTTGGTTCGACTCACGGGGCCGACGACGCTCGACGCGGTCGTGCAGCGAACGATCCATGGAGATGCAACGCGAGTTCTTCCTTTTCTGCCATCGAGCTGCGTCGACCTGGTCGTAGCCGACCCGCCATACAACCTTCGAAAGACCTACGACGGGAACACGTTTGCGATTCGCGACCTCGATGCCTACGAGGCATGGTTGGATCTGTGGGTCTCACAGATCGCCCGAGTCCTCAAGCCAGATGGGAGCGTGTATGTCTGCGCGGAATGGCGATCGTCCACCGCGGTGCATCGCGTTCTCGAGCGCTACTTCAAGATTCGGAATCGAATCTCGTGGGAGCGAGAGAAGGGCCGAGGATCCTCGCGCAACTGGAAGAACTGATCCGAGGACATCTGGTTCGCGACGGCATCGAATCGATACACGTTCGACGCCGGGGCCGTCAAGCTCAAGCGGCGTGTGATCGCGCCATACACCCACGAGAAAGGAAGTCCGAAGGATTGGGCTGACGAGGCAATCGGGCGATTTCGCCTCACCAGCCCGTCGAATCTCTGGAACGACATCACGGTCCCGTTCTGGTCGATGCCCGAGAACACGTGCCATCCGACGCAGAAGCCCGAGAAGCTCATCGCCAAACTCGTGCTCGCCAGCTCTCGCAACGAGTCGGTGGTCTTGGACCCATTCTTGGGTTCGGGTACGACGTCTGTCGTCGCGAAGAAGCTTGGCCGACGATTCATCGGCATCGAGATCAACGAATCGTACGCATGCCTTGCTGAGAAGCGCCTCGAACTGGCGGCGAACGACGCTCGGATCCAAGGATATGAGGACGGCGTCTTCTGGGAACGCAACGCGCGGCGGCCTGCGCGATAGATCAACCGTGTCCACGCCGAGCACGATTTTCTCCACCGACCGGTATCACGAGATCGAACGGAGAACCGTAGAGGTTCTGAACGCGAGCGACGACTTTCTGTCCGCAGCCACGGTGACCAGCCCGCGGGCCGTCGGCGATGCCGTACAGTCCGTTCTCAGTGACCGATTCGAAGAGATACTCGGCGGCGATGTGGTGGAGTTTTGATCGTGCACTATCGGATCGACGGCAATCGGCTCGTCGCGCGCCAATCCACGTTTGTTCCCATCGAATTCCTCTCGTGGCCGTGCCTCAGAATCGGGGCGCTCGGCAAAGGACAAATTCAGATAAGGGATGCGAACCGAATCGAATTCGTCACGCGCGAGTCGAGGCGCCAATGGATGCTGGAACTCTGTGACACGCTCCTCGCCTTCTATCCGAAAGGGCTCCGCAAGATCCGGGAGCGAATCGACCGTTTTTCTCGCATGCGCGAACAGTGGCTGCGGCGAACCGACGCCGCAAAGTCATAGAAACGACGAGTCGAGCCCCCGCCGCCGAGAATCCCCCGCGTCACTTCGCGGAGATCGTGACCACGCCCTGCTTCGACACCGCGTAGGTCTCGCCGACCGCGAGCCGGTAGTAGGCGTTGGCCATCGTGGGCCACGGGGCCTCGCCGGGCGCGCCCGGGCCGGACTCGAGGTCGATGCGCAAGAGCGCGACGCTCGGGCCGTCGAAGGCGAGCGTGACACCGCCGTCCGCGAACGGCGGCATCTGCGCCGCGATCGCGCGCGTTGCCTTGAACTCGCGGTCGAACCCCTCGCGGATCTCGAAGCCTTCCTTCGTGCGTTGGACGGTGACGATCGCCGCCGTCGCCGAAAAGTCCTTCCACGCTTTGCCGAGCTTCGTCGGGCCGGGGGCTCCGCCTGCGCCGCCGGGAGCGCCCGCTTCGCCTCCGCCCGATTCGAAGGCCTTCATCGCGTTCGCGTGCGGCTCGAGCACTTCGGCCGGCGCTCCCTCGAGGCGAGTGCCGACGAGCCGCTGCCAGACTTGCGCGGCGCGCGGGCTCGTGTCCTTCGTGAACGTCGACGCGACGGCCTCCATGGCTTCGCGCGCTTTCGGCGTCTGCTTGCGATCGAGCGCGTCCGCGGCCAGCTCGGTGCCGACGTACGCGGCGAGTTCGCTCCATCCTTCGGCGACGCAAGTCTTCAGCGCTTGGTCGAGCGGCGCGATCGCCTCGTCGTTTTTCTTGTGCGTGCGCGCGACGCCGCCGCGCGCGTAGAGCGCGATCGCGCTCGCGCACTGGTTCGCCTTCTGTGCGCGCGCGTACGCCGCGACGGCCTCTACCGCTTCGGGGACGTGATCGTCGTCGTTGTTGTTCGTGGCCGCGAAGAGGAGCTGCGTCCCGAGCATGTGAGCGGAGACGAAGGCGTCGCCGCGCTTCGACTCGAGCTTTCTGAGGATCCCGGCATAGGCGTCGCGCCGACTCCTGGCTAGGACGCGATCGACGGGGCCCGGCCCCCCGGGCGTGTCCCCCGGGATCTTCCTCAAGAACTCGGCAAAGGCGTCGGAGACTTGCTGCTCGACGAGCACGTCGTTCGCCTTGTGCGCGAGAGCGATGGCGCGCGAGAACGTGTCGCTCAGCTCGACGGTCGCGGTTTGCTTCTTCGCGCGCGCGAGCAGCTCGGCAATCGTCTCCGTTCGCGCGAGCGCGGGACACGACGTCGCGATCAAGATCCAAGCTGAAATGCCGTAGTTCATAATCATTCTCCTCATCCACGGGTCGCGAGCCGCCGCAACGCGGACGGGGTCGGACGCGAGTCGCACTCGATTATTCCGCGCGAGTATCGCCGAGTCTCGTTTCGACGTCGACGGGCGACCGAGTCGAGAGGAGGAGACTACTTCTCGAAGTCGCGGAGAAGGTGAATCGTGACGTCGTCGGAGTCCGCGGAGACTTCCGTGCCCCAGAGGACTCCCCACCGATTCACGGCGCCGACCTTCCCACCATGCGCAGGCAGCGAATCGAGGGTGAACGAGCCATCCGGGCCGGACAGCACGATCGTGCTCTTGAGGGGCGCAAAACGCGCTGCACCTCCGCCAACCACGGCGATCGAGACGCCTGCTGTCCCGCGACCCTCGGTGTCGACGACGCGACCGCTCACGCGGCGCCCGTGCGACAAGCGCACCTCGATCGTCCGGGTGCCTTCCTCGTCGGGAGTGATCTCGAACGTCGTCAGCGCGGGTGCGTGACCTCGCTTGGCAGCGATGACGTCGTAGTCACCGGGCCGAACCTGCTTCTGGCAGTACTCGCCCCGTGCATCGGCGGTGAAGTAACCGCCGAGTCCGTGCGGGTCACCAGACCTGAGCAGCCACGCGTCCGAGTCGCCGAGCGGCTCGCCCGTCGCATCGTCGAGGACTCGAACCAGCACGTCGACGCGGGGCCAAGACCAGATGAGCCTCACGCCTGTCGTATCTGCCAGCACCTCGATGGGATCGCTCATCGAAAAACCCCCGTGCCCCCAGACGAAGACGCGGTATCGACCGCCGTTGTGCACGGCGAGCGAGAACGCGCCGCGGGCGTCCGTCATTCCGTGCACGTTTTCCCACGGGGACTCGACCGGATGCGCTTGAACCTCCACGTCCACGACCGGCTTGCCCTCGGGATCGACGACCGTGCCGGAGATCACGTGCGTCGGAGCCGCCGCGGGCCGAAACGTGAAAGACTTCGTCTCGCCCTCGGCGAGGTCGAACGGGTTGATCACGTTCGATTCGAAGCGTCGGCCGTCGAGCCCGGCTTCGAGCGAGTAGCGACCGGGCCCGATCGCACTCAGCTCGAACGTACCGTCGGCTCGGCTCTCAACCCCGTCAGGCGACGCCATTCCCGCGGTGTGACACGGGAGTACCACTCTCGCGCCGGCGACCGGGCTGCCGTCGGCTTCGCTGATCGAGCCGACGACTCGCGCTTCGCGGAAGAGTCGCACGACGACCTCCGGCTCGCCGCGGCTGGTGCGCGCGAGGAACGCCTCGCTGAAGATCGGCGCGAACCCGGGCGCTCGTGCCGCAATGGCGATCGCGTGGTCGACGGGCAGGCGTTCGATGGCGAAGCGTCCATCGGCCGAGGTCGTGACGTGTCGCGCCTTCAGGGCGCCGTTCAAGACCCAGATCTTGACGGTGTTCGCGAGCAGCGGGTGCGCCACGGCGCTGACTTCGGCGCCGACCACGGGGTCGCCGTTGCCGTCGACGACGCGCCCTTCGACCATTCCGGCCCACGGATACTCGATTCGAAGGTCGGCCACGTCGTGGTCGGTGATCGTGGCGCGCGCCAGCTCGAGGACCCGATCGCGTCCGTTCACGAAGAGACCGAAGGCGTCCTCGCTCGCGGCGATCGTGACCTCGCCCGGCGGAAGCGGCCGCGAGCTGCGAAAGCGTCCGTCACCGTCGGTGACGAGTTCCACGACATCGGGCGGCGTCGCGGAGTGGGTGAGGCGCAGGCCGAGACCCGCCATCGGCAGACCCGTGACGGCGGCCACGACGACGCCCGAGACGTCGAACTGCAGCGGCGCTCGAGTCGGCGACGCAGGGGCGCGCTCCGACACCGCGGGCGCGGGCTCGGAAGCGACTGCATTGGATGGCCCCGTCGATTCCGCATGAGACGCGGTCGCCGGCTTCGTCGATTGCGCCGCGGATTCCTGGCGCGCGTCGTGACGAGGCCAGAACGCGACAATCGCGCAGAGAACGAGGATCCCGAGAGCGACCATCGCCGCCTTCATCATCGTGCTCATGAGCGCGATTCCCTTCGCGAAGCTCGCCGTCGCGCCGCCCGCCGCGCCGGTCGCGCGCGGCACCGCGAGCGGGACGAGCGCGAGGCACCACGCGGATCGATCCTCGCCGCACGCGCGATCGAGCGCGCGACGCAGCTTTTCCAACGCGCGCTTGAGCCGCGTACGAACGGTCTCCACGGGCAGGTCGAGGCGCGCCGCGACGTCGCGCGGCGGAAGGCCCTCGAAGAATCGCAGGACGACGACCTCGCGATACGGCTCCTCGAGTCGCAGCACCGCATCGACGACGACCCGGCGCATCGCTTCGCGCTCGACGATGTCGCCGGTCGACGGCACGCGGTCACGCTCGGCGACGCGATGCTCGCGCGCGGTGCGCCGTCCAGCCGAGCGCCGCTCGTCGCGCGCGAAGTTGTGCACGACGCGACGCAGCCACGCGCGCCACGCGCCGGCGCGCCGCGGCGGACGCTCGAGCGCGGCGAGCCACGTGCGCTGGACGACGTCGTCGGCCTGGTGCTCGTCGAACAGCAGGCTCCGCGCGAGCGCGCGCACGAAGTCGCCTTCCTCGAGCAGGACTTCCGGCGTCAGCGTCGATCGCTCTCGATTCATCGTGCCCTCGAAGATGACGCGCGGCGGGGAATCGGTCCAGAAATCCTCCGTGTCGCCTGGCTATCATGTTCGGCCCATGCAACTCCACGACGACCCGCGCCGCGCCTTTCCTGGAGGCGACCGATGAGCCGCGAGGTCTTGATCTCGTGCGAGCGGATCTCGAAGGCCTACGGGCCGCAGCCGCTCTTCGAGGACTTGAGTCTCGGGCTCCTCGAGGGCGATCGCGTCGGGCTCGTCGGGCCGAACGGCTCGGGGAAAACGACGCTCGTGAAGATCCTCGCGGGCCTCGAGTCGCCGGATGCGGGCACGCGCTCGGCGAAGAAGCGGCTGCGCGTCGGGTACGTCGAGCAAGATCCGTCGCTGCCGCTCGACCGAACGATCCACGACGTGATGGTCGCCGCGCGCGAGCAGATGGGGCCGGATGCGTTCGCGCGCTCGGGCATCGTCGAGATCACGCTCGGCCGCGCGGGCTTCGACGATCCGAGCGGGCTCGTCGGGTCGCTGTCCGGCGGTTGGCGGAAGCGCCTCGCGATCGCGCGCGAGCTGGTGCGCGAGCCCGAGGTGCTGCTCCTCGACGAGCCCACGAACCATCTCGACGTCGAGGGGATCCTGTGGCTCGAGGCGCTCCTCGAGACCGAGGCGCTCGCGTACCTCGTCGTCAGCCACGACCGCACGTTCCTCGAGCACGTGTCGCGCCGCGTCATCGAGGTGAACCGCGCGCTGCCGGGAGGCCTCTTCGCGACCGACGGACGCTACAGCGACTTCCTCGAGAAGCGCGACGAGGCGCTGCGCGGCCAGGCGTCGTACCAGGACTCGCTCGCGAACGTCGTGCGGCGCGAGATCGATTGGCTGAAGCACGGCCCGAAGGCGCAGACGACGAAGGCCGACTATCGCGTGCGCGAGGCCGAGCGGAAGATCGAGGAGCTGCGCGACCTGAAGGAGCGCACGACGACGCGGAGCGCCGGCATCGACTTCACGCACTCCGAACGGCGCACGAAAAAGCTGCTCGTCGCGGACGGCGTCTGCAAGGATCTCGGCGGACGGCGCGTGCTCGACGGCGTCGACCTCGAGCTGCAGCCGGGGATGCGCATCGGGCTGATCGGTCCGAACGGCAGCGGGAAGACGACGCTCCTGCGCGTGCTCCGCCGCGAGATCGAGCCCGATGCGGGAAGCATCGATCGCGCGACCGACCTGCGTGTCGCCTCGTTCGAGCAGGATCGCAGCACGCTCGACCCGAGCATGACCTTGCGCCGTGCGCTGGCGCCCGCCGGCGACGACGTCGAGTTTCGCGGACGCCGGATCCACGTGAGCGCGTGGGCGCGGCGCTTCCTCTTCCGCCCCGAGCGGCTCGACACCCGGGTGGGCGTGCTCTCGGGCGGCGAGCAGGCGCGCATTCGAATCGCGAGCCTCGTGCGACAGCCGGCCGATCTCCTCGTCCTCGACGAGCCGACGAACGATCTCGACATCCCGACGCTCGAGGTGCTCGAGGAAAGCCTCGCCGAGTTCCCCGGCGCGCTCGTCCTCGTGACGCACGACCGCTATCTGCTCGATCGCGTGGCGACCGAGATCCTCGCGCTCGACGGCTCGGGCCACGCGCATCGCTTCACGACGTTCGATCAGTGGTTGTCCGCCCGAACCGCGTCCGCGTCCGCCATTCGCGCCGCAGCGCCGAAGCCCGCGAAGCGCGAGGCCACCTCGGCGAAGCGGCTCTCCTACAAGGAGCAGCGCGAGCGCGAGGCGATCGAGGCGAAGATCGTCGAGGCGGAAGCCGCGGTCGCGCGCGCAGAAGCCGCGGTCGCGGATCCGGCCGTGGCCTCGAACGCGGGCGTGCTCCACGCGCGGTACGATGCGCTGGCCGTCGCGCAGGGCGAGGTCGAGCGCCTCTACGCGCGCTGGGCGGAACTAGAGGCGAAGCAGAAGTGAAGCGAGCGCTCGAAAGGAGAGTTTCGATGGCCTCTCGAGGATTCCGACTCGCATCGTGCATCAGCGTCGTTGCTCTCGGCGTGCTCGTCGCGCCTCGCAGTTCGGCGAGCGAGGACGCGCCGAAGGGCAAGCTCGTGATCGTCGGCGGCGGAAGCACGACGTCGGAGATCGTGCGACGAACGCTCGAGATCGCGGGCGGGGCGAAGGCTCGCGTCGTCGTCGTGCCGCAGGCGTCCGCGCTGCCCGACGCGGGCAAGGCGTCCGTCGAGATGTGGCGCGAGGCCGGCGCCGCTCGAGCGGACGCGCTCGACCTCACGAACGCCGAGGCCGCGGCGAAGCTCGTCGCGAGCGCCGACATCATCTGGATGCCAGGCGGCGATCAGAACCGGCTCGTGGCCGCGCTCGAGCCGACGCCGATCGACGACGCGATCCGGCAGCGCTTCCGCGACGGTGCGGTCGTCGGCGGCACGAGCGCCGGCGCGGCCGCGATGTCTCTGCGCATGATGACCGGCAACGGCGAACTCGACTCCGTGAAGGCGGGCGGCACCGAGCTGACCGCGGGCCTCGGCCTGTGGCCCGGCGTCATTGTCGATCAACACTTCGGCCCGCGCGGGCGATTCAATCGACTGTTGAGCGCGATCCTCGATCACCCCGATCTCGTCGGCGTCGGCATCGATCCGTCGACCGCGGTGATCGTCCAAGGCTCGACGTTCGAGGTGATCGGCGAGGGCAACGTCATGGTCGTCGATGCGCGGAAGGCGAAAGTGCGCCGGCCCGAGGCGTCGGGCCCGATCGCGGCGTCGGCAATCGCGATCCACCTCCTGCGCCGCGGCATGCGATACGACCTCGACAAAGGCCCCGTCGACTAGCGACGCGACGGTCGCTCTCGCCGGCGGCGTCGCGTCGCTCGGAGCGGGCGATCCTCGTCGTGCTCGATACGCAACCGCCCGTCGAGGTTGCTACGCCGAAGGCAGCGCCGCATCGTCGCGCCGTCGAGGTTTTCGAGACAGGGGTTGATCGATCCGCTGCGAAGAGGCCACCATGTTCTCGGAGAGAGCTGGTCTGCAAGGGCCGCTGCGTTGCAACGTTGCCGTGAGGAGGTGGACGATGGCGTTGATCCGACGCGCGTCAGGGATCGTTCTCGTGTCCAGCATCTCGTTGACCGGGACCTCGACGGCCCAATCGAATTGCGGCCGATGGACCCCCGGGATTTCGCCTGGAAGCCCCGATGGCGCGATCTCGCAGCTCCTCGAGTTCGACGGCGGAAGCGGGCCCGAGCTCTACGCAAGCGGGCCCTTTTCCGTGATCGGTGCGTCGCGCGCGCCGGGGTTCGCGCGGCGGCAAGGCGACCGGTGGTCTGCGCTCGGAGGCGGACTGTCGCGATCCGACGGAGCAGACGTCCGCTGCGGTCCGATGGCGCTGTTCGACGACGGGCATGGTTCGGCGCTCTTCGTGACCGGCGACTTCGATCACGCCGGCGCCGTCGGGACGAGCCGCATCGCGCGTTGGAACGGCCACGCATGGGCGGGGCTCGCCGGCGGCATTTCCGACGCGGCGATCGTGTTTGTGCGTGCCCTCACGACGTTCGACGACGGCAGCGGCCCGGCCCTCTTCGTCGCCGGCTCGTTCCTGAGTCACGGAAACCGAATCGCGCGTTGGAACGGCACCGCGTGGAGTTCTCTCGGCGGCGGCATCGGCGCCGACTTCATGTCACCCGAGGTCAAGGCGCTCGCGGTGTTCGACGATGGAGGCGGTCCGGCGCTCTATGCTGCCGGATTGTTCAACCGGACGGGCGACGGCCCCGCGAACGGCATCGCGCGCTGGAACGGGAGCCGGTGGTCCCCGCTCGGATCTGGACTCGACGACGCGGAGACTCTTGCCGTTTTCGACGACGGCACCGGCCCGGCTCTTTACGTCGGGGGGACCTTCACCTCGGCGGGTGGGCAGCCGATCGTCGCGATCGCACGTTGGAACGGAACGGCGTGGTCGAGCGTTGGCGGCGGCCTGTCGGGCCCGCTTCCCGGCCACGTTGGCGTGAACGCGCTCGCCGTGTTCGACGACGGCAGCGGTCCGGCACTCTTCGCGGCTGGGAGCTTCACTTCCGCGGGCGGCGATCCCACCGCGAAGTACGTCGCGCGCTGGAACGGCTCGTCCTGGTCTGTGGTTGGCGACGGATTCGTGCAGCCGTTCGTGACCGACCTCGGAGTCGTCGACGACGGTTCCGGGCCCAAGCTCTTCGCGTCGGGCACCGAGATCCTCGACCTCTGGGACGGCGTGCAGTGGTCGGAATTCTTCCCTGGGATCGACGGGCCGGTTCATGCGCTCGCGGTCTTCGACGACGGCAGTGGCCCGGCGCTCTACACGGGCGGGACGTTCGGGCCTCACGGGCCGCTGCCGGGCAGCCACGCGATGGGAAGGTGGAACGGCTCGTCGTGGTCAGCGCTGCCCGGCATCGATCACGCGTTCGAGGAAGTCGAAGCGCTCACGACGTTCGACGATGGAGGTGGCCCGGCGCTCTATGCCGGCGGCTACTTCACAGGCGCGGGTGGAGTCGGCGCCGATCACGTGGCGCGATGGAATCGATCGAGCTGGTCTTCCCTTGGAAGCGGCATCGCCGGGGACCCGAACGACACCACCGTAAACGCGTTCGCGACGTTCGATGACGGCAACGGGGCGGCGCTCTACGCAGGCGGATCCTTCACGACGGCGGGCGGAGTCCCCGCGAGCTCGATCGCGAAGTGGAATGGCTCGGCGTGGTCGGCTCTCGGAGCCGGCGTGGACGCGACCGTGCGCGCACTCACCGTTTTCGACGACGGCACGGGTCCTGCGCTCTACGCAGGCGGTCAATTCCACACCGCGGGCGGGTTCCCCGCACGCGGCATCGCGCGGTGGAACGGAAGCCAGTGGTCGGCCGTCGGCAACGGGCACATGAATGGGTCGGACCCGTTCAACGAGCCTGTCGTGCGAGCGCTCACGATGTTCGACGACGGCACGGGGCCGGGTCTCGTCGCAGTCGGTGAATTCAATTCGATCAGCGACGTCGCGCTCGGGCAGATCGGCCGTTGGCGCGGCGGCGTGTGGCAGGCGATCGGGGATGGGCTTTCCACCATCGCGGGCCCGCCATTCCTGACCACGTTGGCTTCGTTCGACGACGGCAACGGTCCCGTACTTTGGGTCGGTGGATCGTTCGATCGCGGCGGAGTCCAGGGCACACGCAACGTCGCTCGCCTGGTGAACGGCGCCTGGCAGCCTTGCGGGCTCGGCTTCGACGGAATTCCGTTCACTTTCTGCACGACGAGTGCGTTCGCCGGGCCGGCGTTGTTCGCGGGGGGAGGCTTCTCGAGCGCGGGCGGCATTGCGTCGCGAGGGCTCGCGCAGTGGCGCTACGCGCCGCGCGAGGGCAACGTGAATGCGTCGGCCGGAGCGATTGCGGCCGTGCTCACGGTGAACGGCTCCGCCGGCGACGCGGATCACGTCGTGCACGTGGCGATCGGCGCGCCGATCCTGCTTGCGCTCGCTCGATCGCCGGCCGGTCCGCAGAGTGCCTTGTACGTTTTGTGGGCGTGGGCGGGCCACCGCACGAACGTCGTGGAGGTTCGCCATCTCGGGACGACCGTGGGCTGCCTGGTCAATCCGAGCCCGCTGCATGCGGGCCTCTTGCCGCAGCCGATCCGCTGCCTCCGAGGCGCGAATCTGCCCGCGGTCACTTGCCAGGGCGTCACCGAGGTGCCGAGCCCGGCGCGCGCGCCCTGGACGCTCGTGCGGTCCGGTGGGTTGTCGCACACGGCGGAGTTCCAGCTGCAGGGACTGATGCGCGACGACGCATCGGGGAGCGGATCGCCGTTCAGCGTGACCAACGCCGTCGTCCTGCGAGTGGAGTGAGCGAGCGATCTCGCGAGGTCTGCCGCCGTCGCACGTCGCCGGTTCAACTCCCTCTCGCCGGAATGCAGAACCCCTTCGAACGGGACCCCATCGAGTAGCCGCGTGACGCGGCGCTGCTTGTGGGAGCGGCCGCGCGCAGCTAGACTTGTGCTCTTTCCGAAACCCACCGCAGGAGACGGATGACCACCAACCCACGATCCCGCGCCGTCATCGTCGGCGTGCAACTCAAGGGCGTTTCCGACGCCGAGCACGAATCGTCGCTCGACGAGCTGGCGCGGCTGGCGAACACGCTCGGCCTCGAGGTCGTCGCGCGCATCACGCAGAAGCGCGACTCGATCGCCACGGCTGCGGTCGTGGGCGAGGGGAAGCTTCGCGAGATCGCGGCGCTGACGGGCGGGCCCGGCGCCGTGCCGGCTCACCATGCGCGCCACCAGAAGAAAGACGACGACGAAAAGGACGCGAAGGACGAAACGCCCGCGCCGGTGGCGATCGCCGAAGCGAAGCGCGCGTCGGTGGTTCTCGTCAATCACGACATTTCGCCGAGGCGCACGCGCAACCTCGAGCTCGCGACCGCCGCCAAAGTTCTCGACCGCACGGCCGTCATCCTCTCGATCTTCCAGCGCCACGCGCGAACTCGCGAGGCGCGACTGCAAGTGGAGATCGCGCGCCTCTCGTACGAGGCGCCGCGACTCCGCGAGACCGGCGGCGACGACCGTCACGGCGGCGGCATCGGCGGAAAGGGCGCGGGCGAGTCCGCGCTGCAGCTCGATCGGCGGAAGATCCGCGACCGCGTCGCCGAGCTGCGCCAGGAGCTGGACCTGATCGTGCAAGAAGCCGGCACGCGACGACAGCGCCGCGCGGCGCACGACACGGTCGCGCTCGTCGGCTACACGAACGCCGGCAAGTCGTCGCTCATGCGAGCGCTCACCGGAGGCGACGTGCTCGTGGCCGATCAGCTTTTCGCCACGCTCGACACGACCGTGCGCGCGCTCCACCCGGAATCGCATCCGCGCATCCTCGTCAGCGACACGGTCGGGTTCATCCGCTCGCTGCCGCACGACCTCGTCGCCTCGTTCCGCTCGACGCTCGAGGAGGCGCGCGAGGCGAGCCTGCTCGTGCACGTCGTCGACGCCGCGGATCCGGCGCACGAGGCGCAGCTCGAGGTGACGCGCGACGTGCTCGCCGACATCGGCGCGGGCACGACGCCGACGCTCGTGCTCCTCAACAAGATCGATCGCGTGGACGAGGCGCGGCGCGAAGAGCTGCGCGTGCTGCACCCGGACGCGATCCAGCTCTCCGCGAAGAGCCCGGCCGACGTGGCGATGCTTCGCGAGCGCATCATCTCGTTCTTCGAGCAAGACATGGTGGAGGAAGAAGTTGTCGTGCCGTTCCGCGAGCAGCGCCTCGTCGCCGAGATCCACGCGGCGTGCCGCGTCCTCTCCGAGTCGTACGACGAGTCGGGCACGCGCCTGCGCCTCCGCGCGCGCCCCGAGGTCATCGCGCGCCTCCGCGCCGAAGTCTGATCCCCGCGGCGTAAGATCGCCAAACGCGTTTGAGGTGCGTAAACAGCGCGTCCGGAGCCAGTATCAACCCCGTCGGATTTGCCCACGCGTACGGAGCCAGGATCCGCACGCGTACGGAGCCAGCGCACGCGTACGGAGCCAGGGTCAAATCCGGCGGATTATTCCGCAACCTGTGGCCGACTCGCCGGCGCGTTCACGAACCGGGCTCACGGCGTCGAATCGGAGCGAACCGATGGCTGATCCCGCTCGCAAGCACTCGCGCAACGCTTCCGGTCCGTGGTTCGTCGACGACACGTGCATCGACTGCGGCGTTTGCCGCGAGCACGCGCCCGGAGTGTTCGACGACGCGGGCGACGCCTCGTTCGTCGCGCGCGAGCCCGCGAATCCCGACGAGATCCGCCGCGCGTGGCTGTCACTCCTCGCGTGCCCGACGCGATCGATCGGATCGAGCGGCGTCCCGCGTCCGGCCGATGCCGTGTTCCCGCTGCGGATCGACGGCGACGTCTCGCTGTGCGGCTACACGTCGCGCGAGACGTTCGGCGGGCAGGCCTACTTCGTGAGGCGCCAGGATGGACACGGAAACCTGCTCGTCGATTCGCCGCGTCCCGTCGAGGCCCTTTTGCATTCACTCGAATCGCAAGGCGGCGTCGCGGACATCCTCCTCACGCATCGCGACGACGTCGCGCACGCCGGCGAGACGGGCGCGCGATTCGGTTCGCGCATCTGGATCCACGAGGACGACGCCGACTCGGCGCCGTTCGCCACGCACTTCATTCGAGGCACGCAAGCGATCGAGCTTCACCGCGGCGTCCTCGCGATCCCGATCCCCGGCCACACGCGAGGGAGCGTCGCGTTCCTCGTCGACGGGACCTACCTCTTCTCGGGCGACTCGCTCGCATGGGATCGCGAGGCAGAGGATCTCGAGGCCTTCCGCGACTACACCTGGTACTCGTGGGAAGCGCAGGCTCGATCGCTCGAGCGCCTCGCGACACACTCGTTCACGTGGGTGCTGCCCGGCCACGGCGACCGCACGCCGCACGCGATGCCCGATCTCCCCGCACGCCTCCGCGCGCTCGCGCGCCGCATGCGGCGCTGACCCGCTCCGGCGTTTCGTGTCGCGAGCGCATCTCTTGCGTATAGAATCGCCGCTCCATTTTCAGCTCGGGTCTATTCGCGGAAAGGAAAACATGGAAACGGCCATCCTCTTCTATCTCGTGCTCTTCCTCGTCGGTTGTCAGGCCACGCCGGCGAAGCCGGACGGATCCGAGAAGCCGGAGAAGCCCGACGTCGCCGCGGACATCAACGCGCCGCGCGCCGACGCCCGCCACGTGACATTCGAGGTGCACGAGGGGACGTGGATGTCGCTCGACGTGTCGCCGGACGGATCGACGATCGCCTTCGACATGCTCGGCGACATCTACTCGATGCCGATCGCGGGCGGCGAGGCGAAGGCGCTGACGAAGGGGCCGGCGTTCGACTGCCACCCGCGCTTCTCGCCGGACGGGAAGACGATCGCGTTCACGAGCGACCGCGGCGGCAACGAGAACTTGTGGCTCATGGGCCCGGGCGGCGAGAACCCGAGGCCGCTGACGGCGGAGAAGGACGCGTACGTTCGCTCGGCGGCGTGGACGCCGGACGGCACGTACCTCGTTGCGCGAAAAGAGGAGTCGAAGCGCGCGGGCATTCCGCCGGTCGAGCTGTGGATGTTCCACGTGAACGGCGGGGCGGGCGTGAAGCTCGTGTCGTCGGATGCGCGCAACAACGTCGCCGGGCCCGTCGTCTCGCGCGACGGCCGCTACATCTACTATTCGACGCGGCGCGGGCACTTCGACTACGTCCCCGATCTCTCCAACGGACTGTGGGACGTCGAGCGCTACGACCGCGTCACCGGCGACACCGTCCCGTTCACCGAGGGCATCGGCGGCGCCGTGCGTCCCGCGATTTCGCCGGACGGAAAGACGATGACGTTCGTGAGCCGGCGCGACGACACGTCGGTTCTCGTGGCGCGCGACCTCGCGTCGGGCCGCGAGCGCGTCCTCGTCCGCGACGTGCAGCGCGACGAGCAGGAAGGATTCACCACGCTCGATGCATGGCCCAACTACGCGTTCACGCCCGACGGCAAGAGCGTCGTCTACTCGTCGAACGGCAAGATCCAGCGCGCCGCGCTCGACACGGGAGCCGTGAGCGACGTCCCGTTCACCGTGAAGGCCGAGCACTGGCTGGCGCCGCGCGTGACGTGGCAAGAGCACGTGGACTCCGGGCCCGTGACCGCGCGCATCCTGCGCTGGCCGAGCCAATCGCCGGACGGCAAGTGGATCGTGTTCGACGCGTTCGGCCGCGTGTGGCTGCAGGAGATCGCCGCGGGCAAGGCGACCGGCGCGCCGCGGCGCCTCACGACCGATGACGCCGCGCTGCCGTCGCGCGAGTACTCGCCCGCGTTCTCGCCGGACGGCAAATGGATCGCCTACGTGACGTGGCGCGACTCCGAGGGCGGCCACGTGTGGAAGGCGCCGGCGCCGGGCTCGGGCCTGACCTCCGCACCGCAGAAGCTGACGACGACGCCGGGCCACTACGTGAACCCCGCGTGGTCGCCGAAGAGCGATCGCCTCGTGCTCGTGCAGGGCACGGGCCTCGAGTTCCGCGGACGGCAGCCCGAGGAAGAGCGCGCGTTCTGGGTGAGCTGGATCCCGGCCGACGGCGGCGAGGCGCAGATCGTCACCGCCGAGCGCCAAGGCGATTCGCTGAAGTTCCACCCCCAAGCGTTCTGGAATCGCGACGGCACGCGCATCTACCTCCGCGAGCCCATCGAGCCCGCGAAGCCGACCGACGATCCGAAGAGCGACCTCGTCTCGGTCCGCCTCGACGGCACCGACAAGCGCCATCACCTGCGGTTCCCGTCGGTCGCGGATCTCGTTCCGTCGCCCGACGAGAAGTGGATCGCGTTCACGTCGCGCGACAACGTCTACGTCACCGCGCTGCCGGATCTCGCGATGAAGGAGCCGCCGGAGATCACGCTCAAGGAAGCGCCGCTTCCCGTCTGGCGTTTGTCGGACGAAGCGGGCGAGTACGTGTCGTGGGCCGACTCCGGGCGCACGATCACGTGGGGTCTCTCGAATGTTTTCCATCGCATCACGGTCGACACCGCGATCGCGTTCGTCGAGGAAGAGCGGCGGAAAGCGGAGGAGGAGAAGAAGAAGAGCGCGGCGAAAAGCGACGGCGAGTCGGACAACAGCGACAAGGACAAGGAGAAGAAAGAGGACAAGGACGCGCTGAAGGTGCCGAAGTCCGACGCGATTCCGATCGCGCTCGAGATGCCGCGGTTCGTCCCGAAGGGATCGTTCGTCCTGCGGGGCGCGCGCGTCATCACGATGAAGGGCGACGAGGTGCTCGAGTCGGCCGACGTCTTCGTGACGGACGGCCGCATCGCCGCCGTGGGCGCGGCGGGAAGCGTGACCGTGCCGTCCGGCGCAAAGGAGATCGACGCGCATGGAAAGACGATCATCCCGGGCCTCATCGACACGCACGCGCACCTGCACTACTCGGGCTTCGAGGTCTTCCCCGACACGAAGTGGGAGTACGCCGCGAACCTCGCGTACGGCGTGACGACGGTCTACGACCCGTCGGCGCCGTCGCTCGACGTCTTCGCGCAAGCCGAGATGGTCGAGACGGGCGCGATGCTCGGGCCGCGCGTCTACTCGTCGGGCGACGTGCTCTACGGCGGGCAGCAGTCCGACGTCTTCGCCGACGTCAGCAATCAAGAGGACGCGCGACGCCAGGTGAAGCGCATGAAGGCTTACGGCGCGCGGCTCATCAAGGTCTATCAGCAGCCGCGACGCGAGCAACGAATGTGGTTCGCCGAGGCGTGCCGCGAGCTGCACATGCTGCTCACGGCCGAGGGCGGCGGCGAGTTCTACACCGATCTCTCGATGGCGACGGACGGCTACACCGCGTGGGAGCACGCGCTGCCGGTCGAGCTCCACCAGGACGCCGTTCAGCTCATCGCGCAGTCGGGGACGCACTACACGCCGACCTTGCTCGTCGCGTACGGCGGTCCGTGGGGCGAGCTCTACTACTATCAGACGCGCAACCCGCACGACGATCCGAAGCTCAACCGATTCGTGCCGCACTTCATGCTCGATCACTTGGCGCGGCGCCATCCGTGGATCGATCCCGCCGAGTACTTCTTCCCGACGGTCGCTCGCGGCTGCGCGGCGGTCGTGCGCGCGGGCGGCAATGTCTCGCTCGGCGCGCACGGGCAATTGCAGGGGCTCGGCCCGCACTGGGAGCTGTGGGCGATGGCGGGCGAGGGCGGCAAGCCGGGCACCGCGATGACGCCGCACGAGGCGCTGCGCGCGTCGACGCTCGCCGCGGCGGACAAGATCGGCTACGCGCTCGACCTCGGCTCGATCGAGGCGGGCAAGTGCGCCGACATGATCGTCCTCGACGCGAACCCGCTCGACGACATCCACGCAACAGCGCGCGCCCACTGGGTCGTGAAGCAGGGCGTCGTCTACGACGCGGAAACGCTACGCGAGGAGTGGCCGGCGACGCGCGACCTCCCCGGCTTCTTCTGGAAGACCGCGAGCCGGTAGCTACTTTGCTCGCTTTAGCACGATCCGGTGCGGCGTCTTGCTCAGTGCAAGCTCGCGACGTTCGACGTCGACGAACCCGTCGGCATGAACGTTGACGAGAATCGCGGCGTCGCCGACCGTTGGGATCGAGAACCGGCCTTGCGCATCGGTTTCGTGAAGCGTGCCGACCGTCCCGCGCAGCGACGCGACATGTGCGCCGGCGATCGGTGCGCCGGCTTCGTCGACCACCACGCCTTGGATCGTTGCCTTCGGCGCGATCACGGCCGTGCGCTCGAGCGAGTCGTTCTCGCGAACCGTGATCTCCTCGGATGTGGCCGGATCGGCGCCTTCGACGAGGAGCCGATAGGTTCCGGGTGAGATGCGAAGTTGCACGACGCCCATCTCGTTGCTCCGCCCGGAAGCCGACAGCGCAGCGGCCCGCAGGCCGTCGGTCGACAGCAGGCGTACGAGCACGCCGGCGAGCGGCTTCGCCGAAGCGTCGGTGATTCGCACGACGACCTTGCTCCGAAGAGGCAGCGTCACATCAGGAACTCGCGTCACTTTCGAGGCCGCAATCTGGAACTCGGGGCTCGTCGCAGATGCCATGTCGGGGTGAGTGACGGTGACCCGTGCATGGTCGTCGGGCGCCACCGCGGGGATCGTGAACTCGCCTTTTTCATTCGTGTGGACCGTCAGTAGCCGCTGCGACGACGACATCACGGTGCCCTTCGGCAGTTGCGTTCCTGCAGCGGGCTCGATCTTCTCGTGTTCCTCCAGGACGACGTCAGCTTTGGCCAGCGGCTTGCCGTCAGGAGATCGTACGAGACCGGTCACTTTGCCCCCGAGCGCGACCTGCACGACGAACGGTGTGCCCGGCACTCTTGCAGGAAGTCGAAATTCACAGTCCGACGTCGGACGGAGAAAGTCGTCGACGATGAGTAAGTATCGCTTTCCCTCAGAGGTGTCGGTGACGGTGACGACGCCGTTGGGATCGCTCGCGGCTTCGACTTTCGATGTCACGCTTCCCTTCGAATCGATAGACAGCACTGCGACGGCGACGCCTGTGGCCGGCTCGCCCGTCCCGCGCATCACGAGGCGAACGGTGGGAGGGGACGGGTTCTGCGCGGCGGCAAGACATGCGGCGCCTAAGGCGAGCGCGAGGGGTAAACGGTGAAATCCGCTCATGCGTTCTCCTTCGATATCAACCGGCAGGAATCTATCGCGAAACTGCGACGACGACCAGGTGGCGTCGCCGAGCGACGCTACGGCTTGACAAATATTGAGCCGATTGGCTAAATGTCGTGACGCTCAAACAGGAGGACACACACATGTCCAAATCGAAACCCGTCACGATGCTCGTTACGTACCGGCCGAAGATGGGGAAGGACAAGCAACTGCTGGCGCTCGTGAAGAAGCACTGGGGGATCCTCGATCGCGTCGGGCTCGTCACGAAGGAGCGTGCGAAGATCTGGAAGGCGACCGACAAGCGCAGCGGCGGAGTCTCGTTCGTCGAGATGTTCCAGTGGAAGAACGGCGAGGCGTCGGGGATCGCGCATCAAACCCCCGAAGTCATGGCGATGTGGGAGCCGATGGGGCTCGTGCTCGAGGAGCTGCAGCTCTCGATGATCGAGCCGATCGCTCCGCGCCGTGCGTAGACGGGATCCCAAGGGGCGTCTCGAAGCGCTCCAGGCGGTCGTCGCCGCCCTAGCTCATCCGGCGCGACGTCAGATCCTCTTGACCGTGCACTTGCGCGGCGGCTCGATGACGGCGGGGGGCATCGCCGGACGCTTCGCGCACGCGTGGCCGACGACGACGCGTCACATGCGAGTGCTCGAGGCGGCCGGGCTTCTCAGCCACGAACGAGTCGGGCGGACGCGCGTCTATCGCATCGATCATTCGCGGCTCGATCACTTGAAGGAGTGGCTGTCATGGTTCGACGACGCGCCGAAACGTCGCGCAAAGCGAAGGCGGTAGCCCCGCGCCAATTCCGGGCCGAGGTGAAGCTCGGCCACAAGGGCCCGGCGATCGTGCTGCCGTTCGATCCGGAGACGGCGTGGGGCGAGGCGCGGCGCCATCTCGTTTGGGGGACGCTGAACGGTTGCCCGTTCGACGGCGAGATCGGGTTTCGCCGGCGCGTCCATTACACGCTGCTCGACGACGATCTGCTGGGCGCGGCGAAACTCCAGCCCGGCGACTCCGCCGACGTCGTGATGCAGCCGCGCCCGCCGCGATCGGACGAGAAAGGAGCGCCGCCCCGGCTCGCGTGCGTGCGTCGCGCGATCGACGTGGCGCTCGAGAAGGTTCGCGAGATCGTCCAGTCGCTTCCGGACACGAAGGAGACGCCGACCTGGGGCGCGCCGCACTTTCGCGTCGGCGAGAAGATCTTCTGCGGGTGCGGTCCGGAAGGAGAACGCCTCGCGATCACGTTCAAGCTCGAGATGCCGCACGCGCACTTCATCGTCGAGGACCCGCGCTTCACCCGCGCGCCCTACGTCGGTCACAAGGGCTGGATCTCGATGGACGCGACGTGCGTCGACGACTGGGACGAGGTGCGTGCGCTGATCCTCGAGAGCTATCGCCTCATCGCGCCGAAGAAGTCGCTCGCGAAGCTCGGGGACGCCGCTGAGCCGAGCGACGTGAAGACGAAGAAGACGAAGGCGGGCAAGGCGAAACGCGGCTGAACGACACGTCGATGTCCACCGAAAGTCGACGAACGTGCTACGGCTTTCGCGATCGTCCGTTCGGGTTCGCGGCGATCGTTTCTCGGGCGTCTTGCAACGCCGCTTGGTAGGCGTCTCGAAGCTGCGGCGCGAACTTCGACGTTTGGCGCTCGGCTTTCTCGAGGAATGGGAGCGCGCTCTTGCCGCAGCTCCCGAGTCCGCGAATCGAGAAGTAGAGCCGGCAGTGGTCGAGGTTCGTCAACCGCCCCGTCTTCGCCGTGACGGCGTCGACCTGCGACGTGAAGCACTGCTGGACTCGCGGATCGTCGCCGAAGTCCGCGAGCCGTTCGAGCACGAAGCCCCGCACGCCGAGGTTGAGCGGCGACTGATCGGCGAGCGAGAGCAGAAGGTCGCGGTCGACGCGCGCGACGATGGCTCGACGAAACGAGCTTGCGCCATCCGCGACGTCGAGGGCGCGCCACGGCTCAACCGCGCTCGACGGGCCGGACCCGTCGTAGTCGGTGAGTTGGCGCAGTGCCTCGACCTCCGCGCGCGTCAGCGTCCACACGAACCCGAGATCCGGGCGCGTTGCGATCCACGGGAGATGCTTCGATTCGGCGAGGTTAGTCGACATCTCGCGCCACCGCCCGTCGTCGAGCCGCTCCAGAATCGGCTGAGTGAACTCGGTGTACGCGTAAACGGCGCCCTTGCACACTAACGCGCGCCCGTCGTCGGGCACGGCGGCGTAGATGAGCCACGGTCGCGCGACGCCGACTTCGAGACACTGGCTGCTCTGGTACTCGCTCGCGACGTCCGTGATCACGGCCATCGACGTCTGCGCGACGTTCGTGCCGGAGCGGTTGAACGACAGAACCATTAGTCGCTGATGGAGCCCCTTCAAGAAGAACCCGTCGTCGATCGTCTGCGGCTCTCCGCGAAGCTCACGCGTCGCGAGGGATTCGAGGTGTGCGAGGATCGTCGCGAACTCCTCGAGGTCACGACGGGCGAGCCGGATCTTCGCTTCCGATCGTTGCGTTTCCGCGCGATAGTCCGGCGCCTCGCCCGGCTTCAGGCTCTCCCGGGTCGGCGACGGACCCAGCTTCGCGATCGTCGCCCCTTTGTCCTTCGCGATGCGATCGAAGAGGCCGCAAGCGTCCGACTGCGACACGATCCTCGCGAGGAGCGCGCTCAGGCTCGAGTAGAAACGAGGCACGGGCTCGACGTAGCCGTGGAAGCGATCGAGCATCCCGGACGCGCTTAGGTAGAGGTTGGCGTCCTTGGTGTAGAGGGCGGTCGCGTGCTGGACTTCGGCCCACCCGCCGAGCGCCGAGTTGATCTGCTTTTCTTCCCACGCCGGCTTGCGCATGAACGCGGGCGCTCCGCTCTCGAGTTGGAAGAGCGTGCGCGCGCACTCGATGGTGCCGTCCATCAAGCTCGCGAACGGATCCGAGGCGAGAGCCGGAACGACGAAGACGCTGGAGCCCTCCGCGAATCCGGAGCCGCGGAGGATGTCGCGTGCGCGCTTCGAGCCGAAGAGTTCGGCCGCGACGTGGAGCCCCGACGGCGGCCAACGACCGTGCTCGAGATACTGCTGAAAGAGATCGATCGGTCGCGAGTAACGCTGGCCGAAGACGCGCAGTCCGGCAGATCGCTGCCGACCGCCGCTCGTTTCCATGCCGAGCGTGTCGATGCGCGGCGCCGGACGCTTCCGGAGCGCGGCCACGAGCGCCAGACGCAGGGTGTCGTCGCTTGCGATCCGTTCGAAGTCCTTCGGCGACGCGCCGCGCACGACTTGGCGCGCGGCCTCCTCGTAGTCGGGAAGCGCGAGGTCGTCGCGCTCGCCGAAGAGTTGACCGACGAGCGCATCGATCGCCGTCCACTCCGATCGCAGCTCGGGCTTCTCGTCGATCGCCGCGACCATCAGGATCGCGCGCCGCGTCTCGTCGTTGGACGCGAGCTGGAACATCATCCGCCCGAGGTAGAGCATTCCTTGAAAGTAGCCCTCGAGTTCCGGTGTCGACGCGTGACGGCCGCGCGGCAGGTACTTGGTGAAGTCCTCGTCGCGGTCGAAGAGCGCCGAGTGCGCGATCGCGGCGTGCGCTCGGATCTGCGCGAGCTCGTCGCGGACCTTCTTCTCGAGGTCGGCGGGAAGACCGAGCGAGCCGGGATCCACGCCGGCGATGAGCGCGGCCGGTACGGCGAAAAACGCGGCGTTCGATCGCGCGGCAGACACGAGCCGCGCATCGCCGAGTCGACGCGCTTGATCCCCGCACGCGACCGCGAGTCGACGCGAGAGCTCGCCCACCCTCGGCGCGAGCACCAGCGACTCCAATTCGCTGAACGTCGCGCGCATGAGGATCATGAACGTGTGGAAGGCGACGTCAGACGTGACGAACGGATACGCCGCCTCGTACAGCTCGAACATCTCGTTCTTCTCTCCGGGCACGAGCGCGAAGCCGTTTTCCTTCAGGAGCGACAGTGCGTGATCGTCGAGGTCGAACGCGTTCACCAATTTCGAATCGAGGAAGAGACGGAGGTCGCGCAGTGAACGTGTCGCTGCTGCTGTCTCGCGGACGTCGCGGGTCGGATCGGCGATGGCTTGCTCGAGCACGGTCACCCCGGCCGGTGATCCCAACTCGGCGATGAGGCGAGCGGGGAGGGGACGCTCGGCGGAAAGGAGCGGCAACGCTCGCATGTCGTGCAAGCTCACCAGTCCCGCAAGCGCGTTCGTGCGGGCAAGGAGGTCCTCCCGGCCCGCCGTCGAAGCAACGCGAAAGAGCGCGTCGCTCGCGGCGGGATGGGCGTGCGCCGCGAGGAACTCGGCCGCGAGCCACCGCGTGATGCGCTCCGTGTCATGCTCCATGAGATCGGCGATCACGGTCGCGAGCCGCTTGGCGTCGTCCGTGGACGTCACCGTGATGCGACGTTCTTCGAGCGCTTGTCGCAGGCCGTAGAAAAGGAGTTGGCGCGCCTTGCCGTCCTTCTCGCTGGAAAGGCGCGAGAGGTACGCGTCGAGCGTCTTCGGCGACTCATCCTCGGTGTGGGCGAACGGCAAGGCGAGAAGCGCGGCTACGAGGAGCAGGGCGGTGTGCTTCACGGTTCATTCTCCCGGGCGGCTTCGTGCCGAGATCCTCGCACGGCTCTCGCTCGTCAGGGAAGAGCGAAACGGCGTGCGCTCGGCAAATCGGCGCATCGAGCGAGTTCGTCGGTGGCGAACGTGCCCTTCATCGGCTGATCACCGTTCCCGAGTGTGTCGAGCCGGCGCTCGTCGATGGAGCCCGCGAACGGCGGCGAAACAATGCCGGGAATTGTCGAGCCGCGCCCGGCGTCCGTTGCGCCACGATCGTTGGCGATAGGGAGACCCGGGACCGGGCGACGGGCGCTCGATCGTCTCCTTCTCGCCGCAAGGCCGCGTGACGCGGAGGCCACTGCGATGTATCCGGCAATGCTCGCTCTTCTCTCGGTCTGGTTCGCGAACGACCCACCCGCTCGACCGAACCTCGTCGGAGCCGTGTTCGCGGCCGGAGGTGCGCCGATCGCCGGCGCCGGCGTTTTCATCTACACCGCCCGGCCGCGGCGGGGGTCGAGCCCCTGCTGCCCGTCCTGCTGGCCCGACTGTCAGAAGCACGTGCTGACGGACGCCGATGGAAGGTTTCGCGTGCCCTCGCTCGACCCGGCGCTGATCTTCCGCGTTCTCGTCGTCGCGAACGGGCACGAGCCGGCGCTCGTTTCGGATGTCGATCCGAGGTCGCGCGCGCTCGCCGTTTCGCTGGCGCCGAGGGGCGACGACGACCTCCCGCCCGGCCTTGCGGTTCGAGGGCGCGTTCTCGACTCGCGGGGCCGCCCGGTCATTGGAGCCGAGGTGGTTCCGATCGGAGTCTCGTCCGAGTTCGGCATGCGCTACGGCGCGAACTTGGGCGTCGATCCTCTGGCGATCACCAACGCGCGAGGCGAGTTCGTGATTCGATGCGACGTCGTCGGGTGCGGCGTCAGCGTCAACGTCTCCGCGCGCAATCTCGCGCCGCGCGACTTCGAGAAGCTCGAGGCCGGCCCGAAGAGACACGACCTCGTGCTTCTCGATGGAGCGATCGTCACGGGTCGCGTGCTTCGCGAGGGCAAGCCGGTGGCCGGCGTCCGGGTCGGATTGGTCCAGGCGGACCGCGACGCGGAGAGATTCCTCGGCAACGACGACGTCGGGACGGACGACGACGGGCACTTCGCGTTCTTGAACGTCCCGCCCGGAGATCGCTTCGTCGTCTACGGGACCATGGGCAGCTTGCGACAGATGGGCTCGGTCGGAATCGCGACGATCGACGTCGAGGCCGACCGTGCTGAGGTTTCCGTGGGCGATCTGGAAGTCGAGCCCGCGCACCGACTGTCCGGTCGCTTGGTCCTCGCTGACGGTGAGGCCGCGCCTCCGCACACGCGAGTGTCGATCTCGCGGGACGCCGCGTGGGACTCGCAAGAGGTGGAAATCGATCGAGACGGATCGTTCGCTTTCGATGGGCTTCCATCCGAGGTCTTCACGTTGTGCGCGAGCGTGCCCGGCTATCGCGTTTCGCCCGACAACGAGAGCTTCGATCGCGTCAACCCCTTCTGGTTGATCGGCCGCATCGATGATGATGTCGCCGACCTCCAGTTCCTCCTCGAGCGCGGCGAGGCTCTCGATTCCTCCTCGAACGGCCCGATCGAAGCGTCGCCGAGTCAGCAGCCGCTTCGCGGTGCGCCGGCGACATCCAAGAAGTAGCGGCGCGGTGCCCGGGCGTTCGATGGGCCGATCACGGGCTGGTGACCCGACGCGCCAGCTCGAACAGCTTTTCCTCGGGGATGCCGTCGTACTCGGCGATGTTCCAGCTCGTGACCGCGATGACGAGATCGATGTCGGGGAAGACGAGCAGCGACTGGCCGCCGTAGCCGGAAGCCATCCACGCGCGCCGGCCGCGAGCGGCGTCGGTGAGCGGCAGCCACCACTGATAGCCATACATCGCCGTTGGCCACACGGCCTCGGCGGAGACGGACGGCGCGACGGACGCATCGACCCACGCCTTCGGAACGATCTCGGCGCCGTGCCATCGTCCGCCGTAGAGAAAGAGCTGTCCGATATTCGCGAGGTCGAGCCGTCGCAGATAGAGCCCGCCTTCGGTGTCAGGCAGTCCGCCCGGCGCCCGCTTCCAGTGGAACTCGCGAATGCCGAGCGGGGCGAAGAGGTGATCGCGCGCGTACTCGTCGATCGTCCGGCCCGTCGCCGCGAGCGCGATCTTCGAGAGGAGCTGGCTGACGCCGCTGCTGTACGCGAACGTCGTCCCCGGCTCGGCGATCATCGGGCGATCGATCGTGAACGCGACCCAATCGGCGCTCGCCTCCATGCGCGTGCAGACGTTCGACGGATCCTCATAGGGAACGGAGATCTCGTCCCAGTCGAGGCCCGCGGTCATCGTCAGCAAGTGACGCAGCGTGAGGCGGCGCTTGCGCTCGTCGACGTTCTGGACGCGCTCGCCGAAGTAGTGGAGCACGGGCGCGTCGACGGACGGGATCTCGCCGCGACCGACGGCGATGCCGAGCGCCGCGGACGTCACGCTCTTTGTCACGGACTGCATCGTGTGCAGCGAGGTCCCGTGATAGTAGGGGTGCCACTCGGCGGAGAAATAGTTGTAGGGGCCGGTCGAGGCGTCGCGTCCCGCGTAGATCGTCGCGTAATCGTGCGCGAAGTCGCGATCAAAGACGAGCGCGCCGTGCCGCACGATCGAGATGCCGTCGACGAAGTGGTACTTGCCCGCCTCGATCTCAGAGACGAGCTCGTTCACCGGCGCCGCGTCGAGCCCGGCCTCGGCGAAGCCGCAGCGGGGCCAGTCCTCACCGGGCGGCGGAGTCATCGTCGCGCACGCGAGCGCGACGAGCAGGGGAGGGAGGACGACGAGACCAGCGACGACGCGCATCGAGCGACCTTCACCCGAGCGCCTCAAGGATGCAGAGTGGGCTCGCGACCTTCAGGCGACGGCTCGCGATGGAACGTCTGGACGCTCGCGACCAGCTTCCGTACGTCGACGGGCTTTGCGATCAGGGCGTCGACGCCGAACCGTTTGATCTCCGCCATTCGTTCTTCGGTCAGATCGCCCGTCGACACCACGACGCCGCGAACAGAGGTCGGGCGGCGAGTCTCGAGCGCCTTCAATACTTCGCGCCCATCCATGTCCGGCAGCATCAAGTCGAGCAGAACGACGTCGATGCGCTCGGTTTCGAGGAGACGGAGCGCCGTGGCACCGTCGGGCGCTTCCAAGATGGTCGCCCCTTCCTGTACGAGAATCTGTTTCGTGCCCTCGCGACTGGTCGCGTGATCCTCGACCACCAGGATGCGCATGCCTGGAAGCTTCGGAACGGGCGGGTCCGACGAGTCTCCTTTCGACGGGTTATGCTCGGTGCGATATGAGGTGTCCAGTCGGACGACGACCGCCGACGCCGGCAGCGCGATCGTGAAGTTCGTCCCCTCGTTGAGGACGCTCTCGACCGAGATGGATCCTCCCATGATCTCGGTCAAACGCTTGCAGATCGCGAGGCCTAAACCGGTCCCCTTGGTGCGGGCTCGCTCCGGATTTCGGAGCTGCGCGAACTCATCGAAAATGTGCGAGAGGTGCTCCGCCGCGATCCCGATCCCCGTGTCGCGGACCCGCACGAGGACGCGCCGATCCGGATCGGGACCCAGCAAAGCCGACACCACGATCGTTCCGGCAGACGTGAACTTGATCGCGTTCCCGAGCAAGTTTCCGATGACGCGCGCTAGCTTGATGCGGTCGGTGTGGATCCAAATCGTTCGTTCCGGCACCTCGACCTCGAGCCGTAGGCCCTTCTCTTCGGCAAGCGGTCGGAGTTGTCGGCACTCCTCGTCGATCAAGTCGTTCAGGGAGAACTCGCTGTCGATCAGCTCGATCTTTCCGGAATCGAACCGCGCGACGTCGAGGACGTCGCCGACGAGGTCGAGCATGGAGAGCACGTTTTGCTGGAGCTTTTGCGCGAGCTCCGGGATTTGCGGGGCCATGGCGGGCATGGACGCCGCGCGGCGAATCACCTCCGCCATGAGATTGATCGCGTTCGCAGGAGTTCGGATGTCATGCGAAACCGCAGCGAGGAATCGCGTCTTTCGCACGCTCGCTTCTTCCGCCGCGCGACGGCGTAGCTCCAACTCGCGTTGAAGCACCTTCAAATTCGTAATGTCCAAGAAGGCAAAGACGGCGCCGGTGATCCGGCCCTGGGAGTCGTAGAACGTCGCGGTGCTCACGAGAATCGTGATGTGCTTTCCGCCGGGGAAGAGGAGGTCGAACTCCTCGCCCCGCAATTCCTCGCCGCGAAGCGCGCGAGAGATGGGCAAGTCGTGCTCCGCCACCGGCTTTTCGTCCCGGTGAAACTGGCGCTTCAGGCGCATCCCGGCGGGTGAGAAGAGTGAGATGTTCTCGTCCGACGCGAGGCCTAGAATTGCCGCCGCAGCGGGATTCTGCCGAACTTCTCTTCCCTCGGGATCATCGACGACGGCCATGCCGACGGGGACGGCCCTGAATGCCGTCTCGAAGCGTCGACGCT
The DNA here is from genome assembly GCA_016178505.1 of Planctomycetota bacterium. GTDB lineage: Bacteria > Planctomycetota > JACOTG01 > JACOTG01 > JACOTG01 > JACOTG01. The sequence goes on from JACOTG010000265.1 coordinate 37,797, forward strand.
CGTCCTCGATGGCGGCCACGAGCTCCGCATTCTGCAGGCTGATGGACGCTTGTGCCGCAAGCGAATCGATGATGGCGACGTGCGATTCGTCCCATTGCTTGGGATCGTGCGAGTAGACCTCGATCGCGCCCACGCACTTGCCGTGCACGCGAAGCGGCGATGCGAGGATCGATCGGAGCGGGGGGCCGCCCTTCTTTTGCGGGACTGCGAGATCCGGTCGCAGCGAAAGATCTTTCAGGTATCCCGTTTGTCCGACCGAGAGAATCAGGGACGTGAAGGATCTCGCAAAGGGAACTGTGGCACTCTCCAGTCCTTGAGGTCCGAACCCGTGGTGACAGACGACGACGAGGTCGTCGCCTCGCTTCTCGACGATCGTCGCCGCTGCGCCGCCGGTGAGCAGCCCGAGCGTCTCGCACACCTTCTTCAGCGTCTCGTCTCGACTCAGCTCTACCGTGAGCGAGCGCGAAAGCTCGAGGAGCTGCTCGAGCATCCGCTCGCGATTCGCCAATTCTTCGTTGGCGACTCGAAGCTCTTCGCTCTGGCGTTCCAGCTCCTCGTTCGTCGCGCGAAGCTCTTCGCTTTGACTCTCCAGCTCCGCATTCGCGGCGCGGAGGTCGTCGGTCCGATGTTCCAGTTCCGCGGCTTGACGCTGGACTTCTTCGCGGCTGCTTTCGACTTCCTGTTTGCGTCGCGCGAGATCTAATTCCTGCAGTCCGACCGATCGGTTCGAGACGATCCAGGCATGCACCAGTCCGGCGACGACCACCGTCACGCCTGCCGCGAGCGCCTGGTTCAACAAGGCGATGCGCTCGACAGCGGGCGCCCCCGGCCGGGGTCCGACGAGGTACATCGTAAAGATCAGCACGACGAGCACCGCAGCCAGGCCCCAGAGGAATCGAACGCTTCGCGTCCATGCACAGAGGACGAGCGGAACGCAGTAGAGCATCGGAATGACGAGACTCGACGGCGTGACGTAGTCGGCGACGAGAATGATGCCGGCGGCGAGAAGGCTCAGCGGTCCCATCAAGGTTGCCGGCCGTCTCATCGATGAACCAGCATGTTGGGTTTCGGTCATGATCAAGTCCTAATTCGCCGATAGACGCCGGGACCGATGGCCGTGAGCTGCTTCGCACTGGTCGGCCGCTCTGCCTTTCCGACGACGAGGACGCCGCCGTATCGGAGCGACTTCTCGAGCAGCTCCCACAGGGACTCCGCCACTTCGGGGCGAAAGTACATGGCCGCATTTCGGAAAAAGACGAGATCCCAGGCGCCCGGTTCCTGGGCGCGCATGATGTCCGCCGCCCGCCAGTACACGCTTCTCCGGATTTGCGGGCAGACCTGCCAGTCGCCACCGGCTTCCGTTTCGACGAAGTAGCGACGGAGCAGCTCCGGCGGCACGCGCGTCACCGCATCCGCGTCGAAACATCCGCGTCTCGCGCGTGTGAGCGCATCCTCTCGACAGTCCGTCCCGAGCAAAAGGCCGCCGACGAGAGCATCGATCTCCGCGAGCAACAGCGCGACCGAGTACAACTCGGCGCCGTCCGAGCACCCGATGCTCCAGACGTACATTCCGGCTCGCGACGAAACGATCGACGGGAGGACTTCTTGACGCAGGAGGTCGAACACGGCGGCGTCGCGAAAAAACGAGGTGACTCCCACGAGGGTGGCGCTCATCGCGACGGAGACGAGCGAAGGCGTCTCTTCGAGAATGCGCCGCGCGTGCGAGAGCGAGCTGGCGTGAAGCACCCGCAGGCACGCAGGCAGACGGCGCTGAAGCGTCTCCACGCGGTAGCCGCGCGAATCCATGCCGACGCGTCCGAAGAGCCAGGCAAAGAACGAAGTGCTTTCGTGTTCGACGTCGTCCGTCGGCGCGGGCGGGCTCGGTCTCGGCTCGACGGCGCGCGCCAGGTCCAGCGCTTTACGGCTCCTCGCGAGAGCGGGGAAGATGATGTGAGTCAGCTGGCTCGTCGGCGACGACACGGTGTGTTTTTCCCCTCTTTCAAACTTCACCGCTCGCATGCGAACCCTGCCCTTGTTTCAGGTTCGGCTGCCGGGCCTCGTCGACGCCGACATGCAGGCTGTGATGCTCCGGCTTGGAGGCCTGCAAACACCGAACCTCCAGGGCGACGGCGGGCCGCAGTCACCCAGACCGCCTCAGCGCGAAGCGGGTCGACCCCCCTATTCATCGCAATCCGAAGTCAGACGAGCCTGGGCCGCCGTTCGGGCCGCGTCCTCGAGCACCCTCCTCGCGTCGGCATCGTTTTCCTTTCGAGGAAAATTGTCCGTGCCGGGCGGGAAAGTCTACAGAGTGCCCGCCTCGGTGCCCAGTGGGGGTTTTGCACGAAAGCCAGCGGCATCGCCTCGCCCGGTAGTGACGGCGTCCGACACGCTCCACTCGCGTGCAACCGTCCGAACACGGGACGCCCGGGAGGGGCCGGCGTCATTTCGCTGCGATCGTCACCATGCCCTGCTTCGAGACGGCGTAGGCTCCGCGATTCCGGATCCGCGCTGTACCCGTGACGCATACCGTGTCTGGCACAGCTTCACCACGGGGTGGCGCGCGCCGGACAGCGTCGCGCTGAGTCCGCCGATGGGCGCCGCGTCACTTCACGTGCAGATATCGACAGTCGTCACACGGTGCCTCTCGGTAATCGTCGATCCGTCGTCTCGAGTGGTTGCGCTCGAGCGGGTAACCCGGGTGGGCTCGACCTCGATCGTCACGACCTTCCCATCCGAGATGAACGGCGTGTCGGCCGGCGTCTCGCGCCGAGGGCGTTCTCACTTGCGCTCGATCTCGTCCTCCACGAACGTGATGAAGGCTCCCTCGTACTGCGAAGTCGGACCTTCCTCGATCGCGGTGAGCGCGTAGCCGGCGACTCGCTTCACCGCGAAGAACTTGTCGCTCTTGGCGATCCGCTCGAGGAGGCTGACCGCACCCTTGTCTCGATGCATGCCGAGCGCCCACACGGCGACCCCGCGGAGGTTCGCCTCGTCGTTCGAATCGGCGATCTTTCGAAGGATGTCGAGGATCTTCGGCGAGTCTTCGACGTAGCCGAGGGCGATCGCGTCGTTGATCCGGATGAGAGAACTCTGGCTCGCCGATTCTTTCACGACCAAGGCGACGACATCCGGTTGCTTGGGCGCACACCGGGCGAGCGCGCGCAGAGCATTCGCCCGCACCCGTTCGGCCGTCTCGCTCTTGTAGAGGTTCAGGAGCGGAGGAATCGCCTCCGGCAACCGCAGCAGCTCGAGGCCGACGACGGCGTTGTTCCGAACGAGGAGCTTTGATTCTCTCAGGATTCCGATGAGCACGGGTAGGGCGCGGTAGCTTCCGCGCTGGCTCATCGCTCGGATCGCTTCCGCGCGAATCGCGTCGTCCGACTTCGCTTCCGCGATGTCGACGAGGAGCTGGAACGCGCGCGGGTCTTCGAACGCGGCGAGGGCTGCGAGCGCCGGCGCTCGCTTGTCCTGGTTCTTGCTCGACGCGCTCTTGGAAACGATTCGGGCTTCCTGAAGCTCCCGTTCGATGGGACTCGCGTCCACGCTGGCGGGGTCGACCGCGACGCGCGCCAGCTCGAGCATCTTCTTCAGCTTGGCGAGGTCGAGGAGGTACGCCTGGCGAGCGAGCACGAACCCAGACGGATCGACGAAGAGATGCTGCGGCGTCGCCGCCCCATCGCCGGAGAACCAGCGCTTTCGCACCTGCGCATCGACGGCCTGGTGCTCGGCGCACGTCACGGAGCCGAAGCGGCCGCACACTTGCCGCGTGGATTCGCCGTCCGGCACCTCCACGGCGGCGTGCGTCGCCGCGTTCGCGATCACGCACGCTGCGTGCTTCGAAAGCTCACCGAGCTCGGCGTCCCGGTAGTGCGTGAGCGTCACGGTGTCGCTCGCCGCCTCTTTGTCGACGACGACGCAGACCAGGACGGGGATCTTCTCCTTTTTGGCTCGAGCGAACGCCGCTTCGAGCGAGGGCTCGAAATGAATCGTCGCGGGCTTGCTGGCGTCGTCTTGCGCGAAGCAGAGAAGCGTGGCGGAGATGATGACGCCAGGAACGAACATCGGCCGCTCTCCTTGCCGCGACTACTTCGCCTTCTCGGCGACGTACGCGCGCCACTCTTTCTCCACGGCGTCGAGGTCCTTGCCCATCACCTTCTCGAACGCGCCGACCGTGGCCTTCGACTTGAACGCCTCCTTGAGATAGGCGGCGAACTTTTTTCGGTGCGCCTCGTTGTTCGCGTGCAAGAGATAGTGCACGAGGGTGTAGACCTCGGCGTACTTCAACGGCAATCCGGTCCGCTCCGCATTCGCGTCGGACATGCTCTGGCCCGTCGGCGAGAAGAAGTCGCCGGCGTTGTGGTTGAAGATGCGCTGAAGGTGGGTGGACTTGGGAGCATCCGCCACGAGCTTGAACTTCGCCGTGTCGACGACTCCGAGTTGCAGCGTCGCCTTCCCCGGAGGTCCGGTCAGCGCGACCTCGAAGTACTTGGCGATTCCCTCGTCGACCCAAGTCGGGATCAAGCCGGAATGCTCCCACGTGAAAACCGTGTAGAGGAGAGCGTGAGTCGCCTCATGGACGAGATCCAGCGGCCGGCCGGGAACGACTTCGTAGTAGACGTGACGCACGCGCGCCTGCCGATCCCGAATCACGTGAGTGTCATCGACGTGAAACTCTCGTGGGACGAAGTCCTTCTTCGTGCGGAAGGCATTGATCGCCATCGGATCGAGGACCTCGCGAAGCTCGAGGTCTCTTCCGAAGACGACGAAGAACGAGCTGTAGAAGATCTCGAGGTCGACCGCGAGATCGGCGGCGGCACCAACGCCCGCGTTCGTTCGGATGATGTAGTGCTCGGTCTCTATCTGGAGAGCCTTGCCCCAGTCCTCCGTCGTCTTGTCGATGAGAGGCCAGGCTACTTGGCCGCCGTCGATGGGGACGAGCCACGCGTTCTGGCCACGGCGATGGTGGAGGATCTCGTGCGCCCTCTCGTTCTTCGGGTCAGTGCGTAGCACGAGATACGCTTCGAGTTCCGCCTCGTGCTCGAGCTTTCTGTCTTTGCAGAACGCCGCGAGCTCGAGGTGACCGGCGACATCGCCGTCGTGGATCGTGCGGAGCTTTTCGAGCCACTCTTCCATGGACCGAGCGACGGACGAGACGGAAAGGACTTCGGACTTCGCGAGCGTCTGCTCGCGCGTGGACGCGCGCAGGACGAGCTTCTCGTCGTTCTCGAAGACCACTCGCCCCTTCAGCTCGCCGCCGGCCTTGAGTTTCACCACGTCGCGCATGTCCTCGTTGCCGGATAGCGCCGCTGCGAATGCCACGAGAACAAGGGGGCTCATGATCGGTTCTCCTGCATACACCGGCCGCAAGATTCCCGCGCGACTACTTCGCCTTCTCGGCGACGTACGCGCGCCACTCTTTCTCGACGGTGTCGAGGTCCTTGTCCATGGCGTGTTCGAAGACGGCTGGTGACGCGTTCGACTTGAAGGCAACCTTGAGGTAGGTCCCGAGTTTCTCGCGATAGGTTCCATTCTCGCCATGCATGAGAAAGTGAACGAGCGCGTAGGCCTCGTTGCTCCTCAGGACCCGGTTCGACGCCTCGGGGAGACTGCTCGTCCGAGCTAGGCGATTCCGAGTGTCCGTGAAGTCACTCTCCTGGTCGTTGATGATTCGCGTGAGATGCGCGGCCTTCGTCGCCGATGCAAGGTCGGCGAAGCGCTTGTGGTCCACCGCATCGGCGGTGAACACGGGCTTGCCCGGCGGGCCTATCAGGGCCACATCGAAAAACGCACCGAATCCGCCGGCGATCCACGCCGGGACCCGCCCCGACTGCTCGCGCTCGAACATCGAGTCGAGGAGGATGTGGGTGGCCGCGTCGAACAGGCAAACCGGGCGCCCCGGCACGGCGTCGTAGTAGACCTGCGTGATTCGTCCGTCCAGCGGGTGGGCCCGCGCGAGTCGGGTACGCGGGTCGGTTGGCTTTTTCGGCAGGATCCGCCACGGCGCCGCCGGATGCGAAAACTCGAGTCCTGGCCGCAGTCCGCCGTCGACGCCACCCGCGCCCGGAAACTCCGCACGGTTCTTGTACGCGTAGAAGCTCATCGGCTCGAGGACCTCTCGCAGCTCGAGATCCCCGCCGAGAAACGAATCGAACGCTCTGTAGTAGGACTCGAGATCGATCAAAAGGTCGACCGCGGCGACGACGCCCGCGTCGGTGCGGACGGCGTAGTGCTCCGATTCGACCTCGAACGCTTTGCCCCAGTCCCCGGTCACTTTGTCGACGAGGCTCCACGCGACCGGGCCGCCGTCGACCGCGACGAACCACGTGTTCTTGTTGCGACGGTGGCCCAGGATTTCGTGCGCCTTCTCATTGCTCGGGTCCGCGCGCAGGACGACGTAGGACTCGATCTTCGCCTCGTCGTCGAGCTTTCTCTCCTTGCAGAACGCCGCGAGGTCGAGATGCCCGGCGACGTCGTCGTCCCGGAGTCCTTGACGCTTGGCGAGCCACTCCGCCATGGACCGGGCGACGGAGGTGACGGAGAGGATCTCGGCGTTCGGAATGGTGCGCTCCCGCGAGGAGGCGCGCAGCACGACCTTGGCGCTGCTCTCGACGACGACGCGTCCCTCCAGTTTTCCGCCGGACTTGAGCGTGACGACGTCGCGCGCATCGTCGTCGGAGAGTAGCGCGGCTGCGAATGCCACGAGAAGTAGCGGACCCATGATGCATCCTCCTTACTGGACCACGACCACGACGGCATTGGTCACGCTCTTGCCGGAGGGATTGCCCGCGGCCGCGTCGTCGATCACGCCCTGAAGCACGAACGTGACCGGCATCGGAAATCCAGAGCCTCGCGTTTGCGTCCATGGCGCGCTCGTTGGCGACGGGCGCAGTACGGGCACGTCCGCGCAGAATGCGGGACCGAAGCCGCCGTGCAGGCACCGAAACGCGTGCGGCTCGACTCCGACGGCGAAGGGTGACGGCTCGAGCGTGCAGCCAATCGTGCTGGACCCCACGACGAGCGCCTGCGGATTGGGCATCGCATTCCGGTGCACCCAGACGACGTAGCGCGTCGGACTCGGGCCGGCAGGAGACGACGCGAGCGTCACCGTCAGCGGATGGCCGACGCGCTTGAAGACGACGCCGCTCGCGTTGCCGGACGATCCGTCGACTTGAAGCACCTTCGCGATCGTGCCGCTCGCCGAGCCGACGGTTCCATCGACGCACGGATGTTCGCACTCGTCGGGCACGCCATTCCCGTTCAGGTCGAGCGACGTGCCGTCCGAGATGTCGCAGCTATCGGCGATGCCGTTGAGGTTGCAGTCGGGCGATCCAAGGCGCGGCACGATCTCGAAGACCTCGCCGCCACCGTCGACGATGTACAGCTCGCCGGCAGCGTCTTCTCCGAATGAATGGATGTTGTCGATCGTCAGTCCGCCAGCGGGCGCGAGCTCGGATGTTCGCTCGGTGAAGTTCGTGATCGACGTACCGTTCCACGAAACGGTCCAGATGCGCGCGGAGCAGTTGTCGCCGTAGAAGTAGGTGCCCTGCAGTCCAGGGATCGCGCAGCCACGATAGACGTAGCCGCCGATGATCGCACAGCCGAAATCGTGCGTGTAGGTTTGCACGGGAGCGACCAGAGGATCCGAACGGCACGTCCCGGCGTATGCGATGTCGTTCCCTTCCAGGCACGCCCATCCGTAGTTGTGTCCGCCGCTCTCCGCGTCCTCGCGATCGACTTCCTCGATCGTGCGTTCCCCCACGTCGCCAATCCACATCGCATGTGTGACGCGATCGAAGCTCCAGCGCCACGGATTGCGCAGGCCCATATCCCAGATCTCGTCGCGGATGCCATCCGTCGCGCTCACGAACGGGTTCGTCGAGGGGATGCCGTAGTTTGCATTGGGATCGTCTGGGAAGTCGTCTCGGTCCACGTCGATGCGCAGCATCTTGCCGAGCATCACGCTCGCGTCCTGCGCGTTGAGATGAAACCCATTGCCACCGTCGCCGGTGCCAGCATAGAGAAGGCCGTCGGCGCCAAACTGGATGCAGCCGCCGTTGTGATTCTCCTCCGGATGCGGGATTGTGAGGATCAAGAACTCGCTCGTGTCGTCGGCGACGTCGAGATTCGACGACACGTGGAACCGCGATAGCGCGATGTCTCCCGTCCCCACGCGGTTGTAGTAGACGTAGAAGTAACCGTTTGCCGCGTAGTTCGGATGGAAGGCCAAACCGAGAAGGCCCTGCTCCAGCAAACCTGCCCAGTTGATCCTCGGCTGGATGTTCAAGAAGTCCGTTGCGAGAAGACTCCCGCCACGCAAGATCCGGATGCGTCCGTCCTGTTGCACGATGAAAAGTCTCTCGTGATCGCCGGGCGGCGAACACGCGTACAGAGGCAGGGTGAGTCCTGACGCAACGCGAATCGTGGTCAGCGGGGGAATGCCAGCGCCGCCCTGCGCGGCGGTCGAGATCGCAAGGCCGAGCACGGCGACCGACGTGAATCTCGCGACGGTCTTCGTGAGTGTGACCCATGAGTCGAGCCGTGATGAAGCGAGGCGCCGGACCATCTCACGGCGGATTCGCATGTGTTCTCCTGTTACCTCACATGGAGGATCACGGCATTGGTAACACTGTAGCCCTCCGGGATCGTCGATGCATCGTCCTGGATGATTCCTTGAAACGCGAGGTTGATCGCACGAGGGATGCCTCGCCGCACGACGAACGCCTGGGACGGAGCGGGGCTCGAGGGAATCGTTGGCGGGCCGAGGGTGCGCCCAAACCCGATGTTGTTGAGGATGGCGCGCGGCTGAGGCGAGCGGTGGATGAAGGGTGCCGGGAACACCATCGTGCCGAGATCGTGCGGCAGCGCCACTAGTGTGCCCGCACCGGGGTTCCCGATCCAGGCGTAGAGCACGTAGCGAGCGTTCGCTCGACTCGACGGCAACTGCATGAACCCGTCGAGCGGCTGGCCGACACCGACCGTGAGCTCCCGGCGTAAGTCTCCCGTGTTGCCGTTCGCGAGCAAGACGCTCTCGCGCTCGCCGATCCCTTCGTTGACGTTACCGAGGCGCGCGCCGACGTCCGCGCCGACATACGTGAACGCCGCGGGAAGGGTCATCGACTCGACGCGTACGTCGACGAGTCCGGTCGCGGCCGGAGTTCGAGCGCGAATCTCATCCGCCGTCGCGGAAAGTACGGTTGCGACTACGCCGCCGAACGTTACGCTGCCGGTTGCCACACCACCCAGTCCGGACCCACGAATGTGCACGAGGTCGCCGCCGGCTTCGGAGCCGCTCGTCGGGGACACGCTCGTGACGCTCGAGAAACCGAACGTCCACGTGTCGCCGAGCGAAACGTCTTGCGGATCCGCTCCGCCGAAGAGCACGGTCACGTGGCGCGTCGAGTCGTACGCCATCATGCTCCACTCGCGCGCCTGCGGGTGAGGTCCGCCGGTGAACTCGTTCCACTGGGTCCCCTCCCAGGACCAGGTATCGCCGTAGAACTGCGGCCGCGCGCACAGACCTCGGCCGCCGAAGAGAAGCGTCTGATGCAGATCGGCGGCGTACGCGCTGCAGCCGAAGATTCGCGGGCAGGGGCCCGCCGTCACGACCGGGCGGTTCCAGAGGGTGCCGTTCCACTCCCACGTCTCTGAACTGGGATTGCCCGGAATCATTGCAGCTCCGCCGAAGTAAACGCTTACTCCGCGGATGGGATCGAATGCCAATGTGCCGCCTTCTCCAGCTGACGGGCGCGTCGCCGTCGATCGAAGCTGCCAGTCGGTGCCGTCGTACTCCCACGTGTCGAAGCAGCCGTGACAGCGCGACTCTTCTCCGCCGAACAGAACGGTTCGCTGCCTCACGGAGTCGTACGCGAGGACGTGCACGTACCGTCCATCGCCGAGAGGGCTCGTGGGAGTGTAGTTCTGGACCCAGTTGACGCCGTCCCACTCCCACGTGTCGTTGAGGAAGATGCCCGGGCGACCGCTGCCGGCGAACAGGACGATGCGACCGCGCGCCGAGTCGTAGGCCATCCCGGCGAGATAGCGGGGCGGCGGGCTCGTGATCGGATGCGCTTGGATCCACGTGGTGCCGTCCCATTCCCACGTCTCGCCGGCGAGCGCTTCTTCGTACGCTCCGAACATGACGAGGCGCGAGCGCGCGGAATCGAACGCGATCGAGGCGCCCCAGCGCGGTGCCGGACTCACCGTCGGATGTTGTTGCCGCCATGCCTGCGCGCGGACTCGCTGTGATGACGCGATAGAAAAGACGGCGAGGCTCGCGACGAGAACACGCAGCGCGCGATTCTTCCGAATCGAATTCATGTCGATCCTCCTCGAGCGGCGATCGGCCGCGTGCACTCGGTCACTTGTTGAAGTCCGGCATCAGGTGAATGGTGATGTTTTCCGATTCGGCACACGATTGCATTCCCCACATCCGTCTCCAGCGATCGACCGCCCCGATCGCACCTCCGTGCATTGGCGCCGAGTCCACGGTGAAGGACCCGTCCGGAGCCGAGAGAACCGTCGTGGTGTCGAACGACTTTCCGCATTCCCCGAGGACGGCGATGGGGATGCCGCCGCAGGGGCGTCCTTGCGCGTCGACGATGCGGCCCGAGACACGGCGGCCGTGGCTCAGGCGTACCTCGAAGGTGTGCGATGCCGACTCGTCGCTCGCGATCGCGAACGTCGCGCGTGCGGGAGCGAAACCACGAGCGGCGGCGAAGACGTCGTAGGTTCCAGCTTGAAGGTTCTTCGGGAGGAACTCGCCGTCGAGGTTGGACGAGCAGTGATATCCGCGGCCCTGCATCTCGCCACCGCCGACGAAGAGCCAGACGTCGGCGTCGCGAATCGGCTTGCCGGTCGCATCGTCGACGATGGGAATCACGACGTCGTCGATCGGCTCCGGAAAGACGAGCGTGACGTCGACCGCGCCGGCGTTGACCTCGATCGGGTTGGACTGGCAATAGGGGCCTGTCCCGGCGATCACGCTATATCGTCCGGTGGCGTGCACCGCGCACGAGAATCGACCGAGTGAGTCGCTGACCGTGCGACCCGAGTCGATCACGTCTTGCGACGCGCCGACGTTGATGCCTACCACGGGCTCGCCTCTGCGATCGACGACGGTGCCGGAGATCGAGAGCTGAACACCGGCCGGGTGAAACGTGAGACGCAGCGTTTGCCCGACAGCAACGTCGAACGGCTCCTGGAGGTCGTGCTCGAACTTTCGGTCTCGAAGTGTCGCCAATGCGCGGAAGCTTCCGGGGCCGAAGCCCGTGAATTCGAACGTGCCGTCCTCGCCGCTATGCACGTCGACGGCAACGGGCGAGTCATAGCTCAACCCGCCGTAGCGTCCGAGGTGGACGCTCACCCCCGCGATCGGGCTTCCGTCCGCTTCTTCGACGCGGCCGGCGACCGTCGACTGTCGAAGGAGACGCAACGTGACGTCGTCATCTCGCGAGTCGGCGCGCGCGAGCACGGGCTCGCTGAAGAGCGAAGCGAATCCACTCGCGCGAACGGCGAGAGAAAGCGGGCGATCGAGCGGGAGTCGTTCGAGCGAAAATCTCCCGTCGACGTCCGTGACGACCGCTCGCGACTTCAGCGCGCCATCGAACAGCTGGATCGGTTCGCGGTTGGCGCGGACCGCCGTGGCGACGGCGCCGACTTCCGCGCCCGCGATGGCCCTGCCGTCGGCGTCGACGACTCGACCCTCGATCGAGCCCGTCCACGGATAAACAACTTGCAGGTCGTCGACGTCGCCGTCGACGATTCGCGCGCGCGCGAGCGGAAGAAAGTCGCTCGATAGGTCCAGGAAGAATCCAAACGTCCCATCCTCGGTCGCGATCGAGAAGTCTCCGGCATCGAGAGATCGCGGGGTTCGGAATCGACCGTGCTCGTCCGTCGTCGCCGAGGCGGTTTGGACTCCATTCGCCGACGTCTTGAACTCGAGTTCGAGATGCGGGATGGGTTCGCCGGTGTCCGCTGCGACGACGACGCCCGACGCGGAGTATCGATCCGTTGGACTCGGCGAGGTCGCATCGTTCGCTCGCGAGGTTCCGGGCTCAGAATCGTTAGATACCGCCCCGGTGGAAGAAGCGGCAGGCGACTCGGACGCGGTCGACGTGGGTTCGTGTTCCGCGCGCTGCATGGGGTCGATTCGGTCCGAGGAGATCAGAGCGGCGGCGAGCGTTCGAGGTGTCGACGACTCACGGGCCGGCCTGAACGCGACGGACAGCGCGATCAGAAGAAGCGCGAGAACG
>JACOTG010000054.1 GCA_016178505.1 Planctomycetota bacterium
AACTCCTCAAAGAATGACGGCGCCTCGCTGATACAGATCGGGGAGATTGGATAGAGGACGACGACGCATACCAACCCAGCCAGACTCCCGAGGCAGAGCGTCAGCCATCCCTCTTGTTTCCGAAAGGTGAGGAGGCCAATGCCGAAGCCGAGAAAGGCGGCGAGGAGCGAAAGATTCTTGTAGTAGGCGAAGACTCGAATCTCGGTGGAGATCCAGCGGATCAGGCAGATCTCCCAGAAGAGCATGAGCGCGCTAAGGAGGACGAATTCAACGAGGCTGCCCCCCCCCCCGCGCTTGGGCGACGGCCGTCCCGCCAGAGTCCGGACCGCGCCTCGGTCGGTGTCGCTCTCAAACCGTTGGCTTTCCGATCCTCTCTAGCGCGACCACGTGGTGATCCTCACACTCGCAGGTGGGCGAACATCCTATGCGAGTGCCTGTGCCGCCTCAAGTCCATCAGCTACCGGGATCGAGCGATTTGGGATTCTCTTCAGGGCGCGGAACGAGCGCGTGACGGCGAGTGCGACGTGACGCCGCGGCGGACGACGTAGGTCAGCACCTTGAGGTAGCGACCCTCGGGGAATTCGGGGCGCAGCGGATGATCGGCGGCCGCGCCCGCCGAGTCGACGAGCGCGAGAGTTGCCGAGGCTCGCGCGGCGCCCGCCTCGACGGCTTCGCGGAACCGCGTCTCCGAGACGGCGCCCGAGCACGAGCAGGTGACGAGCGTGCCGCCGTCGCGGACGACGCCGCACGCGAGCTCGTTGACGTCGCGATAGCGGCGCAGCCCCGCGTCGATCTCGGTGCGGCCCGCGGCGAATTTCGGCGGGTCGAGGATCACGAGGTCGTAGGTGCGGCCGGCGGCTCGCGCTTCGCGAAGCGCGTCGAACGCATCCTGGTGGCGAAAGTCGACGCGCAGCCGATTCGCCTCGGCGTTCTCACGCGCGAGCGCGATCGCTTTCTCGTCGAGGTCGACGGCGGTCACGGACGCCGCGCCGCCCTTCGCCGCGTTGAGCGCGAAGCCGCCCGTGTACGAAAAGCAGTCGAGCACGTGCAGTCCGCGCGCGAGGTCGCGCACGCGAAGGCGGTTCTCGCGTTGATCGCAGAAGAAGCCGGTCTTGTGTCCGTGTCGCAGGTCGACGTGAAACGCGAGGCCCCCCTCGTGCACGATCGTTCGCAGCCTCGAATCACCGAGGCGCGCCGCCGTGAAGTCTTGCACGTGGAATCCCTCGCGCTCCTCGACGAGATCGTCCGCCTTCACGAGCACGGTCGAGTCGGGAAAGCACTCCTCGAGCGCCGGCAACAGCCAGCGCAGCAATCGGAACCACCCCGCCGAGAAGAGCTGCACGACCACGAACGACGCGAAGCGATCGACGACCAATCCCGATAGCCCGTCGCCCTCCGCGTTCACGACGCGGTACGCATCGGTGATGCGTTCGAGGTCGAGCTTGCGGCGGCGGAATCCGATTGCGCGGTCGAGCGCCTTCCCGAAGAACGCCTCGTCGAGCGGCTGGTTCGGGTTCTCGGTGAGGAGGCGAATGGCGATCTGCGACTTCCGGTTGTAGATGCCGCGGCCGACGAACGCGCCGTCCTTGTCGACGACCTCGACGAGCGATCCAGGCGGATGCGACGCCGGCCGGCACATCTTCAGGTAGATCCACGGGTGCTTGGAATTGCGGCGGAGCTTCAGCTCGACGCGCAGCTCGCTCGCGATTGCGCGCCTCACGTCGCGTGCCTCACGAGAGACTCGCGGACACCCAGGACGAGCAGCGGCTTGGCGAGTTCGCGTGCACACTCCACGGCTCGATCGAGCGCGAAGTTCCATTCCGTGCGCCGATAGGCGATCATCCCGTAGAGAACGAAATCGCCGTCGCGCCGGATCGGAGTGTCCTTGACGATCCGGACGCGAATCGACGGCACCGGGATCGGGGAAGGTGAAACCATTGGCGCAGTCTTGTTGGGCCGCTCGATCGTGTCAAGCGCGGCCCGCGCGAGCCTGCGACCGCGCTCGGGGAGAAAAGGGCGAATGAAGACGTTCCACTCGACCGTTGCTCGCGGCATCGCGGCAGCGGCGCTGGCGATCGGACTGGCGGGCGAAGCGAGAGGCATCGTCGTCTTCGATCGCATTCGCATCGAGAACTCGCGCCAGCAGCTCACGTTCATGCGCGGGAAACGTCGCAACGCCGACGCGCTCGGAGGAATGGGCCTGCAGTCGGTCCGCGACCTCACGTCCGGCGCGCGCTTCGACACGATCTACAGCCCGCTCTTTCAAGTCGAGCTTCGTGGCCTCGACCCGACGGCGGCGCCGACCGTTCGCGTTCCCGAAGGCGCGCTGAACTTCACGCTCCTGCCGATCGAGCAGACCGCGCTCGACGTCGATCCGCTCGTGCCGAATTCCGCGCGCCTGACCTGGACCGACGTGCCGGTGCCGAATTCGACGCAGCTCCTCCAAGTGGTCGTCGAGGTCTACCTGCGCTCGACCGACGGCAAGGCCGTGTGGAACATCTGGTCGTGGCTGACCGGCGACGGGCCGTACGCGATCCACATCGTGCGCTTTCCCTACTTCGGCTTGAACGGAATCGGTGCCGACGGCGGCGAGGACGACGACTTCCTCATTCCTTTCACGAGCGGACAGGTCGTTCGGAATCCGATCGCAGTGGGCAACAGCTTTCCCGAGCGCGTGCCGGACGAGGACTCGGCGAGCGACGCCTACTTCACGTACCCCGGCAGCGTGATGAGCCAGTTCATGGCGTACTACGACGCCACCGCGGGCTTCTACATGCAAGCCGAGGACACGAGCGGGCGCGTGAAGAACCTCTACTTCGACAAGGCCCATCCCGTCATCAACCCGAATGCGACTCGACTCATGACGTACTTCACGCACTTCAACACCGCGCCTGCTCCGACGAACGGCGAGTCGACGGCGCAGATCCACGGCGAGATGACGTACTTTTCCCTCGGCGACGTGCTCGGATACACGGTGAGCACGGACGTGTTCACCGGCGACTGGTTCGACGCCGCGAGCCTCTATCGACAGTGGGTGCAGTCGAGCGGTGCGCCGTGGGTTTCGCGCGGACCGCTGGCGACGCGAACGGATCTCCCGTTCCGCATCAAGGACACGGCGTACGCGCTGCGCTGGCAGCTCCCCGACGTGCCCGACGCGATCGACCCGGCGGCCGAAGCCGACAAGATGCAGCATGCGCTCGCGTTCTACGACTCGTTCCGCCAACTCTGGAACCCGGGAAACATCGCGGACTTCGTGCCGCTCTCGCTGATATCGCATGCGCAGACCGACTCGGCGGGCCGGGTCATCGACATCGGCGACGGCGACGACTACGCCGAGCCGCTGCGTCCCGGCGTTGCCGAGTTCCTCTACTTCGTTCAGCATCCGCCGCCGCTCGGCCTCCCGGTGCGCGCGGTCGCGCTGAACCGCGACACGTCGGGCATCCGAGCCGACAGCCCGAACGCCGCGGACGTGCTCTTGAACGGTGCGATGCGAAAGCCCGACCTGACGCCCGCGTCCGGCGGAGCGGGCCTCCTTCGAACGTGCCTCGGATCGAGCTGGCTCGTGAACCGCCGCACGCAGATCGTCCAGGACACGATCATCCACTCCTACTTCGGCGGGTCTCCCGGCTTCACGATGGCCGCGCTGACCGGCACCGGCAACTTCGGGTTCAACTGCTACGCGCCGATGCAAGACGACCCCGCGGTCGTCGATCGGGCGCGCCACATGCACGACGTCGGCGGCGGGAACTACCTCCGAAACGGTTGGCTGCAGCTCGCCGCGAACATGGACGCGATGGCGGCGACGCTCCACATTCCGTTCATCATCCTCGGCATGGAGCACACGCCCGAGACGTTCATCAACGAGTACATCCTCGTTGGTCGCAGCCTGTGCGAGCCCTTCGACGACACGCAAAGCGGCGTGGGCCGCACGCTCGCGGGCGCGGTCCCGGTGCCGCTCTTCAAAGTCCTCTACCACGACTACAACCTGTGGCCGGCGAACCCGCCGATGACCTCGGACATCGTGGCCGAGTACGTCGACGAGACGCATCCGCTCGCGGACAACCTGCTCGCACGGTTCCGCATGGCGCAGCTCGGCATGCAGGGGCGACTGTTGAAGTACCGCTTGTCGCAAGACGACGACGCCACCTACGACGGCTCGCCGGAGACGCTGCCGCCGGAAGTGCAGGACGAGCACGCCTATTTCGCCGCCATTGCGACGCTGCGCGTGTTCGCCGATCAATACCTCGTCTTCGGTCAGGCGCTGCGCGATCCGGTCGTCGTGCCGACGACGCCCGACGACTCGACGCCGATCCGGTTCCTGCGGCTCGGTGCGGAAACGATCGTGGACGAGCCGCGCATCGTCGCGAGCGCGTGGCAAGACCTCGTCGGCAACGACGTCGGTCTCGTCTTCACGAACTTCACGCCTCGAGTCTCACAGTGCTCGTTCACGTTCCGCCCGAGCGACTACTCGCTCGCGCCGGGCGTCGTCTACAAGCTCCAGTTCGCGGAACTCGACGGATCGTGGACGGACGTGAGCGGCGTGGTGTTCGACGGCTCGCAAGGGTCGGTGACGCTCGGCCCCATCACGGTCGCGGCGATGGACGACTTCGTGGCGCCGCCGTGGTCCGTCTACCGCATCGTGCCGATGTAGGCGCTCAGCCCTTCTTCAGAACGCCTTCGAAGACGAAGGGGCCGTACGTGTCCGGCGTCCACGTTCGGATCTCGAAACCGCCCGACTGTTGCGGCAGGACCTTGTGGTCGATCTTCAACAGGCCGTCGACTCGGAAGCGGAATTGCTCTCCCTTCCGAAGAATCTCGATCCTGACGTGGTGCTTTTCGTCGCCGTCGAATCGGAACTCGACCACGCCCTCCGGAGCCGCTTCCTTCCGCGTCTCGGTCTTCAATTGGAACGCGGGCTCGTAATCGGCCAGGTCGCCGCGCCACGTGTTCGCCTGTCGCTTCTTCGCGCCCGATAGAACTCCGACGCAGTTGCCGAAGCAGGACGCAGCGAAGAAGAACGGGTCCGGTGACGGGTAGTAGTCGAAGTCCACGGAGAAATCCGAGAAAACGTTGAACGTCTGCGGGAACCGGAAGCCGACTTTGTGCTTGAACAGGTTTTCCTTGTCGGGCGGCTTCTCGCCGTAATTCACGAGTTTCCCGTCCTCCACCTTCCAGAACTTCTCGTTGAACTCGAAGTCCTTGAGCTGATCCGGGCTCGACCAGTCGTACGTGAGTCGAATGCGCGAGCTTCGCTCGTCGACGACAACGACGCCGGCGTGGAATCGGCGCTTCAGCTCGGCCTCGAGGAGCTTCGAATCGCAGCGACCAATGCGCTCGTCGATGCGCGCGCGGTCGGCGGCGTACGTCTCGCGATGCGCGGCCGTGTCACGAATGGCGACGTAGCGCTCGCGCGCGTCGGCGAAGCGCCCCTCGTCGAACGCCGCGTCCGCCTCGGCCAGCAATCGACGACTCGCGTCGCGTTTTTCTTCGTCGCCGTGTGCGAGCTGTTCGCGAACATCCGCGATGCGGCCCGCGATCCGCTCGGCCCCTTCCGACGCCGGGACGGCCGCCTGCGCCGCGTCGAGGAGGTCGCGCGCCTCGCGGCCCTTCCGCGTTTCGGCCTCGGCCACGAGGAACGCGGCGAGCGCTCGATTGCCAGACGATCCCGCACCGGCGCGCGCACGGACCTCTGCGACGTCGAGTGCATAGAGGCTTTCGCTTTTCTCGGGCCTGCCGTCACCCGAGTACGTGAAGCGAACGCGCTCGCCTTCGACCGCGACGATCTTCTTGCGATTGCGATCCTTGCCGAGCGGCAGATCGATCTCGCGGCCGACGTCGGACGCGATCGACAGCGCCACGCGACTCCACAGGGCACGAATCGCCGCGAGATCCCCTGCTTCGTCGGCCACGCGAGCCGCAACGCGTTGCGCCTCGTCGCCCTCTCCCGCCGCGTCGACATCGGATTTCAACGCAGCGAGCGCGCTGTCTGCGTCCGCGTACGCACGCGCGGACACGAGGCGTCGCAGATCGGAGATGCGGGAGTCCCACAGCGCCGTTGCTTTCGCATTTGCCGACTCGATGGCCGCGGCGATCTCTTGGCGCGCTTCTTCGACGCGGTCGACGAGCTTGAGCGTGCCGAGCGATTCCTTCTCCGCGACCGCCTCGAGCTTTGCACGCGCTTGCAGCCCCTTGCCCTGTTCGGCGAGGGCGATCGCGTCATCGATTGCCGCGCGCGGCTTTTCTGCGAAGTGAGCGAGCGCCTTCTCCATCGCGTCGTCGATCTCGGCGCGAATGTCCCGACACTCGTCCTCGGTCATCGCGGCGCGATAGTGCTCGAGAAGATCGCTCGCCTGCGCGAAAGCGGCCGTGACCCTGTCGAAGACCGTTTCGCTCTCGATCAGGTTCACCTGACGCGAGACGTCGATGCGCGCGCCGCGCACGATGTCCCGGAGCAGATCGCTTCGCGCCGCTTCGAGGCTTCGATTCAACCTCTGGATCAGATCGTCCGGAAACGCCGACAGGGACTCGCCAAAGCGCTTCGACGTTTCGGCTTCTCGCGTGCGATCGAACGCGTCGATCGCGTCCGCGACGTCGTCGTCCGGCTTCGCCTGCACGTCGCTCGCCGCGCGCCGCGCGAGGTCGGCGATCTGCCTCGCTTGGCTCTCGACGACGCGCTCCACGTCCCTGCGTAGTTCGGCCGCCGCGCCCGCACCCCTGCTCTCCGGGAAACGGTCGGCGATCTCTTTGAGCTTGGCTACGTATTCGGCGAGCGCGTGAGGCGGCACGCCGTCGACTCCGCCAATCTTGCTCACGGCAACGAGGCTTGGATCGGGCGCCGCGACGACCGGCGGCGACGCACCGTGGCCGTCGATCTTCCCGCGAAGCGCCACGCCACCGCCGACGATCGTCGCGGCGCCGAGGACACAGGCGCCGACGATCAGGAACGCGCGACGACGGCTGCGAACGACCGCGGGCGGCTCGGGATCCCCGCCCGCGCGCACGGCTCGCAGGTCGCGCAGGAGCTCGGCCGGAGTCTGATGGCGATGCGCCGGATCGCGGTGCATCAGCTTTTCGAGGAGGCGCGAGAAGCCTCGCGATAGGTCCGGCTTCGCCTCGCGCGCGGTCGGGCAATGTCCGAAGAGGACCGCCGTGAGCACGGCCGCGACGGTCTCGCCGGTGAACGGGGGCCGCCCGGTCGACATGTGATAGAGCGTCGCCCCAAGCGAGTAGAGATCGCTGCGCACGTCGGCGCCGCGCGGGTTCTTTGCCTGTTCCGGCGAGAGGTACTGCGGCGTGCCGATCGTCGCGCCCGATCGCGTGAGCGCCGAATCTTCGGGCCCCTTCGCGAGGCCGAGGTCCATGAGCTTCGCGACGCCATCGGCCGTGAGCACGATGTTTCCCGGCTTGATGTCGCGATGGACGATGCCGCGCTGCCCGTAGTAGTCGATCGCGGACGCGATCTGTTCGCCGAGCTGCAGCGTCTCGGCTTCCGTGAACACGCGGCCGCTTTGCAGAATGGCGCGGAGCGTCTCACCCTCGACGTACTCCATCACGAAGAAGTGGAAGCCCGACGATTCGCCGAGGTCGATGCCCTTCACGATGTGCGGATGGTCGAGGCCGCCGACGATGCGAGCCTCGCGCTGCAGTCGCCGGATGTACGCCTCGTTTCGGGAGAGAGCGCGGCGGAGGATCTTCAGCGCGACGATGCGACCGCCGAGGTTGACCTGCCGCGCTTTGTAGACCGCGCCCATGCCGCCGTGACCGAGGCGCTCGACGATCTGATAGCCCGCGATGAGGCCCGGCTGCGGAACGTCACGACCTCGCGGATCGGGCTCGGGTGTCATCTAACGTTTGATGGACTCGCGCCAACGCTTCTCGATCTCGCCGACGTCGACGCCGTAGACCGCCTTGAACGCCTCGAGCTGAACGTCGGAGCGCATGCCCGGCTTCACGGTCGTCTCGAATCGCGGCATGCGCCCCCGCACGCGCGCGAGGAACGCGTCGAACTTCGCGGCGTCGTCCTTGATGAGAAACGTGATGACGCTCCACGCCTTCGTCGTCTCGTCGTAACCGATCTCGGGTAGATCCAGCGGGAGAAGGGACAGAATGCTCTTGTCCTTGCCGCCGCTGACGAGCATGCGAACGAGGTCTTCCATCTTCGGCTCGTCGCCGACGATCTTCGCGCCCTTCGTCGTCTTCTCGTTGCCATAATTGCCGCCGCCGCCGTACTGGCCGTAGCTCGTCGAGAAGCAGAACGTGTAGTTCTCGTTGAGGACTTCGTGCTCGAGCCACGCCGCGAATCCTTCGTCGAGCCAGGCGGGGACATAGTTGTAGCCGAAGTGCAATCGGTTGATCAGCACGTGGCCGAGCTTGTGCACCGACGAGTTCACGAGGCTCTTCTCGGTCCGGCCACCGCGATAGTCGACCGACGAGCAGGGCTGATAGTGATAAAAGCCGCCGGCGACACGCACGACCTTCGCCCACCCCGGCCCGAGGTGATTTTGCGCGCCGAAGAAGTCGCAGTACTTCGCATAGTGCTCGCGCTCCTCGAGCAGGAGCACGAACATGCGCTTGCCTTCGAACGGGTCTTCCTTCGGAGCGAAGATCTTCAGGAACGTTGCGAGGCCCTTCTCGAGAGCGGCACCGACTTCCTTCGCATTTTCCGGCGAGCATGCGCTGACGATGGTGAATCGCTCGGTCGTCTCGGTGCAGAACCGGACGCCGAGGAGATCGCCCGCTTCCTTCGCGCGCGCCGCGGCCTCTTGCTGGTCCTTGCGGACCCACTCGCCGCCGACGTTCACGAAGCCCTTTTTCTCCATCGCGACGGCCTCGGTCACCCACTTCCCTTCG
>JACOTG010000055.1 GCA_016178505.1 Planctomycetota bacterium
CTTTTTCCCACTTACGCGCTCTCACCCCTGGAATTGGAATTCAACGCCTCTCGGCAAGTCGACGCGGTACGGCCCATTCGTGGCCCGCGCGCCGAGGACTCGGTCGATCGTCGCGGGGACGTGCCGTTGCGGGCGCGAACGACTCAATCGCGCGAATGGGCTCTGGCGCTCCGACTCGCCACGAGGCGTGGGATTCCATTGAGTTGCTCGAGATGCTGCGCCCTACGGCGCATCGCAGGGACACGGCCCATTCGTGGCCCGCTCGGCGAGGACTCGGTGTTCGTCGCGGGGATGGGCCATTGCTGGCGCGAACGACGCCATCGCGCGAATGGGCTCTGCGCCTCCGACTGGCCGTACGGCGTGGGATTTCATTCCGGTCTTCGAGATGCCACGCCTAGACTAACGGCGACGGTCGCGCTCCCGACTCGCTGCGAAGCCCATCTCAATCGGTCTGCGAATGACGATGCCCATCGACGACCGCGGTCACGCGTCGGAATCGAGCCCGCCGTCGGCGTCGCGCGCGATCGCGCGTCGGTGGCCGAGGATTCGCGTCGGCACGCTCTTGCTCCTCGCGGGCGTTGTCACGTGCGTCGGGTTGAAGCTGTGGCTGGTCGCGACCTACGAGATGGTGGCGCGGGCCTCGTCGCTCGACCAACTGCGCTTCGCCCAAATGGCGAGCGCCCTCATCGACGGCCGTTGGCTCGGCGACTACGACTACCTGACGCTCATTCGCCAGCCCGTCTTTCCGTTGTGGATCTGGCTTGCGCACGAGAGCGGCATCCCGCTTCGAATCGCGAACGAGATCCTGCTCGCCGGCGGAGCGCTCGCGTTCGCCGCGGCGCTTCGCCGAGTCGGAGTCGGAAACGGAACGGTGATGGCGTGCTTCGCGACGATCGTCCTGCAACCGATGAGCTTCGTCTGGAACGGCGAGCTGCGCGCCGAGACGCTCTACTCGCCGGTGCTGCTCGTGGCCCTGGCCGCGCTGATTCGACTCGCGACGGCGCCGCGCCTTCGGACGTGCGCGGCGTGGGCGGCCGTGGCCGGAATTCCGTTGGCGCTTCTCTGGCACATGCGGCCCGAGAGCGTGCTCGTCGCGATTCTCGTCGTCCAGTTCGTGGGTATGGAAGCGTGGCGCTGGAAGCGAAAGGACCGCACGTGGTCGTGGGTTGCCGCCCGAGCCGCGTGCATAGCGACCCCGATCGCGCTTGCCGTCTCGGCGCTCGGATTCGCGCTCGCGTCGAGGAACGCGGTGCAATACGGAGTCGCCGTCGTCTCGGACGAAGCCGCCCCGGGGTACGTCGCGTTGGAGCGCGCTCTCCTCCGCATTCGGCCCGCGCGGTCGACGAGGTACGTCGCCGTTCCCGCAGACGCACGCCGGCGCGCGTATGAAGCGAGCCCGACATTTCGCGAGCTCGAGCCGTGGCTCGAAGGAGATCTCGGCGGAAAGTGGAAGACGTTCTTCCGAGTCGCCACGCACGCCGAAGACGAGCTCGGTGACGCCTGGCTGTTCTGGGCCATACGCGAAGCGGCGGCATCTGCGGGACACTATCGGACCGCCGCCGACGCCGAGCGGTATTACGCCGCGGCCGCCGCCGAAATCGATGCCGCGTGCGACGCCGGTCGAATCGCCGCACGACCCGTGCTCCTGACCTCCGTCAATCCCGATCCGGCGACCTTCGTCGCTCATCTGCCCGCGTCTCTGTTGCGCGTCTTGGTCCGGTTCGTCCGCGTCGCCGCGACGCCCGCGAGGGACGATCCCGGCGCCTCGCCAGACGTGCGCGCGCTGTTCACGAAGGTGGCGAACCGGCGGCCGGCACTGACGACGATGTCCGCGGTTCGGGTCCGAGGTTGGGCTAGCCATCCGGCCGACCCCGTCGTGAGCGTCGTCGCGCGAAGCGCGGAGGGGGACGAGATCGCGCGCGTCCCGACGACGTCGCCGAACGGTGCCGCCGAGTCGCGCTCGTTTTGTCTCGAGGTCGAACGAGACGCGGGCGCGGTCGCGCGGCTCTCGTTCCACCAGGCGAGCGGCTCGGAAACCGACGTGGCTCTCGCCGAGCGGCAAGAGACGATCGGCGCGCTGACGTACCGAGTCGATTACCTGTGCGAACGCAGCCTCGCGGCGCGGATGCGGCGCGCGGTGCTGCGCGCGCTGGCGCACGTACAGCCCGCCCTCGTGCTCATCGCCGGTGCGGCCGCGTGCGTGGCGCTCGCCGCGCTCTACCGGCGGCGGCGCGCCGTCGATGGGACGCAACCGATCTACGCGGCCAGCGCCCTGATCGCCGGCGTCGTCCTTGCGCGCGTTCTCCTTCTCGCGCTCCTCGACGCGTCGTCGTTCGACGCCGCGCATTCGCGGTACGTCTATCCCGTCGCATCGCTCGCCGTCTGCGGAATGCTCGTCGTCGTAAGCGCCGCTCTCTCCGATCCGGAGCGGTGAGCGACTCGCCGTCGTCTCCGCCGGTAATGGCCCATCCCCGCGACGAACACCGAGTCTTCGCCGAGCGGGCCACGAATGGGCCGTGTCCCCGCGATGCGCCGTAGGGCGTGACATCTCGAGCGACTCGACGAAATCCCAAGCCTCACGGCGAGTCCGAGTCCCAGAGCCCATTCGCGCGATCCCGCCTCGCGCGCCCGCAATGGCCCGTCCCCGCGACGCCGACCGAGTCCTCGGCGCGCCGGCCACGAATGGGCCGTGTCCCCGTGATGCGCCGTAGGGCGTGACATCTCAAACGTCTCAATGGAATCCCACGCCTCACGGCGAGTCGGAGTCCCAGAGCCCATTCGCGCGATCCCGCCTCGCGCGCCCGCAATGGCCCGTCCCCGCGACGCCGACCGAGTCCTCGGCGCGCGGGCCACGAATGGGCCCTGTCCCCGCGATGCGCCGTAGGGCGCAAGATCCCGAGAAGAGCCGACGCGAGAGCCGATCGTGAATCACCCTCGTCGCCATTGATCGTCCCCTCGTACTCCGAGCACAATGCGCGATGCTGGGTAGCTCAGCGACTCGAAGGCGTCCGATGAATGGAGGTGTCCCATGACTCGACGAATCGTTTCCTTCGCGCACGTCGTCGTCCTGATCGTCGTTTCGCTCCTCGGGTCGCGTGAGGCCGCGGGCGGCGGCGCGTCCTTTGCCGGGTGCGGTGCGCTCGAGCAGGCGGTCGAGTGCGTGATGTTTCGCGCGGACGCGGGCGGTCTCTACAACCTCGACACGCGCGGCGCGTTCATCGTCGGTGATCGCGTGTTCGTCACGGGAACCGTCGACTCGGGCTGCGTCACGTTCTGCCAGCAGGGGAATGGCTGCATTCGCGGGAACACCATCGACCGCTGCGACTGCCTCGCGGGAAACGTGAACGCCGCCTCTGGCTCGGCAACGGACGTGTTGCTCGTGAACTCGAGCGCCGGGGCGCCCGGAACGCGCGTCGTGACTGCGGCCATCGGCGAATCGATTCAGATCGTGATGAACGCGTCGCCCGGAGGACCCGCGAGTGCTCGCTACGTGTTCTACGCGTGGCTCGGACCCGCGTCGAACTCGACCGAGCTTCGCGCGCGCGGCCAGCGCATCGGCTGCACCGGCAATCCGACGCCGCTCACGCCGGCGCTCGCGCCGCAGCCGTACCGATGCCTGCGAGGCGGGCTTCCCGCTCCGGTGTGCGCCGGCGTCACGGAAGTCGCGGGCGCTCCCAATCGAGCGCCGTTCACACTGCTCCAGAACCGCGGCTTCGGCCGACCGATCACGTTCTCGTTCCAAGCGATCCTGGAGGACGCGGGCTCCGCGAACTCGACCGGCTACAGCGTCACGAACGAGGTGACGTTGTTGGTGCAGTAGCCGTCATCTCGACGCTGTTTCGCGTTTCTCGGGCGGGTCGAAGAAGAGCAGCAAGAACACGGCCGCAGCGAGCGCGACGCCCGACGGAACGAGGAAGAGCCGCCGGAAATCCACTCCGTCCTCCGTCGTCAGCGACGAGCCGAGGAGCGGCCAGACGAAGTTCGCGACGAAGGGCCCGAACCCGAGGATGAGGAAGTTGAACAGCCCCTGCGCGCTCGACCGCGCGTCCTTGGGGAAGAACTCGTCCACGAAGATGTAGACCGTCGCGAAGAAGAACGCGTAGCAGATGCCGTGGAGCGCGATCGCCGCGATCGCGACCGACGGGTACGGCGCCAGCGCGAAGACGCCGAACCGAACCGCGTGGCCGAGGACCCCGATCACCATCGTCTTCCGCCAGCCGAGGCGCTTGAGCGCGAAGCCCAGCACCGCCATCGTCCCGATCTCCGCGACCTGACCGATGCTCATCACGGGCATGACCCAATTGCCCTTGATGCCGATCGACTGGAGGAAGTCGTTCGTCCAGATGAAGTAGCACTGGTGAACATTCGCATCGAAAAACGTCACCACGAAAAGCACGAGGACGAACGGGACGCGCAGGAGCTTCATCGCCTCGAACCACGCGAACTTCTCGGCGCCTTCCGACGCGCGCCTCGGCGGCGTGTGCGGGAGCACCAAGCTGAACGCAGCGAGAACCAGCGACGCGGCTCCCGAGGCGACGAACGTCCATCGCGTCGCCTCGTGAAGTGCGGCTCCGGACTTGCTCGTGCCGAGCGCCTTGCCGAGCCAATCGACGAACGGCACCGAGCCAAACGCCGGCACCTGCGTCCAATCGACGAGGATGAAGACGAACGGCCAGCTCGCCGCGACCCAGCCGATCGTCCCCCACAGGCGCACGCGACCGAAGTCCTTCTTCGCGTTCTCGAGGTTCGCGAACGCGACCGAGTTCGTGATCGAGAGCGTCGGCACGTAGAAGAGCGAATGCACGAGCATCAACGAGAAGAAAGGCCAGAACGATCGCGTCCACGCTAGCGACAGGATCGCGACGCCGCCGACCAGGTGACTCACGGCGAGGAACTTCTCGGCGGCGAACCGGCGGTCGGCGAACTGGTTGCTGAAGAACATGCCGACGAACGACGCGATCGCGAACCCGTTGAGGATCCACGACTGTTCGAGGGAGTCGAACCCGAGCGATGGAAGGTAGCCGAAGATCAAGGGCAGCCACGCGCCCCAGATGAACAGCTCGAGGAACATCATCACCGAGAGCCGAGCGCGGACCGGCGACTTCATGGGGCAGGACATTAGGGAATCGATCGTTCGACCGCAAGCGTCCCGACGAACGGCCCCGTCGCGCGCGACGAGAAGGCGATGTCAGGAGCCCGCGCGCGAGCGCGAGCCATCGGGCGCGGCGCCCACGGGGGCCAGGAATCGCAGTGCGTCGGCGAGGGTTTCGACGACGGCGACGTTGGCGCCGGACTTCGCGGGCTCGACGCCGCGCGGCGCGAGGACGCGCTTGAAGCCGAGGCGCGCGGCCTCCGCGAGACGCTCGCTCGCCCGAGTCACCGCGCGCACTTCGCCGCGAAGCCCGACCTCGCCGAACACCGCCGTGCCCGCGGGCAGCGCGCGGCCGGTGAGGGCGCCCGCGAGCGCCAGCGCGACCGCGAGATCGACGGCCGGCTCGTCGACGACGACTCCGCCCACGAGGTTCACGAAGACATCGCGCGCGCCGACGCGCACGCCCGCTCGCACTTCGAGCGCCGCCTGCACGAGCGCGACGCGATCCGAATCCACGCCCGTCACGCGCCGCGCCGGTGGACGGCCCGGCGCCTCCGCCACGAGCGCCTGCACCTCGACGAGAAGGGCCCGCGTTCCTTCGATCAGCGCGGCCACCGCGGCGCCGGGCGCGCCGCCTCGATCCTCGCCGAGGAAGAGGAGCGACGGGTTCTCGACCTCGGCGAGACCGGAATCGCGCATCGCGAAGACGCCGATCTCGTGAGTTGCGCCAAAGCGATTCTTCGCCGCGCGAAGGATGCGGAACGACTGGTGGCGATCCCCCTCGAATTGCAGCACGGTGTCGACGAGGTGCTCGAGCACGCGCGGTCCCGCGATCACGCCTTCCTTCGTCACGTGGCCGACGAGGAAGACGGCGGTTCCGCTTTCCTTGGCGAATCGCACGAGCGCCGCGCCGCACTCGCGCACCTGCGAGACGCTCCCGGGCGCGGACGAAAGATCGTCGCGATAGAGCGTCTGGATCGAGTCGACGACCAGCGCGGCAGGGCGGAGCTCGCGCGCCGCGTCGACGATCGCGGACGCGTTCGTCTCGGCTAGCAGGAAGACCTCACCCGACCCGACGCCGATTCGCTCCGCTCGGAGCTTCGTTTGTTGAAGCGACTCCTCGCCGGTCACGTAGAGGACGCGCGCGCCCCGCTTCTGAATCGCGTCGGCAGCCTGGAGAAGCAGCGTCGACTTGCCGATCCCCGGATCCCCCCCGACGAGAACGGCCGATCCCGGGACGATGCCGCCACCGAGCACGCGATCCAATTCCGCGATCCCCGTGACGAGGCGCTGCATGCCCGCCGATTCGATGTCGTCGATTCGCTTCGGTCGCTCCACGGAGGCGCGCGGCGCGAGCGAGGTCGACGGTTCGTCAACCTCTTCGACGAACGAGTCCCACTCCTGACACTCGGCGCAGCGACCCGCCCACTTCGACGCGCGCGCGCCGCAGTTCCGGCAGACGAAGGCGGACTTCACTCGCGCCATTTTCGGCCTCCGCGCGCGACGAGCGACTCGCGAACGGCACCCGCGAGATAGAAGGACCCGATCACTAGGACCATCCCGCGCGGTCCGGCGCGGCGGGTCGCCAGCCGAACGGCCTCGAGCGGGTCGGGCACGATCGTGACCGGCTGCGTCGGGTCGGGCAGCTCGTCGACCAGGTCCTCGGGCAGGGCGGCGCGCGGGCTTGGCGCGCGCGTGAGGATCCACTCGCGCACGAACGGCAAGAAGCCCATCGCGATCTGGCCGGCATCCTTGTCCTTCGCGCAACCGAAGCAGACGACGGCCTCGCGATTCGGAAAGTGGAGCGCGAGCGCTTCGCCGGCCGCGTGCGACGAGCCGTCGTTGTGCGCGGTATCGACGATCGTGAGAGGCGACGAAGCGACGATCTCCATCCTCGCCGGAAGCTCGACGTCGCGCAGCGCGGCAACGATCGCATCGTCGCTGACGCTTACGGCGCCGCTCTCGCGCAGCACCTCGATGGCGGCGATCGCCACCGCGGCATTGCGCGCTTGGTGCGCTCCGAGCACGGGCATCTCGATCTCGAGGATCGGGGTCCTCCACGTCGACACCGTGAACCGGATCCCGGCGCGGCCGTCGACGTCGGCCGGCTCGGCGGGCCCGACGTGAAAGTCCTCGCGCATCGCATGAACGGGCGCACCCTTCGCCTTCGCGGCCGCGCGAATCGCTTCCAGCGCCTCGGCCGGTCCACCCTCGAACGTGCCATCGACGCCGGTCACGACGGGTACGCCGGGCTTCACGATGCCCGCCTTTTCCGCGGCAATTGCCGCGTGCGTGTCGCCGAGCGCCTCGGTGTGGTCGAGCGAAATCGACGTGATCACCGAAACGTCGGGGCCCACGACGTTCGTCGAATCGAGCCGCCCGCCCATGCCCACTTCGACGACCGCCGTGGTCACGCGCTCGTCCGCGAAGCGCGCGAAGGCGATCGCCGTCATGAAGTCGAAGAACGTGGGGCGATTCGCGTCCGCGCCGTCCGAGTGAAGCTCGTCGGTGACGCGCGACAGGATCGCCGCCACCGCTTCACCCGGAATCTCGGCGCCCCGCACGCGGATGCGCTCGGTCAGGCGCACCAAGTGCGGCGACGTGTATTCGCCGACCCGCTCGCCCGCGGCCTCGAGGATTCGCGCGACGAGCCGCGTCGTGGAGCCCTTGCCCTTCGTCCCCGCGACGTGGACGACGCGATAATCGAGATGCGGATCGCCGAGCCTTCGCACGAGCCGCTCGATCGTCGAGAGGTCGAGGCGGGCGTAGCCGTGCCCCGTGCGCGCCATTTTCTCGTAGTCGGTGCAGACGGAAAGCGCGGCAAGCGCGTCATCGAGTGTGGCCAATGGAAGTTTCACGATCCCTCCAGGGAGAAGCGCGCGGCATTCTACCAACGGTCCCCGGCGCTGCCGTTCCTCGCCGAAGATCGCCCTGCTACCATGTCGAGCCTCCGAGCCAGAAGTTACGCGCCGACGGATTTTTTTCTCGAGGAGTGGGCGGTGCCTGAAGCGCTCGTTCGACTCGCCGATCGCTCGTACCCCGTCGTCGTCGAGTGGGGATCGCTCGCGCGCTTGGGATCCATCGCCGCGGGACATCGAGGGAGCGCGCGGCTCGCTCTCGTCACGGACTCGGGGGTCGATCGGTTGCTCGGTGGCGACGTCGAGCGATCGCTCTCGTCCGCCGGCCTCCACGTGAGACGGGTTGTCGTGCCCGCAGGCGAGGCAACGAAGTCGCTCACGCAGGTCGAGAGCCTGTGCCGCGCGTTCGCCGCACACGCAATGGATCGCGCCTCGCTCGTCGTGGCGCTCGGCGGCGGGGTCGTCACCGACCTCGCGGGCTTCGCGGCCGCGAGCTATCTGCGCGGCGTCGCGTGGATCGCCGTGCCGACGACGCTGCAGGGTCAGCTCGACGCCGCGATCGGTGGCAAGACCGGCGTGAACGTGCCGGAAGGCAAGAACCTCGTGGGCGCGTTCCACCAACCGCTCGCGGTCGTCGCGGACCCTGGCGTCCTGCGAACGCTCCCCGACGAAGAACTTCGGTCGGGGCTCGCCGAGGCGGTGAAGTGCGGCGTCATCGGTGACGCCGATCTCTTCGCGCTCCTCGAGCGACGCGCGGCGGACGCCCTGGCTCGCGAGCCGCGCGCGATCGAAGACGTGGTGTTCAAGAGCGCGAAGCTCAAGGCGGACGTCGTCTCGGAGGACGAACGCGAGGGAGGACGCCGCGCGATCCTCAACTTCGGCCACACGATCGGCCACGCGATCGAGGCCGCGAGCGGGTACGGCGCGTACCGTCACGGCGAAGCGGTGGCGATCGGCATGGTCGCGGCGTGCCGTCTCGCGTGCGAGGCCACGGGCTTTACGCCGCGCGACGAGGAGCGCGTGCGGCGGCTCCTCGAGTCGCTCGGTCTGCCGATTCGCCTTCGAGCCCCGCTCGATCGCGCCGTCGTTCACGCGGCGATGTCTCACGACAAGAAGCGTATCGACGGCCGCGTGCGCTTCGTCCTCCCCGAAGCGATCGGCCGCGTGCGCACGGGGGTGGCCGTCGACGAGGGCGCATTGAATGCGGTGCTGCGCGAGGTCGGCTGCTGAATCGGAGACATCTCCGGTGATGCGAGAGCCGTTCGGCGAGTCGAAGCCCCTCGGCCCATTCGCGCGACGTCGGCGTCCGCGCCTGCGACGGGACGTCCCCGCGAAGAGGGCCCCATTGCCCAGCGCGCGGCCCGCGAATGGGCCCTACCGCCATGACTCGCCGTGAGGCTGCGGATTCCAATGAGTGAGCAACGAGTGAGAGCACTGGGATGCAGCCGGAGCGAACGAACGACCCGTGGCCGCGCGATCGACGCAGCACTTCGAACGAACGGCTGCTAACCTCGTCGCTCGGGGATCTCTCCGGTGATGCGAGAGCCGTTCGGCGAGTCGAAGCCCCTCGGCCCATTCGCGCGACGTCGGCGTCCGCGCCTGCGACAGGACATCCCCGCGAAGAGGGCCCCATTGCCCGGCGCGCGGCCCGCGAATGGGCCCTACCGCCATGACTCGCCGTGAGGCGTTGAATGCCAACGAAGGCGAGCAGTGGGGAAAAAATCGGAACGAATGAGCCAGATGGGATGAGAAGGCTGCGGTAGGAAGCGCCGACCCCCTCGCGAGGTACCGTGGGTCCTCAAATGTTCTGTCGGGCTCGTAGCCCACATTGATGAGGAGGTCGGCGATGGCAAAGTC
>JACOTG010000281.1 GCA_016178505.1 Planctomycetota bacterium
CACGGCCGCGGCGCCGACGTGTCGTCGCGCGGGAGGTCTGCGATTCGCTTCGCGATTGCCGCCGAAGGAAGGATGCACGGGGGCGCCAAGTTGGAGGCCCCGCCGTCCTCGCCGAGCGGCGCCGACGCGGCGCTGCGAAGGAGGCGGGGAGTCGCGACTACTCCCACGACGACGCCATCGAGCCTCACGACGGGACTGCCGAGGTTGTCGGCGAGGCTCTCGTTCACGAGGAAGATCCGACGGGGTCGCGTGAGCGCCGCAGCGACTCGAACCAATTCGCACCGCCGGGCGCGTTCCAGGCTTTCCGGCAAGATAGCGAACGCGATTGCCGGGTCTCCGACATCGAGATCGCCGTCCGCATCGAATCGCACGAACGGAAAACCGTCCGAATGGCTTTCGCGCACATGGACGAACGCAATGCCGAGATCTGCATCCTTGCTCACGAACGCCGCGTCGAACGTCGTGCCCTCGGTCGTCGTTACGGTGATCGACACCAACGTGGTGCGCACGCGCTTCTCGGGCTTGATCGATCCCGGAACGAGCACGAGGCCGTCCGCGGAAACGAACACCCCGAGCAAGTCGGACTCCCAATCTGCGGATCCGCCGTTCGGGCTCTCGCTGCGAGCGACGAAGTGGACGCTGGCGAGCGCCGGGGCAACTTCACGGAACCGCGCAGCCGTGTTCGCGGCGATGTCATCCGTTGCTCCCATCGACGCGAGACAAAGCAGGGCGCCTGAAGTCACGTCGAACATGGCTCACGCTCCTTTCTTGGCTCGCGCCTCGGGATCGGCCTTGACGAGCACCCACAAGAGGTCGCGCTGGCGTCGGACTTTCACGACGACGCCGTTCAGGAGACGACGGCGTGCGGCCTCCTCGGCGTTTCGCAAGTCGGCGAGCGATGCGACGGCCGTGCCGGCGAAGTCGAGGATCACGTCGCCTTCGTGCAGCCGCGGCTCGGCGTTGTGGGCCGGACTTCCGACCTGCACGCCGGTGACGAGCACGCCCTTCGTCGACGGAAGCTGGCGCTCACGGGCCATTGCCTCGGTGATGCCCTTGGCCGTCAGGCCGAGGAGCGGCTCCTCCTCTTCGTTGGCCGAGAACCGACCGAGCTCCTGCGTGACGATGCGGAATCTCTTCTCTTCGCCGTCACGCCGAACGATCACGTCGACGGTCTTTCCGACCGGAGGATCGGTCATGCGCTTGCGAGTCGCTGGAAGTTCCTCGTCGAAGAGCGCGGAGATGGGCGCACCGTCGTACGAAGTCAGCACGTCACCGGCATGGACGCCCGCAACTTCGGCTGGAGACCCCGCAATCACGTTCGAGACGAGGAGGCCTCGATCCGACCCCTCGCGGCGTCGGGCGGGATCTTGCGGGAGCGGTTGGCACTCGAGCCCGATTGCCGAACGCTCCACGTGGCCGTTGGCGATCAATCTCGTGACGACCTCTTTCACGAGGTTCACCGGAATCGCGAAGCCGACGCTCTCCGCGACGAGGAGCTTTCGCGCGTTCAGGCCGACGACCTCGCCGGCGAGATTCACGAGCGGGCCCCCCGAGTTGCCTGGGTTGATCGCCGCGTCCGTCTGGATCCACGTGTTGAAGAGGCCGGTGCGCTCGTCGGGATCTTCGAACTGCAACGGGTCGAGGTATCGGTCGACGCACGAGACCACGCCGAGCGACAGCGACCGCGCGAGCGAGAGCGGGCTGCCCATGGCGATCACCCAATCGCCGACCTCGAGCATGTCCGAGTCGCCCAGCGTGGCGACCGGCAGTTCCTCGTTACCGCGTTGGCTCAGGTCGAGGCGAATCACCGCGACGTCGGTCATCGGGTCGGAGCCGACGAGCGTCGCTGGTACTTGGGATTTGTCGCTCAGGGTGACGAGCAGCCGCCGCGCGTCTCCGGCGACGTGGTGGTTCGTCGCCACGTAGCCCTGGCGGTCGATGATGACGCCCGAGCCGGTGGCGGTGCCGAGCTGCTTCTGTCCGCCGACGTACGTGTCGAATACCGGCTGCACGTGGACGAGGGCTGGATAGACTCGATCGCGCGCGTACCGCACGGCGTTTCGCAAGGACGTGGCCGCGGCAGCGCCATCGACGGCGGGGGCAGGTTGCGCGAGGGTCTCGACCGCAAACGCGGCGACAGAGACCAGGCATAGAGCAAGTCGGTTCATCGTGACCTCCTCGAGGCGGAATTGGAGGTCTCTTTTCGGCGTGCACGGTGCCCGCGGTGAAACGAGATGCCGAATCGGAACGTGGGGAATTTGGTTTGTCCCAGTTCGGGGCGAACTTAGAATGCGGCGATCGCGTAGCGTCCGCGACCCTTTCAACAGAAACCTAAGGAAGAGTGAAGCCACTCATGCCGTTTGGGCGAGTGATCCTCGTCGCTTCCCTCGCGTGCGCGCTCGCGCTCGCACTCGTAGCCATTCGATCGTCCGCGCAAACGACTCCTCCGGACGATCAAGGCAAACCGGGAACAGAAGCGAAGCTCTGCTTCAAGTGCCGTCGAACCGGCAAGATTCCGTGCACGCTGCACAAGCCCGAAGACGATGCCCTCTTCTGCTCGGTCTATCTGAACAAGCCCTGCTGCCTCGGGCTCGGCTTCACCCTCTGCCCGAAGTGCAAGGTCGATGCAGCGATCGAAGAGTGGGACGAGCTCAAGAAGAAGCGCGACGCGTGGCTCGAGGCACGCCAGAAGACCGACAAGGAAACCGGCGAGACTCTTGTGCACCTCGAGAACGCGCACTTCCGATTCGACATGGGGCTGCACGAGGTTTCGGCGAAAGATCAGCACCTCGACATGCACAAGGGCGCCCACTTGTACTTGGGGCGCCTCGAAGCGCTTTGGAATCTCTACTCGAAAGTCCTCGACACGACCAAGGAGTCCGTCACCCCGAAGCACGACGTCTATCTGTTCGAGAAGCTGGACAGCTTTACGCGCTACATGAAGAAATACGTCGGCGAAGGCGGCGGCGGAATCGCCGGCCACAAGACGCTGGGTGACCAGGTCTCGCGGTTCGTGACGTGGCGCAATCCCGATTTGACGCCATCCGACGAAGACGTTCACGCGAACCTCATCCACAACAGCGCGCACCTGCTCCTGCACAAGTACAAGGGGTACAAGGTCCATCCGCCCGCTTGGCTCGATGAAGGTTTCGCCTACTACTGCGAGTGGACGTTGTGCAAGGCGACTCGGACTTTCTGCTTCGTCGAGGTGCCGCCCGATTCGAACTGGAAGAACAACGAGTGGAAGACGCACGTCTACAAGTCGATTGGGAAAAAGGGCAACCCGAGTTTCGGAGAACTCAGTACGAAAGAGCTGAACGGCATGGACTACGAAGACATGGCGTTCTCCTTCACCTACGTCGACTTCCTCATTGCGAAGGACAAGGACTTGTTCCGCAAGTTCGTCGACGAGATCAAGGCCGGCAAGAAGACGGCGGACGCGCTGCGCGACGTTTATGGATGGCTGCCCGCCGAGTTCGACGAGAATTGGCAGAAGTACGTCCTCCGTGCCTATGCCACCAAGTGAGACCATGATGATCCGAAGAGCCTTGCGCGTACCGCTGTTGACGATCGCGGTTCTGCTGTTCGCCAGCACGATGTTGGCCGCCGACGAGCGCGCCGAAAAGATCTCGCGCTTCAAGAAGTACATGAGCGACTCGAATCCCGAAGTGCGAGCGACCACGGTTCCGATTCTCGACGGAGTCGACGACGCGGAAGCCGCCGCCCTCCTGGTCGAGACGTTGAAGGACCGCGCATTCAACGTACGCGACGAGGCGCTGCGCGTGCTGTCGGGATTCCGCAGTGACGCCGCGGTCGCCGCAGTGGAGAAGGCGCTTTCGGCACCAGGGACCGGCAAAGCTCGACCGTTCGTCGCGATGGCCCTCGGTCGAATGGGTAATCCGCAGTCGCTCGAACCGCTCTTGGCGAACGTGGCCGACCCCGATTGGGAGGTTCGACGCGCCATCACCGAAGCGCTCGGCGGATTCAGAGATCCAAAGGTGCTCGAACCACTCAAAGCACTCGCGAAGGACCCCGAGCCGGTCGTTCGCACGACGACGGCGGACTCACTCGCCAAGGTCGGCGATGCGAGCGTCGTCGAGACGTTGAACACGCTGCTCGCCGATACCGCGTGGCAGGTGCGTTCGGCCGCTTGCGCTGCATCCGGCAAGCTTCGCGACAAGCGATCGATCGTCCCGCTGTTGGCGGTCCTCAAGGAAGAAGGGCGTCTGAGAGTCGACGCGAAGATCGCTCTCACGCAGATCACCGGATTCAACTTCGGCGCCGAACCGAAGGAGTGGGAGGACTGGTGGGCCCGAAGCGGCGACGGCTTCGTCGTCCCGCCTCAGAACCCGCCGAAATCCGTCGGCGCCGGAAGCGCGAAGCCCGCTGCGGGCGGACTCGATCGAAAGTACAAGGGCCCGGGCACGCACTACTACGGCATCAACACGCCGAGCAAGAACATGATCTTCCTGCTCGACGTGAGCAGGAGCATGGCCGAGGAGGTCGACAAGGCTGCTGCGATCGTCGACAAGGGAAAGTACGGCGAAACGAACTTCACCTCGACCGTCAAGATCGAGATCGCAAAGGCCGAGCTGATTCGCACGATCAAGAACCTGAAGGAGAACGTGAAGTTCAACATCATCCTGTTCGAGACCGAGGTCACGAGCTGGAAGAAGGACGTTTCACCTGCGACCGACTCGAACAAGGCCGATGCGATCGCCTTCGTGCAGAAACAGAAGCCGCGCGGAGTCGAGGTCGCACACAACAATCGGACCGGAGGGAGCGTCGGGCAGGTCGGTCGCACGAACATTTGGGATGCGCTGCAGATGGCGTTCGGCGTCGCCGGCATCGGCACGTACGACAAGAGCTACACCACCCAAGTCGACACGATGTTCCTCCTCACGGATGGTCAGCCAACCGCGGGGAAGATGACGAAGTGGGAGGACATCGAGGCCGAGGTGAAGCGACTGAACGGCCTTCGAAAGGTCGTCATCAACACGATCAGCGTGGGCAAGCTCGAAGGCCCGTTCCTCCGCAAGCTCGCGGAAGACAATGGCGGGACCTTCGTGGATCTCGTCGGCGGCGAGGGCCTGGTCCCCCAAAACAAGTGATCGACGGTCGGCCGCGGTATCTCCCGCTTCGGAGTCTCGCCGAGTTTACGGTCGACGCCGCCCGGCGGTCACGCTGCCACGCGTAGCCACCGTTCACTTCCGTTGGGCGGGCAGAAGTCTCGGACGTCAACGCCGTCGAGACGGCTCGGCACTCAACGAAGAGGGCCCGGTATTCCCGGGCCCTCGTGATACGTCGCGACTTCTCTGCTAGCGAGCGTGCTTCACACCGTCGCTCCCGGCCTTGCGGTGATGCGCCGGCTTGTCGGCTCGATCTTTCGACAGCTGCTGCAACGACGCTCGGATCTCGCGAAGCTCGGCCTTGATCGCTTGGACGTCGCCCCGGAGGGCCTGCAGCTCATTCGCCGGTAATGGAGGACGTGGTCCTCCGTCGGGCCCCGAGCGGAATCGCGGCGGGCCACCGTTGCCCGGTCGGATCGGTTCTCCGTTGCGGATCCTGACGGCGCGTTCTTGGATCTCCGCTGCGGCTCGCCGGAGCGCGGATGCCCGCTCCGAGTTGCCGGAATCTTCGAGCGACTTCGCGCGGGCGATCAACGCGTCAGCGCGCTTCTCCATCGCTTCGGGTGACGGCGGCCCGGCATGCTCGCGCCCGTGCGCGACGCCTTCGCCCGACTCCCGTGCCTTCTCGACCTTCGCGATGCGCTCATGGACCTCGGCGATCTCCTTCTCGAGCCGTGCAGAGGCAACTTCGTCGCCGTCGCGCTTTGCCGTCTCGAGTTTCTTCTCCAATGCCGATGCATGATGGCGCATTCGATCGAGCACGGGTGTTGCCTCGGCGAGTCGATGCTCGATTCCTGCGAGATGGCGCTTGTCTTCCTTGGCTTGATTCGCGAGCGCCTTGGCGTTGCCCGCGCCGCCGGCGGCCACGGCTTGCTTGATCTCATCACGTAAGCGATCGACGTTGGCACGCAGCCCGTGGATCTCGTCGCGCAGCCGTTCAGGTCCTTCGATGCCTTCCTCGTGGTGCGGGATCCTCTTCGGCGCATCCGCCCGCTGCGCAACGGCGGGGACGGCCGCAATCGCGCCAACGACGAGCGACGCGGCGATACGGTGGATCGACCTCGAACTCATGGCTTGCCTCCCTGCGAGTTTTCGACTTCGACTCACTTCCGTCGATCGATGACGGACTTCGTGGCTCTCGCGAGCCGTTGGGCGACTTCAAACCCGATCGGCCGCTCCGAGTTCCGTTAGTGATGTCGAAGCCCGAACGAGGTGAACAGACGCACCTCCCTCACCATCGTTCGATCGATGCTCACGTTTCGCTTCTGCTCGGTCAACTCGATCCGTTCAGCCGTCACCGGCCCGAGGATGCCCGTAACGCGGCGACGACCATCGATGTCGTTCAGGAACGTCACTCGCACTTCTTTGCCACGAAAGCGCTCGAAGTCGTGAGGTGTCGACAGCTTTCGGTCGAGCCCAGGCGATTCGACGTTGATCGTGAAGTCCTCTGGATCGTAGCCCGACACACGCAGTGCCTCCTCGGCTGCGTGAGTCGCACGGACGCAGTCCTGAACCGAGACGCCGGTGTCGTTGTCGACGACGAGCCGGACACGCCGCGGTTCGCTGAACACGTACTCCGCCACCGTGAGGCCGACGGTCTGCACCGAGTCGCGAATGGTCGTTTCGATGCGTCGCACGTCCATGAGCACCTCCTCGGCCCGATTCGACGGGCCACGCGCGGAAGCCCGAGTGGATTGGACAGGCGAGCTTTGGCGCTCGCACGGTCCGGTATGAATGACGAATGATTCGAGGCGGCGACGGCTGACGACGACAAGACAGCCACGACGTCGTCGCGGGTCGCTTGATGGGTGAGTGATGCAGAACGGCACACGTCGCGTCGGAAAGACACTCCCACCGGTGAGCGGAATGGGAGGGCAATTGAAGTCCGCATGCCGGCGGTCATTCTATCTCCGACTTCCCGCCGCACTCGTCGATTCTTTTCAACTGGTTTGCTCGGACTTTGCCGTTGCCAAGCGGTCGCTACGCATCGCTGGAAGATCGAGCGGTCCCGCGCTAGGCTTGCGACACGATGGGATACGACGCCGTTCTGTTCGATCTCGACGGCACTCTCGTCGACTCGCTGCCGGACATTGCGGCAACCGCGAATCGCACGCTTGCAGCATTCGGACTGCCGCCGCTGGACGTCGAGACCGTTCGCGGATTCGTTGGCTACGGCGTGAAACATCTCGTCGAGGGATGCTTCGCCGGACGCATCGCCGACACCGACGAGGCCCTGCGGGTGTTTCGGCAGTTCTACCTCGAGCGCCCGTGCGAGCGGACCCGTGCCTATCCTGCCGTTCGGGAGACGCTCGATGCGCTCGCCGGAGTTTCACTCGCCATCGTCACCAACAAGCCACAGGCGGTTTCCGAGGCCGTCCTCGAGCAGCTCGGTCTCCGTCACTACTTCACGTTGATCGTCGGCGGAGATGCTCTGCCGCTCCGAAAACCGGATCCGCTGCCCATCGTCCACGTCATGGAGCGGCTCGGCTCGACGGCGACGCGCACGATTCTCGTCGGC
The DNA here is from genome assembly GCA_016178505.1 of Planctomycetota bacterium. Lineage (GTDB taxonomy): Bacteria > Planctomycetota > JACOTG01 > JACOTG01 > JACOTG01 > JACOTG01. The sequence goes on from JACOTG010000281.1 coordinate 7,648, forward strand.
GACGGAATCCCCGACGCTCAGGCCGGGCGAGCCGCTGGCGTCGCCGTTTGCCTCGTGGGGTATGGATACGCGTCGCGAGCCGAGCTCACCGCGACGCATCCCGATTTTTTCATCGAACGATTCGCCGAGCTGTTGCCGATCGTGCGCAACGGCGACCACCCGACGTCGCCTTGACTCCCCTTCTGCGCCTCTCTATCATCCGCCCCGCGTTCGCCGAACCGTGGGCGCATGGCTCAGCTGGCTAGAGCGCTTGCTTCACACGCAAGAGATCGGTGGTTCGAATCCACCTGCGCCCACCACTTCAAATCCTGGACTATCCAAGAACTCTGTTTTCCAGATCAGAAGGTCGTCTGCAACGTCGAGACCGAGTGGCGCGAGGACAAGAAGTCGTTTGCGCCTCGAATGAATGCGTTCTTCGGTTCGATGAACGATCGTCGCAAACCGGTGGACTCACTTGGCTACTATGCTCAGCGGCAGAATGACCTCCAGTCGACGGCGGCTGACGAAGTCCTCGTTCCGATCGCTCTCGCAATCGAGATCTTCGAACTCGCCGAGATGACGCGTCGAGAAGGCGAGTCGTCGAAGCGACTCGGGCCGAAGGTCGTCGAAGCGGGGCTTCTTTCTGCAAGGTGGGGAGCGCGATGACGACGGATCAGGCGTCGTCACGCTGCATTTCGCGACGACTCAGCACGCGAAAAGCGATCGAGATCGCGATAGCGACAAGACCCATGAGAAACTGCGTCCAAGGATCTTCAGTGTCGGTGACGTGGAGCAGGCCGAGGATTCCGCGGCCCGCGAGGAAGCTGCCGATGGCGAGCGCAATGAACCATTTGATCCCGCCACGTGGCGCCGGATTCGTCGTCGACATGAGTCGCCCTCGGATTCACGCGCCGTCGATCGCATGACAACCGTCCGATCAGCCAGAATACCACCGCAGCATTGCATCAGAGTGCCTCCGGGCTTCGACTTCGCGCTCACCGTCGAAAGCCACGGTTGGTTCGACTTGCCTCCCTTTCGATACGATCGCGCGAAGCGATTGCTCGAGTTTGCCTTTGTCTCGGGAACGACGGCAACGGCCGTGGGCGTTCGCAATACCGGTGAGGCGCTCGAAGTCGTCGCCCGGCCGGCTCGCTCGACCTCGAGCGCCCTCCGCGTCGCGTCGAGCATCCTCCGCCTCGACGAAGACTTCTCCGGGCTCCACGCGAAGCTCGCCGGAGACGACGCGCTTCGTTGGGCCTCCGAACGAAAGGCCGGTCGCCTGCTTCGCTGCGCGACAGCCTTCGAAGACGCGGTGAAGTTTCTTTGCACGACCAACTGCTCCTGGGCGCTCACGCGAAAGATCGTCGACGCGCTCGTCCGCGAGCTCGGTGCGCCGGCATCGCTTGGTCTTCGAGCGTTTCCGACGCCCGAGGCGATCGCCGCACGATCCGTCGGCTATCTTCGGGAACGCATCCGCTGCGGATACCGGGCACCATTCCTTCGCGAATTCGCCGCGAACGTCGCGGCTGGAAAGGTCGATCCGGAATCGTGGCGCACGTGGACGGGTGACGCAAGCTCGCTTCGCGCGGCGATTCTCGACCTGAAAGGCTTCGGTCCCTACTCCGCCGAGAACCTCCTCAAGCTCTGCGGACACTACGAGTACCTCGGGATCGACTCGTGGTGTCGTGCGACGTTTTCGAGGCAGAAGCACCTGCGGCTGGTTCCGCCCGATTCGCGCTTGCGACGCCACTACGCACGATTCGGCAAATGGAAGGGACTCGCGATGTGGTTGGACCTCACGCGCCACTGGCACGAGCCGGGCGCCGCGCCCGCGTGGAGCGGCAAGGGCTCGTAGCGCGCGCCTTGTCGCGACGCGTGCCGTGGGCTACGATCCGCGCGCTCGCTGCGGTGCGGCGAAGCAGAAAGGCACTCCATGACTGAGCCGTGGCGCAAGCTGGCGACCCACCCGATCGGTCACTTCAAGGTGTTCTCGCTTCGGCGCGACGAAATCGAATCGCCGAGGACGGGCACGCGCCACGACTTCTTCGTGCTCGAAGCCGGTCCATGGGTCAACGTCGTTCCGATCACTCCGGACGGCGAAATCGTACTGATCGAGCAGTACCGTCACGGCATCGGTGAGGTCACGCTCGAGATCCCGGGCGGCATGGTCGATCCTGACGAGAGCCCAATGCAGGCAGCCGGACGAGAACTTCTCGAGGAGACCGGGTATCGCGCCGAGATGATCGTGTCGCTCGGGAAGTCGCACCCGAATCCGGCGATCCTGAACAACGTGCTCTACACGTACCTCGGAGCCGGTGCGAAAAAGGTGGCCGAGCCGAAGCTCGAAGCGGGCGAAGACATCTCGGTCGTAACCTATCGCCTCGACGAACTCACTCGCCTGGTTCGCGAAGGGAAGATCACGCACTCGCTGGTTCTCGCCGCGTTTCACTTCCTGTCGCTGCAGGAAAGCCGCTAGCCCAGAGGCTCGGCGACGAGCGGCCGCAGGTGTCGCTCGATGATCGACGGCAAGTCCGCGTCGGTAACGTCCGAATACCACGTCCCGCCGGGGAAGACCATGATGTTCGGACCTTGCTCGCACAGGTCGAGGCATCCGGCCTTGCTGACCCTGACTCTTTGCTGAAGGCCGTGCTTCTTCACCCAGTCTTTCAGCGCATCGCGCAGGCGATCCGAGCCGCGGAGGCTGCAACAGGCTCGGCCTTCGGGACGGAGGTTCGTACAGACGAACAGCTGAAGCTCGTAGGGCGTCTTTTTTTCAATCACGCGTCGTGGCTCCTCGAAAGTGCGTGTTCGCATGCAACGGTAGCCGCTGGCGCGAAACGGCGTCAAGCGCGCGAAGTCACGCTTGTTGACGGACGGCACTTCGTATCAGAATGGGCACCATGACCACCTTGCCGAGTCGGAACCCGCGAGCGAAAGGCGTCGCCGCGTTCGGGATCGTGGGAGCCCTTATCACGCTCTTGTTCGTCACCGCGCTTGCCGGGAACAGTGACTCATCGGCGCCGGGATCCCCGCCCGCCGTGACGATCGCCGGATCCCCCGAGGAGATGGGACGGGCTCACGCGACCGCATTCGGCTCGGAGATCCGTCTGCTGTTCACGGGGTACCTCACGCCCCTTCTACTCCTGCTCGGGACCAATGTCCCAGACCTCGCGCCGAGCGCCCGGGCGATGGAGCCTTTCATCCCAGAACGATATTGCACCGAGATGCACGCGCTCGCCGACGCCGCAGGTCTCTCCTACGATCAAGTGCTCGTGGCAAACACGTTTCTCGATCTCAAGGAAGTTCCGCGCTGCTCGACCATCGCCGTGCGCGGAAAAGCGACGCGTGACGGCCGTGTGATGCTCGGACGGAATCTCGACTTTCCGTCGCTCGGCGTCGCGCAAAACTTCACGCGACTGCTCGCCTATCGGCCAAAGGGCTACCGTTCATTCGTCGCGGTTGGATGGCCCGGTCTCGCCGGCGTGCTGACCGGCGTGAACCGCGACGGGCTCGCGCTCGCGGTGATGGAGGTCTACGACGGCGGCAGCACGTCGTCCGGAACTCCGTACATCTTTCTCTTTCGCCAGATTCTCGAAGAATGCGGAACGACGAAGGAGGCGATCGCGCTGCTCCGCAAGTCCCGCATCACGACGTCGAACAACCTCATCCTCGCGGACAAGTCTGGCGCGATCGCGGTTGCCGAAATCGGTCCGAAGGAAGTTTTCGTTCGCGAGCCTACCGAAGATGCCGTGTATTCGTGCAACCACTTTCAGCGAGACACTCCGAACGTGATGCCGTGGTACGGTCGGTATCGAACGTTGCAGAAGTTCGCCCGCGAGCGGCACGGGACGATCGACGTGCCGGCAATCGAGTCGGTCCTCGGCGACGTTTCTCAGGGGATGCTCACTTTGCAAAGCATGGTGATCCTCCCGGAAACTCTCGAGATCTACCTCGCGTGCGACACCGTGCCCGCAACGAAGGGTCACTACGTACGCGTGTCGCTCGCCTCGATGCTCCGCTAGCCTCGCACGGCGTGTTCGACCTTGATGCACCGGTTTTCGACGACAACAAGCCCCGCTCGACGCGCTCGCGCGGCTGAGTCCGGATCGCTGACGCCGAGCTGCAGCCAGATCGCCTTCGCACCGATTCGAATGGATTCGTCCACGACCTCGGCGACGAACTCGGACCGCCGGAACACGTCCACGATGTCGATGGCAATCGGAATCGCCGATAGATTCTCGTAGCAGCGCTCACCGAGAACCGTGCCCAAGTTTGGGTTCACGGGAATCACGCGAAAACCGGCGCGCTGCAGGTATCGTGCGACGTCATGGCTCGGACGCGAGGGATCGTCCGACAGCCCGACGACGGCGACGTTTCGGCCGGTAGCGAGCGCTCGCTGAATGTTCCGGTCAGTCGAGTCGACGGGGTCGGCCATGGAGGCTTCAGTTCACTTCGATTTCGAGAGAGTCTGGATTGCGCGTCGCTTCGAGAACCACCCGCCCGCCCTTCCGTTCGCAAACGACGTCCAAGACCCCGCCAGCAACACGGAGGTTGCTGCACCGAAGCTCGCCGAGACGTGGCGGAAGAGTTGGCCGGAACCGAACCCGGCGGCGCAACCCATCCGGCTCGATGCCGAGCAGAGTGGCGACGAAGAGAAAAGCGGCGCCGGCGGACCAAGCCTGTGGACTGCACGAACCCGGCATCGCGGACAGGAGCTGGGACTCGTCGCGGGAGAATCCGCAGTAGACTTCGGGCAAGCGCTGCGCCTCGAAATGGATGCTCGCATCTACGACGCCTCCGATCACGCGGTGTGCGGCTTCGTCGAATCCGTATCGCTTCAGGCCCGCCGCCGCGATCGAGTTGTCGAAAGGCCAGACCGACCCGTTGTGATAGCTCATGGGGTTGTACCCCGGCTGCCCGACGGCGAGCGTTCGAATGCCCCAACCGCTGAACAGATCCGGCTGCAATAGTCGCTCGGCCACGAAGCGGGCATCCGCAACGGGGACGATCCCTGCCCACAGCGCGTGTGCCGGATTGCTGGCAATCGCCGTGACTCGCCGCTTCGCGCCGGTCAAGGCGAGCGCGTAGAAGCGCGTTTGGGGATCGTAATATGCACGATGGAATCGATCCCGCAACTGCGCGGCATGCCGCTCGAGGTCGTTGGCTCGCTCGAGCTCCCCGAGCGCTCGGTAGACGCACGAAGCCCGCTCGTAGGCGAGGTATGCGTACGCTTGAACTTCGACGAGTGCAACGGGTGGGTCAGCCGGGGTGCCGTCATCGCACAACACCGCAGTCGGCGAGTCCTTCCACCCCTGATTGCGCAGGCCCTTTCGATACTGCTCGCCGGGCCTCGAGTCGGGACCCGCATATTCGAAAAGCCCGTCCCCGTCGCGGTCGCCGTACTTTTCCATCCACTCCAGGGCGCGGGCCAGGTTTGGCTCCAACTCGCGGAACAACGCAATGTCGCCGGTCCAAAACGTCGTGCATGCGAGCAGGACGACGAACAGTGGCGTCGAATCGATGCTGCCGTAGTAGAGCTGAAACGGAATCTCCCCGAGGCGGGCCATTTCGCCGGCTCGTACTTCGTGCAGGATCTTGCCCGGCTCTTCAGCGTTCCACGGATCGACCTTCGAGCCCTGCCGATTCGCCAAGAAACGGAGAACGCCGCGTGCGATGTCTGGGTTGAGCGCGAGCGTCTGCAGAGCCGTGATGATTCCATCGCGACCAAAGGGAACGTTGAATCGCGGTAAGCCGGCCATTGGGAAGATCCCTTCGGCCTGGTCCGTGATGAGGTTTCGAAGGTCTCGCGCGCTTCGATCCAGCAGGCGATTCATGAATTCGCTGTCCGTCGTGATTTCGGTGCAGCCTCGCGCCCACGAGACGTACGAGCGGCGCGTCGTCTCCTTCCGATCTCGCCTGCGCGGATCGACTGCCGCCTCCGGTGGACGCTCGACGATCGCTTCGATCTCGCACTGGAGCGCGACACGTTCGCCGCTCTCGAGCGACAGCAAGTAACTCGCCGTCCCGCGTGCAATCGACTGCGGCTCGCCGCGGAAGCGAATTCGTGTTTCCCGTTTGATGCCGTCCAGTCCGACGTAACTGAACACGAGCTGGTCGCGGCGGCTCTCGTCTGCCTGCCGATGCCCTCGTTTTCGGCGCGTGAGACCGCGTATCTCGAAGAGATCGACGAAATCTGCATCGAATCCAATCTCCACCAGCACGTCGAGCGCGGAGACGTGGAAGTTGGTCAACTCTACCTCGTGGAGTACGCTTGCTTCGATGAGGTAACGACGCCGAACGCCAAGCGTACGGGCGGGGATTTCGTCGTAGCCGTTGCGGAGGATCTGGTTGTTCGTCAGCAAGAACGTCGACTCGAATTCCGTCTCGGGTGAAGAGGCGAGAAGCACAGGCCGACGATGTTCGATTCGCAGGTCGCATCGACTCAGGAATCGTGTGTCAGCCATGTAGAGGCCGGTCCAGTGTCGGAGCTCCGGCCGGATGTCACCGCTCTCGTCGGTGATGAGGAGGAGATCCTCTTCCTTGATGATGCGGAGCGGCCCGACCGCCAATTCCGCGCGTCCTGCTCAGGTGCGACGAATGTCGTTGGTCGCGTCTGCCGAGAACGTCGAAACCGGCGCATCGGCGGCAGGTCGCGGGCGACCACCGACGAGATTTCCATCGCCGTCCGGCGCGACAGCGGGCGTTCGAGCGCCGGCAACACGAAGAACGTCCATCACATGATGGGCAGGTCCGAACTCTCCCGGACGGTGGAAATCACCTCCTGTCCGTCCATGACCTCGCGTTTCTGCAACTCACGGGCGAGCAAGTCCAGCTTGTCGCGGTGTTCGAGCAGAAGTTTCTTCGCCTGGCTTTCGCACTCCTGAACGATTCGCGTGACCTCGTTGTCGACGGCAATGGCCGTTTGTTCACTGAAGTTTTTCTCGTCGTAGAGATCGCGGCCAAGGAAGACGAGCCCCTCCGCACGTCCTAGCGAGACCGGCCCGAGTTTGTCGCTCATCCCGTACTTGCAGACCATTCGGCGCGCCATCTCCGTGCATTTCTCGAGGTCGTTTTGCGCCCCAGTGGAGCGGTGCCCATAGATGATCTCTTCGGCGGCACGGCCCCCGAGCGTACTCGTGATCCGTGCCAGCAACTCCTCTCGAGTAACGATGTATCGATCCTCGATGGGGAGCTGGAGCGTGTATCCGAGCGCGGCATGGCCGCGAGGGATGATCGACACCTTGTGTACCGGATCGCATCGTGGGGTGAGTGCGGCGACGATCGCGTGTCCGCACTCGTGATACGCGATGATCTCCTTTTCCTTCTCACTGATGACACGGCTCTTGCGCTCCGGCCCCGCCAGTACACGATCGATCGCTTCCTCGAAGTCCGCCATCGTGATCTTCTTCTGGTCCTTGCGCGCCGCGAGGAGTGCTGCCTCGTTCACGGCATTCGCAAGGTCAGCGCCGGTGAACCCCGGCGTGCGCTTTGCGATCACCGCGAGATCCACATCTGATTCCAGGGGCTTGCCGCGGGTATGCACTTTCAGGATCTCGAGGCGACCTTTGACGTCGGCCGTGTCGATGACCACCTGACGGTCGAAGCGTCCGGGCCGAAGGAGTGCAGGATCGAGAACGTCGGGACGGTTCGTGGCAGCGAGGATGATCACTCCCTTCTGCGTGTCGAAGCCGTCCATTTCGACCAGCAATTGATTCAACGTCTGTTCTCGCTCGTCATGCCCCCCGCCGATTCCAGCGCCTCGTTGTCGGCCCACCGCGTCGATCTCGTCGATGAACACGATGCAAGGTGCCTTCGTCTTGGCCTGCGTGAAGAGATCGCGCACGCGCGCGGCGCCGACGCCGACGAACATCTCGACGAAGTCAGACCCCGAGATCGAAAAGAACGGAACTCCCGCTTCGCCCGCAACGGCGCGTGCGATCAGGGTCTTTCCCGTTCCAGGCGGTCCCATCAGGAGAACGCCTTTCGGGATCTTTCCGCCGAGTGACTGGAACTTCTTCGGGTTCTTGAGGAACTCGATGATCTCGCGGAGTTCCTCCTTCGCCTCCTCGCATCCGGCGACATCGTCGAACGTCGTTTTCGTGTCCTTCTCGACGACGATCTTCGCCTTGGATTTGCCGAATGACATCACCATCGACCCAGCACGCCCCATTTGGCGCATGATTAGGACACCGAGCAGCACGATCAAGAAGAGAGGCAAGAGCCACGTGAATAGAACCGTCGGCCATTCGCTGTTTTGCTCCTGGCCGTAGCTGACTTTTGACTTGTCGAGCAACTCGAAAAGGCCCTTGTCGTCGGCCGGTCGCGACGTGACGAACGGGACGCGATATCGTTGCTGCGAGTCCTTCATGTCTCGCTTGCCCAGGGTTTTCGCCGGCTGTCTCTCCCGGTCGGTGAGGCCAACCTCTTCGTCTGCGGGGAGAAGGAGCTCACCCTTGATCTCTTCGCGCCCTATGCTGGCCAAAGCGACCTTCTCCTCAGCGACGAAGCCCTTGAAATCACTGTAGAGGATTTCCGTCGGACCATGCCGCAGACCGATGAACTGCAGGGCAAAAATTGCAAGCAGTAAGAGGGCGAGGTACCAGAAAGAAAATGTAGTGCGCTTGTTCAATTCGCCTGCCTTGGCATTTGCTTAGCCCTGCGAGATTCTGAGAGATGGTCCGTCCGAAAAACCGCCTTGCGTGCGATCCGTCTCGACGAACTCATCATCGATCGACGTCGTACTTCGATTTCGTCGCCGTGTTGTCAGGGGATTCTAGAACATCTCACTTGAGCCATCAATTCTCTCGATCGACGACCGACGGACGATATCGGCGCCGCGCTGCACTTGGCCGAAGCACATTCTTCGTTCTGATTAGAACGCGAGGCGTCCGAGCGGTGTGGCCCGGACGCCCCGCGATTGGGTCTTTGCGTTCGACTAGTTCTGGTCCGCCGCGTTCACGAATCCCTCGAGCTGCTCGCGGCGCATCGGAAGCCGCAGCTTCTTCACCGCCTTCGCC
>JACOTG010000271.1 GCA_016178505.1 Planctomycetota bacterium
AAGACGGAAGTCTGAGAACGCAAGGTCGGGACCACTCGCGGTTCGCGTCGTCCGAAATCCTCCGACGCGCGCGCAAGTCGATGTGGCGAGAGTCGGTTGCGCGTGCCGCAAATCCAGCGAGGCTTCGCGTCACTGCGATCACCGAGACCGCACCTAGTGATGTGATCGCGTCGTCACGACGGGTTACACACCCGAATCCCGATGACTGCCTGGGGCTTACGTCGCCGTACGACGACGCGTGCGAACGCAGGTGCCACGGCGATTGACGCTCTGGAAATGACGGCGGCACTTGAGTCGCCTCCGGCCGACGCGGAAGATGGGCGCCTTCAAGCTTCTGAAACCGGAGGTGATCGGTGACGAACGCGCTCTTCGCATTTGCTTGGCTGCTCGCATTGCAATCTCCGACGTACGACGCGGTGATCAAGGGAGGCACCGTCTGCGACGGAACGGGCGGGGCGCCGCGCCGCGCGGACGTCGGCATTCGTGGCGACCGCATCGTTGCCGTCGGTGATCTGCCCACTGCGACCGCGAAGGTCGTGATCGACGCGAAAGGGCTCGTCGTCGCGCCGGGCTTCGTCAACATGCTTTCCTGGTCGACCGAGTCGCTCCTCGCCGACGGCCGATCACAGGGCGAGATTCGCCAGGGCATCACGACGCAGATCTTCGGCGAGGGCTGGTCGATGGGCCCGCTCAACGACGTGATGAAGAAGCGCGTCGCCAAGGATGAGGGCGACATCAAGTACGACGTGACGTGGACGACGCTCGCCGAGTACCTCCAGCTGCTCGAGAATCGTGGCGTTTCGCAAAACGTGGCGTCGTTCATCGGCGCGACGACGCTTCGCGAGTACACGATCGGGCTCGAAGACAAAAAGGCAACGCCCGAGCAGCTCGACCGCATGCGCGATCTCGTGCGGCAGGAGATGGAGGCGGGCGCGCTCGGCATCGGCTCGTCGCTCATCTATCCGCCGGCGTTCTACGCGAGCACCGAGGAATTGATCGAGCTGTGTAAGGTGGCAGCAAAGTATCAGGGCAAGTACATCTCGCACATGCGAAGCGAGGGAAACCGCCTCCTCGAAGCCGTCGACGAGCTGATCCGGATCAGCCGCGAAGGAGGACTTCCCGCCGAGATCTACCACCTCAAGGCCGCAGGTGAAGCGAACTGGCCGAAGATGGATCAGGTCATCGCGAAGGTCGAGGCCGCGCGTCGCGAGGGGCTGCGCATCACGGCGGACATGTACACGTACACCGCGGGCTCCACTGGACTCGACGCGTCGATGCCGCCATGGACGCAGGACGGAGGCTACGACGCGCTCTTCGCACGCCTGCGCGATCCCGAGGCTCGCAAGAAGATCGCCGCCGCGGTGCGCACCCCGTCGGACGATTGGGAGAACCTGTACCTCGCCGCCGGTTCGCCCGACCGCATCCTGCTCGTCGAGTTCAAATCGGAGGCGCTGAAGCCGCTCACCGGAAAGACGCTCGCTGCGGTCGCCAAGATGCGCGGCAAGGATCCGGTCGAGACGTTGATGGATCTCGTCCTCGAGGACCAATCACGCGTCGGCACCGTCTACTTCATGATCTCGGAGGACAACATCGCGAAGCAGATCCGACTGCCGTGGGTCTCTTTCGGATCCGACGCCGCATCGATGGCTCCGGAGGGTGTGTTCATGAAGTCATCGACGCATCCGCGCGCGTACGGCAACTTCGCGCGCCTTCTCGGCAAGTACGTTCGCGACGACAAGGTCATTCCGATCGAAGACGCCGTGCGACGGCTCTCCTCGCTACCCGCGACCAATCTCGGACTCGACCATCGAGGATTCCTGCAAGAAGGAATGTTCGCCGACGTGGTCGTCTTCGATCCGGCGACGATCGCCGATCGCGCCACGTTCGATAAACCTCACCAATACGCCGTCGGCATGAAGCACGTCTTCGTGAACGGCGTTCAGGTCCTGAAAGACGGGGAACACACGGGCGCAAAGCCGGGCCGGGCGCTTCGCGGACCCGGCGCGACGACGAAGTGATTCAGTTTCCCGTCATCACGCTCGAGCCAGTTTGTGGATCGAAGAAGTAGGACGTCGAGCCGTCGCCTCCGATGTAGCCTCCGGCCGTGCGCCGTTGATAGGCACCGCCCGACCCGCCCCGCGCCGACGCGAGGATCACGAGATTGCACAGGATCGTCGGGTTGCCTTCGTAGCCGACGTTTCCAAACGCGTCGACCCAGTATCGCCCCGGAACCACGGGGACGAGTTGCGACAGCGCCGCGACGTCCACAGGGTGCAAGTCGCGACCGTTCACGAACACACCCGTACCGCCGCCCGACGCGTTCGCCTGAAGTGCACCGCCGAGGTCCATGCCGGCGAGCGTGAAGCCGATCGTCGGTCCGCCGTGGACTCCCCACGCGCCAGACATGCGGTCGTACCAGTACTCTCCCGGCGGAATGCGCATGCCGTGCTCGTTCGCGAAGCGATCGACGTCCGCAGCCGAAAGCGTGGTGCCGTTGATGACGACGGCGTGCCCGCTCAATTCCGTACGCGAGCACGAGAACAAGACCGCTACGATCGCCACCAAAGCCAATCGAACCGATGAGCGCATCGACTCTCCTTTCCGACCGTCGTTCACGTCTTCTGCGATGCGGCGAGTTTGGCTTCCAGGTCTCGGACGGCGCCGTCGAGAAATGCGAACGGACTGACGGCGGCGGCGTCCTTCGCGGCGTGGACGGCCGCGCGGGCAGCGTTCCACGGCCCTTCCGCGATTGAAACTTCCGCACGCGCAACGAGCGCGGCGGCGTCGCCGGGCGCGCGCAACAGCGCCTCGTCGGCAAGGCGGCGAGCGAGCGCGACGTTGCCGCGATCGAGCGCGAGCCCCGCCGCGACCGCGACGATGTCGGCTCCGTCTGGATCGAGCGCACGGCCTCGCTCGAGCGCCGCCTCCGCTTCATCGAGACGCGCGAGCCGCCGCAGGGCACGTGCCGCCACGACGTGCACGGCAGGATCCTCGGGCTCCTGAATCGTGCCATCTCGAATGATGCCAACGGCACGTTCCGGATCGAGGTCGACGAGCAAATCGGCCTGCGCCGAAAGGGCAATCGACATCCGCGGGACGTCGCGTGCAAGACACTCGAGGTCACGAATCGCCGAGACTCGATCGCCCATCGCTGCCTTCGAGATCGCCAGGTTGTAACGCAGAACCGGATCTCTCCGAACGCGCTTCGGGTATCGCGACTCGAGTGCGATGCCGCGTGCGAAGTCGCGATCACGCATCGCCTCCTCGACCTCGCGCCGAAGCCGCCGTGCTCGTCGTCCGACGATTGCGGTCGTCCACAATACGATGGCCGCTGCGGACAAGACGAACAGTGCGCCAATGGCTCGACGGGTCCCATCCTTCTCGCTCGATGGCTTCGGGGTGAGGAGAACGAACGCGATCAACGCACCCACGAGCCCAAACCCGAGCCGTCGAAGCCGCACGTCCCACGTCACCGTTTGGCGACGGACTCGCCGAGCGGCGTCGCGGAAGCGCCGCTTTCTCGCGGCCAGAAGCAGCACCGTCGGGGTGATGACGACGAGGATTAGGATACCGTGGACCCATGGCCAACCTCCGTGGGCCGATCCAAACGCGATCCCCACGGCGATCACCGAGAGCCAGATGACGAGCGCCATGACGGAAAGAGTGCGTTGCCGCGTCACGGCGCCAACGTCCAACACGATGGCGTCGCGCTCCGCAACGGACGCCTCGTGCCGGAGTGCCGCGAGGCGAATCGCCCTCGAAGGATGCGTCGCGGTCGCAAAGGCGAGGGCCGAAACGACGCCACGTTCTTCGATCGGAATCGTCACGTGCAGCTTCGCGAGCGCATTCGCCGTCGTCGCGAACCCGACCGCGCGTCCCGCCGCCCTGTCGCATGCGATCTCCGTGCGCCTCGAGACGATGCGGTGAAGCCCGACCCAGAGAACACCGGAGAGAAGGAGCGCTGCCCCTTCGGTCAACGACACCCCGATCAGCACCCCTATCACGCCCGTGGTCGCCGGCAACGCCGAGAGCCACCAAAGCGATCCCGTCGAGATGTGCGCCATCTCGTGCGCGAGAATCGCATCGCGCTCCTTCGGATCCAGTCGGTGGAGGATTCCGTCGGTCGCGACGATCGACGGCGCCACGAGCCCACCCGCATACGCTTGCGTCTCGAGCGAGACGGATGTCGATCCGCGGATTCGCAGTCTCGGTGGTGCGATGCCAAGAGCCCTCGCAATATCCGCGACGCGTGCGAGAGTCGTCGGATCCGTCGCCAGTGGCATCGGGTGCTTGGAGCGAAGCCAATCGAGCGGCGGTCCGATGAGGAGCCCGACGACGACGCAGCTCAACCCCATCCAAATGACGGCGACTTGTCCGGCACTGTCCATTCCGGCATCGCGAACCGCGACCGCCCCCCACGCGACGAGCGGAGCGCACGTCAGAGCGGCGCCGTAGCACGCAACGCCAACGAGCCGACGCCAAGTGCCGCCGCCATCCTTCATCTGGGGGCGTCCATACAACGCAAATGCGATGGACAGCAGCACGAACAAAACCATTGCGTCTAATAGTTGAATCACGGATTCTCCCTCGCTTGGAGCTGTCCCATGATAGCGGCCGCAACGCGAGTCGACGACGGAGATGAAGCGGGCCGGCGCTCGCGTGAACGAGCGACGGCCCGCGAAACGATTCGGGTTCGACTACTGCGAAACGACGACGATGCCGTTCGTGACGGCGGCTCGCCCGTTCGGCGCATTCGAATCGACCATCAGGCCTTCGACGAAGAACGTGCCAAGCCGGCCCAATCCGCCCGGCAAGTTCAGGAGCGTGTACGGCGCGGCGTGCGTCGGCGGACCGGGCCAATTCTCGACGCCGAGCGCCGGGGCGCCCGTGTTGTTGGCGATCTTCCTCGGTTGCGGCGCGCCGGGGTTCAGCGGCGTCGGCATGCACGAGATGCCGATGCCGAGTGGCAACTGACGAGCCTGGTTCGGTCGCGGATCACCGATCCACGCATACAGCGCATAGCGACTGCCGCCCGACGGTGCCCGTTGAATCGTCAGATTGAACGGCGTCGCCGGCGTGACCGTGATCTTCCGGTCGGGGTCCGGCCCGGGCGATCCATTCACGAAGAGCACGTCCGTGATCGGCCCGACTCCACCGTTCACGTTGCCCTTTCGGCAGGTGAGCGGAGTCGAGTTCGGGTCGGAGGGATCGGAGAACGCATCGATCTCGTCGCGATCGAAGAAGCCGTCGCCGTCGCGGTCGACGCCGATTCGCGTCTGCGTTCCGCGCGGGACGACCGTGTAGGTGAGTTCGTTTCCCGCCGAGGCGGACGCACGAAGCGCGCTCACACTGATCGTATCGGCCGCGCGATCCGACTGGAACGTCTGCGACCCGATGTACATCCATCCGCGTGGAATGCCTCCCTGCTTTCCCTTCACGACGAGCCCGACCGCGTTGTTGTTCGCGAACGTGATCATCTGCGTGATGAGGGTGCCTTGCGCCGGTGGAACGTTCGATCCGTCGAGGACCGTCGTCTGGCGGCCGACCGCGGCGTGCGAGTCGTGGCTCGGCGGACCCGGTGGCTGATCCACGGGCAGTCCGGAACCCGTCAGGCTGAGCATGAACGCGACGAGGTTGGCGATCTCTTGGTCGTTGGAGACGTTGAACACGGGCTCGGCGACGAACCGCTCGAGCGAATCGACGCTCCCGTCGTGAAGCACGCCGAAGCCGGCGGTGTTCGAGAGCTGCGTCAGGTTGAAGCCCGTCTTCTCGTACTCGTTTCGTAGTTGCGGGATCTTCATCGACACGTTCGAGAGTCCGTCAACGGAGACGAGCGCGAGGTGATGCTCGCCATTCGGCCCCGGTGGGATCGGTTGGAACGACAGGCCTTGCAGCCGCGTGTCGGTTCCCGCGCCCGTCGGCAACGTGTGGCACTGCACGCAAGCGATCGCGCCCGAGTCGAGGAGACGTGGTGGACGATAGATTGCGAGGCCGCTCACCGCGTTGCCAAGCCCGCCCGCTCCAAGCGTAGCGCCCGCCGCGGCGAAGCGACCCGTCGTGTAGTGCCCCGCGAGCGAGACGCTCGTCGACAGTGTGTTGTCGAAATTGCGGAATGGATTCGGCGGGAAGTAAATCGTCGCGAGGAAGTTCTTGAACTCCAGCATCTCGGTCGGCGTCAGGTTCGTGTCATCGCCCTGCAATCCGATGAACGCGCCGTTGAACTCCTCGAGCCCGTTGCGATCTCCACGCCAGTGAAACGGTTCGTGCCCGATGATGTCCTGCAAGGTCTGCGTCGTCATCGGCCCCTTCATCGGATGGAAATCCTGGAAGCCGGTGTTCAGGCCGGGAATGTTCGCGCCGAGGTTTTGTCCCGCAACCGACTTCATCGCACCCGTCGGATTGCCGAGGTCCCAGCCGATTCGGTCCATGCGCCCGTCCACGTGACACGATGCGCATGCAATCTGGCCGAGGCCGGAATTCTTGTGCGTGTCGTAGAGATGCTTGCGCCCGACCTTGATAGCGGTGGGCGACGGATCGAAGAACGGAACGCGCGTCACTTCGGACTCGGTCGCGGTGCTGACGACCGAGATCGCCGACGCGAACTTGTCCATGACGTAAAGGCGGCTTCGCGACTCGTCGAGCGCGAGGCCGGTCGGTCCCTCACCGACGGAGGTCGTGATCGAGGTGCCCGCGCGCGCGCCGGCCGCGTCGATGATGATCAGGTTGTTCGAGCCCATGCCCGTCACGTATCCGCGATCGCCGGCGGCGTTCCACACGATGCCGCGCGGATCGCCGAGCGATTTGTCGCGCTCGGTCTGCGGAATGGTCGACGTCGCATAGCTCAAGTGCGAGTTCAGGTCGACGACGCCGAGCCGCGTCGGCCCGGACGGGTCGACGAGCGCAAGGTCGACGCGCGTGAACTTTCCGGAGACGACCGGCTCGAAACGCACCTCGTTCGTCGCCTCGGTGCCGACGACGGTCACTTGACCATTCGCCGGGTTCACACCCAGCGCCATGCAGATGTTCATGAGACCGGTCGCATAGCGAACGTTCAGCGTCGTCGTGTCGATGATCGCGAGGTCGTGATCGACCAGGTCCCAGCCGGGCAATCGTCCCGACGCGGACGCGTTGGCGCCCGAGACCATGCTCGTCCAATCGCCACCGTTGTCGTCCATCCACTGTCCGGCGCCGTTGCGACGCACGATCAGCGAGACGGGAGGCGGAGCCGGGTTGTTCGGATCCTGCGGCGGGCTGAAGCTCGCGCCCGAGTTCGGCGGCGGATTGACGCCGGCGTACGGTCCGTTGGGATCGCTCACGACGTTCGGCGGAAAGCCGATTCGTCCACTCGGTCCGGCAACGGCTCCTCCGCCCAGCACCGTCGTTGCATTTCCCGACTCGAAGATCGCCACGTAGACCTCGGTGCCGGCGCCGTTCACGGCCATCCCGCGCGGGTCTTCGCCGTCGATGGGAACGACGGCCGGCGCCGTTTCGAGGCTCGCCGGATCGAAGACCTGGACGAGGTTCGCCTGAGAGCACGAAACGAACGCGCGCTGCGGGCTCCCCGCGAAGACGACGTCGGCAGGCTCGTCTGCGGTCGAGATCGTGTCGCGCACGTTCATCGTCGAGAGATCGACGATGCTCACGCTGTCCGAGATGTGGTTCACGACCCACGCCTCGCCGTTCGAGCGCGCGCGGACCGAAACGGGGTCGATGCCGACGGCGATCTCGGCGACCAGCACGGGCGTCCCGCTCGTCACGTCGAAGACCTCCAGTCGATCGTCCGGCGTGTTCACCGCGAGAAGCCTCGTGTGATCCGGCGTGAGGTCGAGCGGATGGACGTGCGGGTTCTCCCAGTTCACGAACGACGGCTGCGCCGACGCTGGAAGAGACGTAAGAGCAAAGAATCCGAGCGCGAGAAGCGACCGATGCATGAAAAGGCCTCCTAGATCTCCGAGCGATTGAGCGATTGGACTTGGATGGTCCCGCAAGGCTACGGCATTCGAGAAGACGGCGCAATATTGAACGGTTCCCGATGACGGCCTGCTTGTCTGCCTCGGGCGAGCTGGATAGGCTCGCGAGACCTCGACGCGACGAGCACCCATCCATTGAGAGAGGATCATCCGCAAGCCTTCGCTCCGCCGAGCGCTCTCCGTCATCGCCGTTCTCTTCGTCGCTGGGCATCTCGCAATGGCACAGCCCAAGCGCATTTACATTGCGAACGACGATCACACGGACCACTGGTCGACGTGCAGTACCGCGCCGCGTTCCAGGCGATGCGCGACTTCGACATGACGCAAGCCGAGGCGACGGCGGGAAACCCGTCGGACTCTCGCGGCCGGTTCAATTGCGATGGCAACTTCTGGGTCTGGGAGTGGGAGCACAACCGGTCGGTCGCCGACATGAACCGCCTCGTCGGGCATGCAACGCAAGCGACGAACGGCTTCTCGCTTTCCAACGCGGTCGTGCTCCACGTGCAGTGAATCGGTGATCGTCGAGGGTTCACCGCGGCTCGATCGCGCGCAGTCGCGGGATTGACTCGCGCCGCGCAACGCCCCACCGGGTAGGATGAGGGCGGCCTCGTGACGAGGATGCCCGTCGCCTGGGTGTCGATAGGAGAAGGAGCGCCTTCCATGGTCCACGTTGCGCGGCGGGTTGCCGCATCGATCACGTTCGTTTTGCTGATCGCATCGGCCGAAGCACAAACGATCCGCGTCAGCCTCGACTCCATGGGAATCGAGGCGAACGGCGGCAGCACTCTCGCGTCGTTGAATGGCGATGGACGGTTCGTCGCGTTCGTATCGGTCGCCACCAATCTCTTCCCCGGCGACACGAACGGAGTAACCGACGTCTTCGTCCACGATCTCGTCTCCGGCGAAACCGTCCTCGCCAGCGTGAGTGCCATCGGCGGGCCCGCGAACGGCAACAGCACGAGCCCCGCGCTGTCGAGCGACGGGCGCTTCGTCGCATTCGTCAGCAACTCGCAGAATCTGGTCTCGCCGCCGCTCGCCTTCTCGACCGCGGAGGTTTACGTCCGCGACCTCGTCGCGGGCACGACCGAGATCGTGAGCCTCAGCTCGACCGGAGCGCCGGCGGATGGAGATTGCCGAATGCCGTCACTGTCTGCCAACGCGCGATACGTCGCTTTCGACAGCACGGCATCGAACCTCGTCGTCGGTGACTTCAATGGCGCGGCGGACGTCTTCGTTCGCGATCGAGTCGCGGGCGCGACCGAGCGCATCAGCGTCAATGCGTCTGGCGCTGGGGCCTCCGGCGGGACGGCGTCGATCTCGGAGAACGGACGATTCGTCGCGTTCTTGAGCGTCGCGCCGAACATCGTCCCCGAAGGAACCGGCAGTAACGTCCAAGCAGTGGTGAAAGATCGCCAGACGGGCTTCGTTTTCCTCGCAAGCGCCGACCCAAGCGACCACCCGACGGTCGTCTCGAATCGACAACCTACGATGTCGGCGGACGGACGGTTCGTCGTGTTCGAGTCCGGAGACGGCAACCTCGTCTCCGGCGACACGAACGCTCGACCGGATGCTTTTCTTCGAGACCTCGTGGCCGCTCGAACGGTCCGTGTCGATCTCGGAGCGTCCGGCAATCAGCTCGCAGGAGGCGCGACGAGCCCGCGCCTGACGGCGGACGGACGATTCGTCGTCTTCCTCGCGAGTTCGTCCGACGTAATGCCGGGCACGCCGGGTCGCGCGACCGACGTCTTCGTTCGCGACCTTCAAGCCGGAACGACGACGTGGACGAGTCCGAGCTGGATCGGGGCGCACCTCGGCTCCGACTGCCTCAACCCCGCGATCTCCGGCGATGGCCGGCGCACTGCGTTCGAAACGTTGTCGATCTTGACGCCGAACGACGGCAACGGAGTGAACGACGTCTTCGTTCACGCGACCGAGCCGTTCGCGTGTTCGTCCGGCATCGTCGGGCTCGGGGACGGGACGACGACCGACGTTCTCGTCGTGAACGGCGCCGGCGGCGGCGACGCGCGCATCGTTTCGGTCGCGCCCGGAGCGCCGATCGACGTGTCGCTCTTCGCGCCACGCCTCGGCCCAGTCGCGCCGCGATACGTGCTTTGGATTTGGCCGGGCGCGCCGACGCGCTCGTACCTTCTCGAGGTCGCGGGCATCACGCTCGGTTGCACCGCCCAGCCGACGCCGTTCCAGCCGTTCGGGCTGCCGCAACCGATTCGCTGCGTGCGCGGAGGCTTGTCGGCGCTCGTGTGCATCGGCGTGACCGAGCTCCACGGTCCGTCGCGAGCACCATTCACCTTGCGACGCTCGAGCGGGTTCTCGAATCCCACGACGTTCACACTGCAAGGGATGGTCGAGGACCACGGCACCGCCGCGCCGTTGCCCTTCAGCATCACCAACGCGATCGTCTTGCGTGTTCAGTAGCCGCGCGACGGCGACGCCGGCCGCGCATCCACGACATTCGGGGAGGGAGCGGACGTGATGGGAACACAGATGTGGCTCGTCGCGATCTGCGTCGCGTCGTCGGCAGCTCTAGCGACGGCGGCATGGGCACAAACGATCGAGCGGATCAGCGTCGACTCGGCGGGAACGGAGTCGAACGCCCTTAGCATCAACCCTGCGATCTCTTCCGATGGACGATTCGTTGCGTTCATCAGCAGCGCGACGAACCTCGTCAACGGCGACACCAATCACTTCGTCGACATTTTCGTGCGCGACCGCGACACCGGCGAGACGTCGCGCGTGAATCTGGGCCCGGGCGGCGCGGAGGCGAACGACCAGAGCGGCCTCAACGGCGTGTCGATCTCCGGCGACGGTCGATTCGTCGCTTTCGCCAGCGCCGCGAGCAATCTCGTCGACGGCGACTCGAACCACGTCTGGGACGCCTTCGTCGCCGATCGCGCGACCGGCGCGGTCACGTGCGTGAGCGTCGGTCAAGGCGGTGCGCAGGCGAACGGATCGAGTGACTTTCCCGCGATCTCGACGAATGGCCGATTCGTCGCGTTCACGAGCGTTGCGACGAACCTCGTCCCGGCCGACTTCAACGGATCGCTCGACGTGTTCGTTCACGACCGAACCACGGGGCAATCTTCGCGCGCAAGCGTGGACTCGACCGGTGCCGAGGTCATGGGCCTGAGCGGCGGCATGGTCGCCGCTCCGTCCATTTCCTCCGACGGCCGATTCGTCGCGTTTCAGAGCATCTCGCCCCTCCTCGTCTCCGGCGATACGAACACGACGTGGGACATCTTCGTCCACGATTTCGTGAGCGGTGCAACGACGCGCGTGAGCGTGAGCACTGCCGTCGCAGAAGGCGACGGGCCCAGCTTGAACCCCACGATTTCAGCCGATGGGCGGTACGTCGTCTTCGACAGCTTCGCCGCGAGCCTCGTCGCGGACGACACGAACGGCGCGCCAGACGTCTTCGTTCACGATCGATTCACGCACGAGACGGAGCGCATGAGCGTCGACTCGAACGGATCTCAGTCGAACGGCGTGAGCCTGTTCGCTTCGGTCACCGCCGACGGCACCGGGATCGGGTTCTACAGCCGAGCGACGAACCTCGTAGCCGGCGATTCGAACGATGCGTCCGACGTCTTCTTTCACGACCGCACCACCGGCCAGACGACGCGCCTCAGCGTGAGCGCCCTCGACAGCCAGGGCGATGCCGACAGCGGCGGATCGTCGCGCGGCCCCGCGTTCACCCCGGACGGTCGGCTCTTCGCGTTCGACAGTCTCGCAGGGAACCTCGTGCCGGACGACCGGAACGGCGCTTTCGACGTCTTCGTGCGCGACCGGGCGACGCTCGTGCTCGAGTCGATCGCACCCACGACCGGATCGGAAGCGGGCGATGAGATCGTCGAAATTCGCGGGTCCGGTTTCACCGCCGCCCCGGAAACGACCGTCTCGTTCGGTGGACGCGCGGCGTTGCTCGTCGACGTCACGTCCGCGTTCGCAAGAGTTCGGACGCCTCCGGGAACGGGCGCCGTCAACGTCGTCATCTCGAACTCGAACGGCGCCGCGTCGGTTCGGTCGGCATACACTTACGTGGGCCCGCTGATCGCTGCGCGATTCGGAAACGTGAACGCCGGCGCGGGCGCGCGTGAGGACGTCCTTCTCCTCGACGTGACCACGGGCGATCCGCTGACGCGCGAGGTCGCGTTCGCCGTGCGCCAGCCGGTTCGCATCACGATGCTCGCGCCTTCGAGCCGCACGGCCCCGGCGCGATTTGCCCTTTGGCTCTGGAGCGGCGCGCCGAACGCATCCACCGTGACGTCGTTGCCACGCGGCGTGGGCGTGCTCGTCATGGCGCCTCCGTTCCGCGGTGGTCAGCCGCGCGTCACCTGGAACAACGCGGCGCACGCCGGGACGCTCGGCAGCGCGACGCTCCCCTCGTCGCCGGCGCCCACGATCGTTCTCGACGACGCGCGCGGATCCAATCGGAGAGCGACGGTCACGCTCCAGGGGATCATTCAGGACGACGGCTCGATCGGCTCCGACCACTGGAGCGTCACCAACGCCGTAGTGCTCCGAATCCGATAGGCCGGCGATCCGACTTCGTTTCTCGACCCATTGGCTGCAAGCGAGGCGATCGCGCACGGCAGAACGGATAGAATCGTCGGCGTCCGCAAATCGCAGGAGAACCTCACGTGAATCGCGCATCGTTCGGCCTCGCGACGGTGTTCGTGACGGTGCTCCTCGTCGTCATGATTGGCGCGATCTGGAGCCGCTCGTCTCGAGTTCCGGAAGCACCCGCCTCCGCCACGGGCGCGCCGATCGAATCGGATCGGAAAACGCAGGACGGAACTTCGCCCGCCGGCGCGACCGAGCCGGACTTTCACCGGCTCGCCGAACGCGCAACCGATCGAGGCCTGCGGTGGCTCGCCAAGTCCCAAAGCGGCGACGGCTCGTGGTACTGCGACGTCGGCTACAAGCTCAACGAGTCGTACGAGGTTCGCACGAGCGTCCAGGACCAGATGAAGTCCGGCGGCGGACACGTCGGCGTTTCAGCGCTCGCGGGCATGGCGTTCCTCGGTGCCGATTCGAGGAAAGCGACGCCGGCGTTCGAGAACGCGCTCGAGCGCGCCACGACCTACGTCGCCTCGTGCGTCAAGGAAGACGGGTACATCACCGACAATCAGTCCGACATGTACTCCCATGCCTTCGCCACGATGTTCCTCGCTCAGGTCTACGGCGAAACGAAGCGGCACGACCTCCTCGAGAAGCTGTGGATGGCCACCGATCTCATCGAGAAGGGCCAGAACGCGAGCGGGGGCTGGCGATACATGACGTTCTCTCAGGACTCCGACCTGTCGATCACGTCGTGCCAGCTCCTCGCACTCCGAGAGGCCGAGCGCCAAGGCGTCGAGGTCAAGGCCGAGACCATGAATCGCGCGGCGCAGTACGTTCGCGCGTGCGCCATCGACGTCGGAAAATCGCGCGGCGCGTTCAAGTACCAAGACCGGCCGATCTACCAGACTCGCGCGAGCTTTCCGCTCACGGCGGCGGCACTCACCGTGTTACGCCGCAGCGGCCTCGAGCTCTCCGACCCGCTGTGGGAGCGTGGACTCCAGTACCTGTGGGAGAACGACGAGCCCTTCCATGAGGTCTACCGCAATCACTACTTCTTCTATTACGGTCACTTCTTCGCCTCGCAGGCGATGAAGAGCGCGGGCAGCGAATGGCTCGACCGGTATCGAGGACGCATTCAGCGGCACCTCGTCGACAGCCAACTCGAAGGCGGCTCGTGGAAGGACAACGTCGGCGAGGCGCACGCGACCGCGATGGCGGTGCTCATCCTCGAGACGGTGCGCTAAGTCACGCCTCGAAGAGCGACGCGATTTCGGCGCGCTCGCTCGCCGTCATCGAAAGGCTGAGCGCTGCGATCGCGGGATCGAGCTGCTCGGGTCGGCGCGCGCCGACGATCGCCGACGTGACTGCAGGGTTCGCGAGCACCCACGCAATGGCGAGAGTGGGCTTGTCGACGCCGCGGATCGCTGCGGCTTGCTCGAATCGCTCGAGCGCTCGGTATGTGTTCTCGTGCGCGATGCGCGCGTAGCCCTCCGGGCGCAGCGTCATGCGCGAGCCCTGCGGGTACGCCTCGCCGCGTCGATACTTGCCCGTGAGCCAACCGCCCGCGAGCGGGCTGAACGGCGTGAAGCCGAGACCGCGCACCGCGCACAGCGGAAGGAGGTCGCGCTCGTCGCGGCGATCGAGCAGGCTGTAGCCGTTCTGCACCCACTCGAATCGAGCGAGGCCGTTCGCCTCGCTGACGGCGAGCGCTCCCTTCATCCATGACGCGTCGACGTTGCTCGCACCGATGAACCGCACCTTGCCTGCGCGAACGAGATCGTCGAGCGCTCCGAGCGTCACTTCCAGAGGCGTCGCCGGATCGCGTTCGTGGATGAGGTAGAGGTCGAGGTGGTCGGTCCGAAGACGACGAAGGCTCCCGGTGATCTGACGATGGATGCGCGAGCGCGATAGCCCGCCGCGATCGGCCGGATCGTCGCCGACCGGATGGAAGACCTTCGACGAGACGATCACCTGCTCGCGAACGCGCGGGCCTCGAGTCTGCAGCCACTTTCCGATCGCGGCTTCACTTCGTCCACCGCCGTACGCGTCCGCCGTGTCGAGGAGCGTGATGCCGGCGTCGAACGCGCGGTCGAGGATGCGAAGCGCCTCGCCTTCGGATTCGCCCATTCCGAAGAACGCGGGCGCGGATCCGACCCCGCCGAACCCTCCGCATCCGAGCGCGATGCGGGACACGCGAAGGCCCGTCGATCCGAGCGTCCAATTTTCCATCGGCGGTGGAGCATAACTCGGATCGTCCGTGACGGCGTCGATGGGATTCACCTGACCACTCGAACCCTTCCTGAAGGCTCCGCGAGAATCGATGCGTCGGGCGAGCCGATCGTCGCGTCCC
>JACOTG010000272.1 GCA_016178505.1 Planctomycetota bacterium
TCCTCGGCGTGTTCTTCCAGCGCGTCGTCGGGACCACGTTCGCGGCGGGGCACCAGATCCAGTTCGCGGGGCAGTTCGGCGGACCGTGCGACGACAACGCGGACCACGAGCCGTGCTCGTTGCCGCGCGTCGACTGACGCCGCCGTCGGAGAGTGACTGACACTTTTGGCCGAACGCTCGCCGCGGTTCGGCGCAGCGTCACTGGATCTTCAAGATGACCGCGTTCGTGACGCTGTAGCCGAGAGGGCTGCTCGAGTTGTCGTCCTGGATCACAGCCTGCAACGTGAGTCGCGCGGCGCGCGGGTAGCCGGAGTTTCGCGTGACCGTGAACGGCGCCGATGTCGGCCCCGGTAGGTGCCTGACGTTGTCGCAGTACTCGTCCGCCATGAGGGAACTCTTCATGCAACGGAAGGGCTGTGGCTGTGCCGTTGGATTGAACGGGGTCGGGTTCGCCGTGCAGCCGACGAGCATGTCCGTCACCCGGAGATCGAAGGGGTTCGTCGGCAGGCCAGGCCACGTCCAGAGGACGTATTCGGCGGGATCCGGCCCGGACGGCGATGCAGCGAGCGTGATCGCGATCGGCTCCCCGATCGCGACCGTGATGGTATCCGTCGCGCCGTTGACCGAAAGTACGGCCGCGGGGACGTCGTCGCCGGTGTTCACGTTCCCGACAAGGCAGTCCGTCACGGGATTGCAGCGGAAGACCATGTCGTAATGAACGGGGCCCGACGCGGACGCGAGGCGCCACACGTAGTCGCCAGCGGGGAGTCCGACTTCGAGGCGCGCGCCGAGAATGCCGCTTTCCGGGGTCACGTGGCTCGCCCCGAGGTACGTGCCGTCGCCTCTGTACAGCGTGAGCGTGTGATCCGACACCTCCGGAACCGTGAACACGTACGCGGCGACGTGTGAAGCCGTGCCGACCGAGAAGCTCCAGTAGTCGAGATCGCTCGAGTCCGAGATGTCGCCGCCGAGTCCGCCGGGCACGCAGCTCGCGGGGCTCGCGGAGGCGATGTCGTCGTTCGGCTCGAGTTCCTCGACGATCGAGGGACAGAAGAAGCGCAGCGAGTAGCTGAACGTGTCGTCTGCGTTCTTCGCCGAGACGCGAATGAAGTAGACCCCGGGCGCCTGATCGATTCGACCCAGATGGCTGCCGAGTCCCTCGCCGGAGTCGTCGTCCGAATCGATGAGCGTCGTTCCGTCCGACGCGAAGAGCTCGAGCAACGAGTCTCCGCTCGTGGTGGTGTAGAACGCGAGATCCGACGTCCGGTTCAGCGTCAGCCGGAATACGTCCTTGTCGCCGGCGGGCGAGATCGCCGCGGTGGCGAGATCGTTGCAGCGAACGACGTTCGCCGTTTCCGGCGTGTCGTTGGATTCGCTTTCCGGCACGCTCGCTGCGAATGCAGCTTCGGAGACGAGGGCGAGGACGAGAAGGGTCTTGGCGGCGTGTTCGAAGGGGTGACTCACGTCTGTTCTCCGGATACGGCCTAAGGAGAAGAACGAACGCACTCGGGCTGCAAGATCGCTTTCGCCGCGAGGGGGCGACGACGATGCGAACGCGCAGCCGAAGAATAGGTGACGGTCAGAAGTGGGTGTGAATCGGTGAACTCCCGAATGCTCGCAACATCGAGCCCTCGGCACCAAGAGTCCAAGGGCCGGGGAGTCTATCCCACGATTTCGCCATCGTCCAATCGCCCGGCGTCACGCGGTCCGTTTCGAATCGGTCGCTCTCAGCGATTGCGAACGCCAGGATCCTTCTCGTAGGCGGAGCCCATCACGCAGAGCTGATGGAGCGTCTCGGCGAAGAGATCGAACATGCCTTTCAGCCGATTCACGTCCTTCACGATGCCGTGTATTTGGAAGTGAAGCTCGTCGACGCCCTCGGGGAATTGGGGTCCGAACCAGCCCTCGTCGTCCTTGACCTGAAAGTGGACGGCCGGCTGGGCGCGCAGGAGCTGGCGGATCTGCGCGCTCTGGAGCAGGGTCCGCACCTTCGCCTCGTCGTTTCCCTTGAAGATGAACGCGTCGTCCAGCTCGGAATCGCCGACCTCGATGTCTTGCATCCCGAAGCGCTTTCCCAAGCCGCTGAAGATCGTCTTCCGGTAGATCTCGAACCGGAATCCGTCGCGATTCACGTAAGGCGCTCGCAGGCGGGTGAACGGATGGCTCGACTTGCCCGTCGAAACCACGAAGACGTCGAGAGTCACGGTCCACTCGCCGACGTGCGCCTCGACGCGGCTTCTTTGCCACCAACGGCCGTCGACGAACTCGGCGCCGATCTGTCGGCTGAGGTCCCGCCACACTTCGTCTCGACTCGGACCGAACAGCTTCCTCAGGATCGTCATGGGTCGTCTCCCGAAATCACGGTTAGTGTTTGTTCGACGTCGGAGCCGGCGGCCTCGCGACGAGCGGCGGAAGCCCTTCGTAGTCGATCCATCGCAGCGTCTCGATGTCCGGCAACAGCCCTCTCGCTTGTCCGGCCTTGTATTGATCGTTGGCGAAGCGGCGAGAGTCGTTGCCCGCTTCGTCGAGCACGAAACAAACCTCAGGCGGCCATCGAATCCCTTCGTTCTCCCAAACGCTTGCCGCGAGCGTCACGGCGCGCGGCGAAGTCAACTCGACGCCGCCCCAGTCGATCCGCGTGTGAATCGTGCGCAATGCCGCGAGGTTCTCGACCGGCCCGAGCCACTTGTACCAGACGAGCAAAGGGTCCTCGCGACGACCGCTTCGCACCAGGAAACGCTCGCGCTCGATGTGACCGTCCTCGACACGAAGCGCGAAAGCGACGATCGGATAGGGCATGTTCGGCAAGTCGAAGCCGTGCTCGTCCCATCGCGTTTCGCTGTTCATGCCGCTCATCACGAGCTCGTTCGATTCCCGCATCCAATGCACGCTGATGATCCCGCCGTCGTGCCAAGCGAGGAATCGCTCGTTGCCCACGAGGTCGAACACGCGAATCGCTTCCTGCGAGTACGGGGACGAATTCTCAACGACGACCACCTCGAGCCCCGGCGACCCCGGGATGAAGTCGTCGACGAGGAGATTGTCGGGAACGAAGTGAGCTTCGGGACGGCGCGGCACGCTCGAAGGCAGCTCCACTGGACAGGCTGCGGACGTCCACACCGGATCGTTCGGTCGTTCGACGTCGTAGAAGCAGACGCGGCCCGCCATCGATCCATTGCCGGGCGCGAGCGAGTACGCGACGACGGCAACGCGACCTCCGCCGAAGACCGACGAGCGGTCGACCATCGTCGCGCCGAGGATCGAGCCCTCCGCGCCGCCGCCCCACGTGTGCAGTCGGTATCCAGTGACCGTTTCGAGGACAGCCGCGCGACGAGATGGGTCGACGCTCACGTGGCCGGGGCGTTGCTGGAGCCAGTAGATCCCGAGGGACGCCGTCAGTCCCACCGCCGCGAGCCCCACGACCAATCCCGCCGCGGCCGTCGTGACGAGCGGATGACGCGCCACCCAACGAACGGCTCGGCTCCATCTTCCCGGGAGGCGCGCGTCGATGGTCTCGCCCGCGAGATGGCGGCGCAGGTCGCGCGCCAGATCCGCGGCCGATTGATAACGGTTCTCTCGTCGCTTCTCGAGTGCCTTCAGGAGGATCGTTTCGATGTCGCCTCCGAGGCTTTTCGATATCTGGCTCGGCCGGAGCGGCGGCGTCGACACGACTTCCTTCGCCGCGCGCGCGATCGGAAGATCGCGGACGTCGTACGGGAGACGCTCGCACGCGAGTTCGTAGAGCAACACGCCGAGCGAGTAGACGTCGCTTCGCACGTCGACGTCGTGCGGATGGCCGTCGGCCTGTTCCGGGCTGACGTACTGGATCGTCCCGAGGAAGTGCGCGTCGATCGTGAGGATCGTCGCGTTCGAGTCGTCGGGCGTGGTCGCGCGAGCGATTCCGAAGTCGATCACCTTCGGTTGACCCGATGCGTCGACGAGGACGTTCGCCGGCTTGATGTCGCGATGGATGACGCCGCGTTGATGCGCGTGCTGCACGGCATCGCAGACGCTCGCGAAGAGACGGAGGCGCTCCCTCACGTCAAGCCCGGCGTCGCGCGCGTGCGCGAGCAGCGGCTTTCCGTCGACGAACTCCATCGAGAAGTAGGGTTGCGTGCCGAGCTCGGTTTCCGCCGTGCCGGCTTCGAAAATTTGCGCGATGCCGGGATGCTGGAGACGCGCGAGGATCGCCACCTCGGCGTCGAATCGGCGCAGAGTCCGCTCGGTCAGGAGACCTGGACGGATCACCTTCAGTGCGACGACTCGCCGCGTGTGTTGTTGCAGCGCGCGATAGACGACGCCCATTCCTCCTTGATCGATGACGCCGAGGATCTGGAAGGGACCGATAACGGCGGGATGGCGCTCGATCGGGCGAGCGCTCTCGACCTCGGCCGAGGCGCGCGCGTCGTCGTTGAAGAGCATCGCCTCGATCTCGGCGCGCAGCTCGAGGTCACCGCCGCAGGCTTCATCGAGGAAAAACGTACGCTGCTCGATCGCGAGGCGGCGGACTTCGAGAAACAGCTTGGGCAGGCGCTTTTCCCCTTCGGGCGTCATGTCGCGTCGCGTCCCCCCGTTTCGAGTCCTCGTCCGCGTGCGAGACGAACGCAGTACTTCAATGAGAGGGATTCTCACCGACGCGATGGGCCGATTCAAGGCGGCCCGAGCGAGCGCCTACCGACGGCGGTTCGCGACGATCTTCGGGAACGACCGCGCGTGGATTTCGTCGATCGTGACGCCCGTCTTCGCCTTCGCCTCTTCCTCGGTGAGGGCGCCGCAGTTCACGGCACGCAAGAAGAAGTTCAACAGACCTTGGCCGGTCGCCGCATCGTCGAAGACTTCGCCAACGAGGGTTGCTCGTGCGGCGCTCTCCACGAAATGGCGGAGACGCTCGGCCGCCGCGTCGACGCTCTCGAAGAAGAACGCGTAGACCGCGAGTCCGCGCGGAAGAGATGCGCGCCGCCGTACACCGTGTGGATCGGTTGGCGACGCGTGGGTTCGCCCGGGTAGTGCGCCGACACCTCGGCATTGGCGCGCCGAACGCGCTCGAGTGCGGATCGCACGGCGTCGCCGGAAAAAGAAGTCGGTCGGTCCATCGCAAAGCCTCTCGGTTGGTTCGGCGTGACGTCGATCGGATCCGCAAAAGGCATCGCTGCGCCGCCTCCCCCGCGCCACGGAGCCAGGGGTACGGAGCCAGGGTCAACTCCGGCGGATTATTCCGCACTCGAACTCGGGATCGTAGCGTCGCCGACGGACCCCGCAACTGGGGAAAAATGTGGCGGAGTCGAGCCTGGCTCCGTACCTCGAGTTTCGCCGCGGCGCGCTTCGCGTGCGGACCGACTTCTTCACGAGACCGCCGCGAATCTCGGCCTCCGCTCTCCGCCGACTCTGGAAGGAGCAAGAGGACCGAGATCCTCCGTTCGTAGGCCCGGTCGACCTCGCTCTGTTGAAGCAAACGGATCGAGAAAAGGACTACGCGGTGATCGGCGAGCTGGCGCGGTTGATGGTCGATCCGAAAGAGCAGCTTCTCTTCTCGCGGAGTGCTCGCGACCTGATGCGACTCGGAGCCGAGCACGTCGAGTTGGCTCGGCGACTGTCGATAAAGCGACCGCTCCTGCGTCGTCTCGGCGGCACGCGGCAAGAGATCGAGCGCGAGCTCGACGCGGAGCGCCGCGCGTCGATGCGCGCGAACGAGCAACGCCTTTCGCGATTCGAGCGAGCGGCAAGGCGGTGGCGCGCCGCATGGGTTGGGGTCGACCGAGAGATCGCCGCGCTCCGCCTCATCGAAGCCCACCGGATCGTGGCGCGACGAGCCGTCGGTGTCTTGCCCTTTCGGGCGACGAGTGGGAGGTCACGACCGTGAGTGAGAAACGCGACGAGTTCTTGAGCGAGGAGGACCTCGACCTTCGATCGCTTACGTTGAGAGAGCTGATCGCCTACTGGAACCTGTGGCTCAGGCAAGCGCAGGCGTCGAACGACCTCGATCGGCTCACCTACTCGCACGGCGTCTTTCGAACCGAGCCCGACGTGCGGGCGCTGGCGCGAGCAGCGACGGCGAACAAGCCGCGCGAGCCGCGTCGCACGGCGTCGAGATCCGGCGGCAAGACCGTGCGTCGCTCGCGGGCGCCGCGCAAGCACCGCTGAACTCACGTCGCCCATCCCACGATCGAGCAATCGCGACGTCGCCCTTGTTGGCGATGGGCGATCCAGTTCAGAATCCCGCCCCAATGAAACGCTGGCTCACGCCGTGGCGAGTCGTCGGGTTCGCGGCCGGCATCGCGGCGTTCCTTGCGATCGCGCTCGCCGACTCGCCGCTCCACCACGTCGAGGGGATGGGGCGCCGCCCGGCGTACGCGGCCGCCGTCACGTCGCTCATGGCGATTTGGTGGCTCACCGAAGCGTTGCCGATCCTCGTCACCGCGTGCGTGCCGCTCGTGCTGTTCCCGCTGCTCGGCGTTTTTGGCGACGGCTTGGGCGTCAACGTTGGGAGCACAATGCGCCCCTACGTCGATCCGTACATCTGGCTCTTCATGGGCGGGATGGCGATCGCGGCCGCGATGCAGCAGTGGCGGCTGCACAAGCGCATTGCGCTTTCGATCATGAAGGCGATCGGCACCGAGCCGAAGCGGCTCTTGCTGGGGCTCCTCGTCGCGACGGCGTTCATCTCGCTTTGGATCTCGAACACGGCGACTGCCACGATGATGCTGCCGATCGGGCTCGCGATCATCGCGCAGCTCGAGGCGCAGTCGGGCGGCCGGCGGCTCGAGCACTACGGCGCGTCGCTGATGCTCGCGATCGCGTACGCCTCGAACGTCGGCGGCATCGGCACGAAGGTCGGCACCGCGCCGAACACGCAGTTCGCGGGCTTCTGCTCGCAGAACCTCGGCATCGAGGTCTCGTTCCTGAAGTTCGTGGCGCTCGGCCTTCCGTTCGTCGCGATGTTCCTGCCGATCGTCTGGTGGGCGCTGTGGCGTACGGGCCGGCACGATGCACCGCACTCGTCTGCGTCGGTCGTCGAGCGCGAGCTCGCCGCGCTCGGCCCGATGCGTCGCGAGGAAAAAGCGGTGCTCGGCATGTTCCTCGTGACCGCCGCGTTGTGGATCTCGAGCCAACCGATCACGGCGATGCTGCGGCCGCTGGGCAACGGCATCGTTTCCGATTTCGGCTCGAAGTACGTCGAAGGGACGATTGCGATCGTGGCGGCGCTCGTGCTCCTCGCGACGCGACTCCTCGATCGGCGACAACTGCGTACCGTCCCATGGCTGACGCTGATCCTTCTCGGCGGCGGCTTCTCCATGGCGGCGGGGATCGAGAAGAGCGGGCTGTCGTCGTGGCTCGGAAGCGAGCTTCGGGTGCTCCGCGACGTGCCGCCGGTCGCGCAGGTCGCGGTGGCGAGCTTTGCTGCCGTCGGGCTCAGCGCGGTGTGCTCGAACTCCGCGACGGTCGCCGTGATGCTCGGCGTTCTCTACCGCGCCGTGTCGCGCACGGAGGTGATGAGCGCGCTCGCCGCGACGACGCTCGGCGCCTCGTGCGACTTCATGCTCCCCGCGGGCACGCCGCCAAACGCCATCGTCTTCGGCAGCGGCTATCTCACGATCCGGCGCATGGCAAAGACGGGCGTCGTGCTCGACCTTCTCGCGGCCACGCTCGTCGCGATCTGGTGCTCGATCGTGACACGATTCCTCTTCGCGACGCCCGCATGAGTGAGATCGCGCTGCGAGTGCGCGGGCCGCTCGACGTCGCGGCGACGCTGGCGCGCTATCGCCGCTTCGGCGACGACCCAACGAACGCGTTCGCCGGCGATTCGCTCGTTCGCGCGCTGCGCGTCGAGGGCGAGGTCGTGCCGTACGAGGTGCGCTGGTCCGGGCCCGTCGATGACGTGCGTCTCGCGGCGCGCGTCTCCGGGCGTGCGCGTGCGCGCGTCGTGGACGCCGTCACCGCCGACGTCGAGAGGGTCTTCGGGCTCGGCTTCGACATCGACGGCTTCTACGCGATGGCGAAACGGGACCGCGTGCTCTCTCCGCTCGTTCGCCGGCACCACGGCTTCCGCCCGACGCTCGGGTCGAGTGCGCTCGAGAGCCTCGTGGGCGCGATCGTCGCTCAGCAGGTGAATCTCACGTTCGCGTTCCGACTGCGCGAGCGGCTCGTGAGGCGGTGGGGCACCGAAGCGTCGTTCGCGCGAAGCAGGGTCTTCGCGTTCCCCGAGCCCTCGACGATCGCGCGAGCACTGCTGGCCGAACTTCGAGCGATGCACTACTCGCAACGGAAGGCCGAGTACGTGATCGAGGTCGCGCGCGCGCTCGCATCCGGATCGCTGGAGGCGGCCGCACTCGCGGCGTCCGACGACGCGACCGTGATCGAACGACTCACGGCGATTCGAGGGATCGGCCGCTGGTCGGCCGATTGGTACCTCGCGCGCCACCTCGGCCGGGGCGCCGTGTGTCCCGCCGGTGACCTCGCCGTGCGCAAGGCGTTCGTCCGCTTCTGCGGCATCGCGCCGACCGCCCGCGAGGACGCCATCCGAAAGCGCTCCGCGGCGTGGGGCGCGCACCAAAACCTGGCAATCCACTACCTCCTCGCCGGGCTGCGGACGTGAACCCACGCGTACGGAGCCAGGGTCAACGCCGGCGGATTATTTCACACCCGAACTCTTGACGGTCGCGACGCCGTCGGATCCCGAGACTGGGAAAAACGTGGTGGAGTTGAGCCTCGCTCCGTACTCGGCAAATGGACCGCAAAGCCACGCGCTAGTTAGCGTCGCCCGGGATATCATTCAGCCGGCGTCCGCATCGCCAGCCGTGCGAAGCCCGCATGAGAAGAGAGGAACGGTCATGAATTCCAATTACGCCAAGAGAGGCCTCGTCGTCGGTGTGCTGGCGCTGTCGTCGCCGAGCGCGGCGTTGAGCCGTCAGGATCGCGGCGCCCCCGACGCCGCCAAGCCCGCGCCCGAAAAGTCCGCGAGCGACGAGTTGATCAAAGCGGGCGAGCGGCCGAACGTCGTGAAGATGCTCACGGACTACTTCAACGCGAATCGACGAAAGCGCGAAGAGTCGTTCCCGGATCTCGAAAGGAAGCTCGACAAGGCGCTGAAGCCGCTCGGCATCGACGATCTCCTGAAGCGACCCGAGGCCCTTCGACTCCTGATCCAGGACACGGTGACGAGAAAGCCGCCGACCGGGAAGGGTCACGTCGTTCCGAACAAGAAGGCGCAGGTCCAGGGGTCCGAGCGCGCATACGAAGTCGAGTACGCGTACTGTGTGCCGAAGAACTACAACCCGCAGACGACGTACCCGCTCATCCTCGCGCTTCCGCCGAACGGAGTGGCGGGAGAGAAGTACCTCGAGACGTTCAAGGACGACGGCTTTCGAGACAAGTTCGTGCTCGTCGCGCCGACTCTTCGCGCCGGCGAGAGCTGGTTCTCCGAGGTCGGACTCATCAAGCTCATCGGCGGAGCGTTGCGGACGGCGCTCGACGATTTCAACGTCGATCCCAATCGCGTCTTCCTCGACGGCACGGCGGAAGGCGGCGAGGACGCGCTGAAGCTCGGCAGCTCGTATGCGGACTTCTTCGCGGGAGTGATTGCGAGATCGGCGACTCCGAAGAGCGTCACGGCCGCAAACTTCAAGAACCTCCCGCTCTTCGTCGTCTATGCCGCGGACGATCCGAAGATGAAGGGCGACGCCCTCGGCAAGTTCCTGGGAGAACTCGACGCGTTGCACACCAGCGCCGCGGTCGAAAAGACGTCGGGTCGCGATCACGGCGCGTGCGTCGACGCGACGCCGAAGATCCTTGCGTGGCTTGCGGACAAGACGCGATCGCTCGAGCCCGCGGAGATTCGCTGGTCGACGTCCGAGCCCAAGTACGGTCGCGCCTATTGGCTCACGATCACGAAGATGGAGACGAGCACCGACGCCGTCGCGCAAGTCTCGGCGAAGGCGGACCGGTCGAAGAATCGCATCGAGATCACGTGCACCGACGTGAACGAGGTCCGCGTCTGCCTGAACGACAAGATCGTCGACCTCGGCAAGCCGATCGAAATCACGATCAACGGCAAGCCAGCGTTCAGTGGAAAGAAAGACGGAACGTTCTCTCACGCGCTCGACGAGTACCTCCAATCCGGAGACCCGTGCCGCCTGTTCACCGCCAGCATAACGCTCCCCGTCAAGTAAGCACGAGATGGCGCGGTGCCCATCGGCGAAAGAGCTTTTGACGAAGACAAGCCCTGCGAAGAAGGCCCCGCGTTGTTGAAGCGATCACGAACAGCGCGTCCCGACATTGCCATTGGCGTCGTTCTTGCGAAGTGCGAGTACGAGGCCTGGTTTCTTGCTGCAGCGGAGTCGTTACGAGGAACAGACCGGCTTCGTTCGGATCTGACGTCACCATCTGATCCAGAAGGCGTGACCGGCGCGAAGGGATGGCTGAGCAGGAACATGCGGGGGAGTTCGTACAGACCGACAGCAGACCACGCAGGCCTGACGCGGGACTTCGACCTCGATCAAGCCTGGGCGCGCTCTCCCTCCTTCGACAAGTGCCATCGCGAAGTCACTCGCCTGCTCACCGAGTTGCACGAGAAAGCCAAGGAGCAGTCACCGCCCAGCGCCTAGCCGTCCCCGCGCTCCGGGCAGTGCTTGCGGTAGTAGTGGCGGAACTGGTGATACGACATGCCGAGTGCGCGCGCGGCCGCCGACTGATTGCCGCCGGCGTCGCGTAGTGCGTCCTGGATCAAGCGCTTCTCGAGATCGTCGCATTGCGCTTTGAACGTGCCCGAGGCCGGCGCGTCGACGTCGTCGCTCGGGAGGTCGATGTCCTCGGGCGCGATCTCGGGGCCGGTCTCGCGGTAGACCGCGCGCTCGATGAGGTTCTTCAGCTCGCGCACATTGCCGGGGAATCGATAGCGCTTGAGGCTCGCGAGCGCGGCGTCCGACAGCTTGCGGCCGGAAAGCGCCGGCACCTCGCGCTGGAATCGCTCGAGGAAATGGCGCGCGAGGAACTCCACGTCGTCCGGCCGCTCGCGGAGCGGCGGAATGTGGATGACCTCGAACGCGAGGCGGTCGTAGAGGTCGCGCAGGAACGTGCCCTCGCGCATCTTCGCTTCGAGGTCGGCGTTCGTGGCCGCAACGATGCGGACGTCGACGCGCACCTCAACGGCGCCGCCGACTCGCGAGAACGCGCCATACTCGACGACGCGCAGGATCTTCTGTTGGAACGCGAGCGACGTGGTGCCGATCTCGTCGAGGAAGAGCGTGCCGCCGTCGGCTTGCTCGAACTTGCCCGGCACGGTGGCGGCCGCGCCGGTGAACGCACCGCGCTCGTGTCCGAAGAGCTCGCTTTCGAGGAGCGAATCGGCGAACGCCGCGCAGTTCACCACAACGATCGGCCGATCCGCACGAGCCGACGCGTCATGGATGAGCCGCGCGACCAGCTCCTTGCCGGTGCCGCGCTCGCCGGTGACGAGCACGGGCCGCGGAATCGCGGCGACGCGCCGTGCCCGCTCCAGCACGCGCGCGATCTCCGGTGACGAACCGACGATCTCCCAGCGCTCATGCTCGCCGGCGCTGAGGCGGCGGTTCTGCTGCGTGAGCACGCGGTTCGTGGCGATGAGTCGCAGCATGCGCCGGATCTTCCCGAGCTGCGTGGCGACTCGCTCGGGGAGCGGATGGCGCCTCACGAGGAAGTCGGTGGCGCCGTCGGCGATCGCGCGAGCCGCGGAATCGACGTTGCCCTCGGCCGCGACGCCGACGATCGGAAGATCGCGATCGAGCGCGCGAATCTCTCGAAGCACTTCGGTGCCGCTCTGCCGCCCATCGCCGAGGAAAGTGTCGACGACCACGAGGTCGCACGGCGCATTCGATCGCAGCCGCGCGAGGAGATCGGCCGCGGACGAAACGCACTCGACCGTCGCACCCGGGCTCAACGCGGAGCGGAACGCCTCGGCAAGCTCGCGGAGATCGCCGGCCGGCGTGTCCACGATCAGCACGTTTCGCAGCATGAGACTTTGCGCCAAGGCCTGGTCCTTTTCGCGAGATGGAATCGACGAGGCGCCGATCATACCGCGGCAATTCGCGCGATTCTCGCGCGTCGCGCCATCGGCACGCGATTCGAGTCTCTTGGACTCCCGAAGTCCGACCGTTCCGGTTGTGGCGGTCGCCACGACGAGGCCGCTGCGTTCGCTCGCATCGAGCGACTCGATGCGAGCGACGGGCACGAAGAAAGGCAGGCAGCCATGAACACTGGAATACTGATCCTCGAAATCGTCGGTGGGATCGTCGTCGGGAGCTGGATCGTTTCCGTGCTCCTCGGCGTTCGGTACATCCCGCACGACAAGGTCGGCATCGTCGAGAAGCTCTGGTCGCGCACGGGCTCGCTCGGCGAAGGCCGGATCGTCGCGCTCGACGACAAGGCGGGCTTCCAGTCGGGCGTGCTGCGCGGTGGATTTCACGGCGGGTACTTCCTGTGGCAATACCGCGTGCATCGCGTGCCGCTCGTCATGGTGCCCGAGGGCCAAGTGGCCTACGTCTACGCGCGCGACGGACACCCGCTCGAGCCGACTCAAACCCTCGGCCGCGTGGTCGACGGCAACTGTTTCCAGGACGCGGTTGCGTTTCTCGTGAAAGGCGGGCAGCGCGGCCGGCAGCGCGCGATCCTGCGCGAGGGCCTTTACGCGATCAACTTGGCGCTGTTCGTCGTGCTCACGGCGGACCGCACGTATGGCGGACCAATCCGCGATCGCGAAGACGGCAAGTTCGACGATTGGCGAAAGGAGCTGGCGAAGCTCGACGGCTTCCGCCCGGTGTTGATCGGGCAAGGCGGCACCGAAGTGGCGCCCGGTGGCGACACGACGTTCGGCGGCGACTCGACGGTGAGCGCGAGTGACACGATCGGCGTCGTCACCGTGCAAGACGGGCCGCCGCTCGCGCCCGGCGAGATCATTGCGCCTGAAGTGCAGGCGAAGGAGGGACAACGCGATCACAGTTACTTCCAAGATCCCGAGGCGTTTCTCGCGCTCGGCGGACGGCGCGGCATGCAGCTTCAAGTGCTGACGAACGGCACGTTCTTCATCAACCGGTGGTTCGCGAGCGTGCAGACGAAGCCGAAGACGGTGATCCCGATCGGCTTCGTCGGAGTGGTCGTCTCGTACCACGGCGGTCCGGGCGAGGACGTCACGGGACTGTCTTTCCGCTACGGCGAGCAAGTCGAGCCGGGGCATCGCGGCGTGTGGAAGCGCGCGCTGCCGCCGGGCAAGTACCCGCTCAACCCGTACGCGCTCAAAGTGGAGCTGGTGCCGACGGTGAACTTCGTGCTTCGGTGGATCACGGGACAAGTGGAGGCGCATCGGTACGACGCCGACCTCGAGTCGATCGAGCTGATCACGGCCGACGGCTACGAGCCGGTGTTGCCACTGTCGCTCGTGCTTCACATCGACTACGAGAAGGCTCCGTCGGTCATCCAGCGATTCGGAGACGTGAAGCGGCTCATCAGCCAGACGCTCGACCCGATCCTGTCGTCGTACTTCCGCGACGTGGCGCAATCCACGAACATGCTCGAGCTCCTCACGCATCGCGAGGAGATCCAGGCGCGGGCGACGTCCGAGTTGGGCCGGCGCTTCCAGGCGTACGACATCAACTGCATCGCCGTCCTCATCGGGCGACCGCAGTCGAAGGAGGTGAACGGTGAAGACCCGATCGAGAAGCTCTTCGAGCAGCTTCGCCAGCGGCGGCTCGCCGAAGAGCAGATCCAGACGTTCGCACGGCAGCAAGACGCGGCGGCGAAGCTGCGCGAGCTGAACGACGCCCGTGCGGCGGCCGAGAAGCAAACCGAACTCACGCAAACGCGCATCGACGTCGAGGTCGCGGGCAACCGCGGCGAGGCCCATCTCGCCGAGGCGAGGAGCCTCGCGAAGCGAGACGTCACGCGAGCCGAAGGCGAATCGAAGTCGCGGGAGTTGATCGGTCGCGGCGAGGCGTCGAAGATCGCGTCGATCGGAATGTCCGAAGCGGCCGTGTTCTTGCAGAAGATCCAAGCGTTTCGCGACCCGCGACTCTTCGCGCTGTCGTCGCTCGGCGACCAGATGACAAAGAGCACGCAGCCCCTCGTCCCGGAGCGTCTCGCGATGCTCGGCGGAGGCGAGAACGGCAACGGCGGCATGGACGCAGGCGGCCTCTTCGGCCGGTTGATCGCGATGATGCTCGCGGAGCGCGCAGGCGTCGACATCGGCGAGAAGGGCGGCAGCTCGGACGAGCTGCGCGCCTACGCCGAGGACTTGATGAAGAAGTCGACAGCGCAGTCCGACTGAGTCGTAAATCTCGAGCGCGTGCCGGCGGCCTTCGAGTCGCCGGCACGCGCCATTCCATCGGCGCCTCGCTCGGGCCGCCGAACCCTTCGATGCCGGCTCCGACCCGACCCGCCGAATCGCCGTGTGTCCAGTCGGACGCCGTGCTACTGAATGACGCACTCCACGAAGTCGTCGTCGATCAGCATCGTGGTGCCGCGACGGAAGATCTTGGCCACCACGAACAACGGAACGCCGACGATCTGCGGCGAAACGTGGGTCGGGATGCGCCGGGAAAGCGTTGCCGTGAAGACGGTGCCCGGCGGGACGACCCCGCTTCGCGGTCCGGCCATCGTTGCGACGAATTGCCCCGTGGCACGGTAGACGTCGATCTGTCCGGTGATCTGGACGTTGGAGTTCGTGTGGCTTTCCACTCGAACGCCCATCGCGAAGTTCGAGTTGCGCGGACCGACGCGCGCAAGCGGCGTGCACAGGACTTCCACGATCGGCATCGGCGACGTCACCGAGAACGGCGTCGCGACCCAAGCCACCGAATCGCCGTTGGTCGGCCGAACGATGGTGGTCTGGACGGACGTGGCACCGGGCGGGACGTTCGACGCCTGCGTCGGGTAGTTGTCGTTGTCCCACAGCTCGACGCCCGCCGGGGGCGTGCTGCCGTCGAGCGTGTTCACGAAGACCCCAGTGGTCCCGAAAACCGTGAAGTCGGCGAGCGCCGCTTGTCCGTCGGCAACGATGAACGCCACCGCCGCGCCGGTCACGGGGCTCGTCGCCTGGAAGCCCGTGAGGGTTTGCATCACGCTTGGCGAAGCCGCATTCACGGTGGCGTTGCCGTCCACGATGACGATGTCGCGATTGGCGAACGCAGTGTTCATCCAGATCAGCACGAGGCTTGCGCCTTCGGCGGCGGGCGAAAACCCGCTGAGCGTGAACTGACCGTTGCCGCCGGGGAGGGGAATCGAACTCGTCACGTCCGCGAAGTAGGAGTAATTCGCGGCCTGCGGCTGATCGAGTTGCCCGCCCGATCCGATCAGCGTGCCGACGATGGCGTTTCCCATGAAGACGCCGAGATTGGCTCCCGCGGGAGGCCCCG
This sequence comes from Planctomycetota bacterium, assembly GCA_016178505.1. Classification (GTDB taxonomy): domain Bacteria; phylum Planctomycetota; class JACOTG01; order JACOTG01; family JACOTG01; genus JACOTG01. The sequence goes on from JACOTG010000272.1 coordinate 15,378, forward strand.
ACGGATCGCCGAGGACGTCCCAATAGAGGTAGGCGCTCTTCACCGCCGATCCGGGGCTCGTCGGAACGGTGATGATCGAGATCTGGCCGGAACCGGTCCCGAAGAGCGCCGTGCCGTCGACGGCGTAGTTGCCGCGAAGGTCGTGCACGACGATGCGCGGCTGAAGCGGCTGGGCTCGGCCGGACGCCGCGAGCAGCCATGAGAACCAGAGCAACGATACGACCCGCTTCGCTCGCATGACGATCTCCTCTCCCTCCGTTCGATGGGCTAAACGCTCGACGTCGGGCTTCGCTTCAACGTCAGAGGGTAATCGATGAATCGAGCCATCGCGAGCGGGCTGATGCCAATCCGCGGACGTGTGACGCGTCTTGCGTCATTGGCGCCGGCCCCGTAAGCTCGCTCCGCATGGCGAGCATCAAATTCACGGCGGTCTTTGAACGACACGGGCGCTGGTACGTTGGCTACGTCCCTGAAGTGCCGGGTGTTCACAGCCAAGAACGGACGCTTGCCGCCACCCGCAAAAGTCTCGTTTCCGCTCTTCGCGAGTTGGCGGTGATCGACCCGAAGTTCGTCAGGCGCTCGCGGCGAATCGAGCAGCTCGAGATCCAGCTCTCCTCTTGAAGCGGCGCGACCTGATCCATCATCTCGAAGAGAACAACTGCCGATTCGTTCGAGAGGGCGCCAAACACTCGTGGTACGCCGCGCCCGACGGTCACTCGTACTCGGCAATTCCTCGCCATCGCGAGATCGTCGACTTCCTGGTCCGCAAGATCTGTCGCGAACTCGGTGTGCCGGATCCGCAGCGATAGTCGGAACAGTCGTCCGTCATTCCGACCTCGACCCGTTGCGCCGGCGTCGCTCCTCGCCAATGCCGCCGGCGATTCCATCGCGCGCCAGGATTCGCCCGACTTCTCGTGCGACTTCGAGGATGGGCCCGCGCTCGTGCAAGAACTGCAGAGCTGCGTTCACAGATGCCGTCGCCGACATGCGGCCAAGCCAACAGAATCAGTCGCATGAGTTGCGTTGCCGGTCGAGGACGCGTAGCCTTCAGGTTCGGAAGAGGAACGCATGATCAAGAGTCGCCTCGACGAACTCGTCGCGAAGTTTGGCGACATGGGGTATCGGTTCAAGAGCTTCACGATGGCGGAGGAGGGGGACTACGCCGTCGACGATGCGAGCTGGAACTACAAGGACATCATCCATCTGAAGTACGTCCATCACCTCGTCGACGCCTATCCGTCGCTGGTGACGCAGGAAGTCCTCGCGACCCTCTATCACCAGCGGGTGCTCGGCATGCGGCTTCCGCTGACGCTCGTGAACTACATCCCCGAGGCGAACCGGCAGACCTACCACACGAGCTTCTTCTTCTTCGTGATCATCGTCGAGACGCACTTCGAGGCGCTCGGCCCGCTGCGAACGCGCGTCGTGACCGAGTATGCGCTTGGCGCGAAGCCCTTCCTGCTCGCGCTCTTCTTTCCGCTCTTCCGCTGGTCGATCAAGCACAACTACAAAGACCTCATGAAGGGCGATGTCGCGATGCGCGAGCGCCGCGGCGAGCTGCGTCGCTGGGGCTACGACTTCTTCCACGACCCGGGCGAGCGCGGCTTTTGGGAATGCTCGACGCTCGAGCGCATGAACGTGATCGTGCCGACGCGACGCCCTACACCGGAGCTGGCGCGCATCCCGCTGGCGATGATCCCGCACGGCGCGATGCTCAAGGTCGGCGAGTCCGACCACTACGGCCTGCAGCTCACGCTTCGCGACGGCCGCGTCGAGGCCTTCGCGCGGCTCTGCCTTCACGAAGGATCGTGCCTCGACGTCGAGTCGCGCCCGGCGTCGGGCGCCATCGAGTGTCCGTGGCACGGGCTCTTGGCGCCGCCGCTCGCGTCGCTGCCGATCGGCGGCAAGCCGGCCATCGTCGAAACGAAGTGGCACCGCTTCGAGCTGACGTCCGGCGAGCTCGTCATCCAATTCCGCGAGACGTCGCCGTCGTCGGCCCCGACGAAACACGCCACCGCGAGCTGAGCACGCTCTCGGCGTGCGATCTCGAATCACGCCCCTCGCGCAGCCGAGCGCGCGGACGACTACTGAATCCGCAGCACGACCGCGTTCGTGACGCTGTAGCCGGTCGGGTTGCCGGCGCCGGAATCCTGGAGTACGCCTTGCACCGTGAACGTGATCGGATTCGCGAGACCCGAGTTGCGCGGGAGCGTCCACGGCGCGCGCGCCGGCGCGCCGCCAATCGAGCCGCCCGCACCGCAAACGGCCGCAGGCAGCCCACCACTGAGGCACTTGAACGGCTGCGGTCGCAGCGATGGCTGCAGCGGCGTCGGATTCACTGTGCACCCGAGCGTTTGGTTCATCGCGCGAAGATCGGTCTGGAAGACGGGTCCTCCGATCCAAATCCACATCCCGTACCGCCCGGATGCGGGACCCTGCGGTGCCGCGACGAGCGAGATGTGGAAGGCCGTGTGCGTCGGCACGGTCACCGTGCCGGTGGCCCCGTTGATCGTGAGGACATCGGCGACGGGTCCGGCGCCCGAGTTGACCGTGCCGTCCTTGCACGTCGCGCGATCGCGCACGAAGACGTCCCACCCCGCGTTCGGATCGTTCGAGATGAGGTTCGACGCGAGGCTCGCGTACGCGACGAATCGTCCATCGCCCGACACCGCCGCGCCGCGACTTTGGTTGTTCCCTTCGACGCCGTCCGTGCTCACGCTCGCGCGCAGCGTGCGGAAGAGCCCGCCTTGGCGGTCGTACTCGAACACGTCGAGTTCGCCATTCGTGTCGTTGGCGACGAAGTTGGTCGCGAAGCTCTCGAACGCGACGTATCGTCCGTCTGCCGAGATGGCCGCCGCATCGCTTTGCTGATTGGCCTGCGTTCCGCCCGCATCGACCGTGATTCGCGTCGTCGTGTCGCCCGTACGATCGCGCACGTAGATGTCGATGTATGGTCCGACGTCGTTGGGGTCGAGATTCGTCGCGGAGCTCGAGAACGCGACGTACCGTCCGTCACCCGAGATCGACGGCGCCGAGTTCGTCCCGTCGGATTCGGTGCCACCGGCGGCGACGCTCACTTTTTCCGTCATGCCGGCCGCAAGATCACGCGCGAAGACGTGCTGGAAGCCGTTCGAGGCCCCGGCCACGAGATTGGTTGCGAGGCTCGTGAACGCAACGAATGCGCCATTTGCCGAGATCGATGGATTCAGGCTCTCGTTGTTGCCGCTGTTCCCGAGGAGATTGATGCTCGCGAGAACGGTCGTCCCCGCAACGCGGTCGCGGACGAACACGTCGTTGCGTCCGTTCGTGTCGAGCGCCACGAGGTCGGATGCCGTGCTGTAGAACGCGACGTAGCGTCCGTCCGCGGAGATCGACGGCGCGTGACTTTGGCCGTTCGGGAATCCGCCGCCGATCGCGACGCTCGCGAGAGTGGTCGTGCCGCCCACGCGATCGCGAACGAAGATGTCGTAGGTGTTCGGAACGTCACCGGCGACGAGGTTTTGCGCGCGGCTTTCGAATGCGACGTAGCGTCCGTCCGCCGAGATCGAAGGGTTCGCGCTGGCGTTTTCTGCCTGCGTGCCGCTCGAGTCGACGCTTGCTTCTGCGGACGTCCCGGTGTTTCGATCGAACACGAAGATCCGCTCGAACCCGCCGCCGATCTGGTAGGCAACGTAACGTCCGTCAGCGGAGATCGACGGGCGCGCCGACGTCGTTCCGTTCGCGACCGTGTTGAGCACGCGCGTCGTGACCTGAGCGTGGGCTCGGCCGATGAAGCCGAACGCAAGCGACATCGCAATCGAAGCACCGACGACGAGACGAGTCATGGCTGCCTCCTTGTGAGAAGCACGTCGCCTTTCGGCGATACCGGGCTTCGGTTCTCCTGGTGGAATCACATTGAGCGGCGGGCGCTCAGCCGGATCGATCCAACTTCGCGCGCGGCCAAGATCGATGGCGGAGTATGCTCCCGCTCGCGCGCGAATCGCAATCGGAAACTAGGCCGATTCGGCAGGCATGACTTGATCGTTCAGTCGATAGAACGCGTGATTCCCGATCACCGCGATGGGGATTCGGCCGCGCGCCCACCAGGGTTGCTCGTCCTTCCGGCTGAAGTGGTCGGCGCCGCGCGTTCGCCGCGGGAAGTCGTCGGGGTGGAACGCCATCTGTCGGACGATCTCGAGCGCGTCCGCAAACCGAGAGTGACATTTCGACTTGTCGATGAGCCGCTCGATCGTCGTCCGGTTCAAGCATGAGAACTGCTTCGGCTTCGTCACGACGTCGAACAGCGAGATCCGCGCCGCGATGCTGCGATTCAGGATCACTTCAGCCACCGCTTCCATTCCCACGCGTCCCTCACCGCCGGCTTCGGCGATGAGAACGGCGGCGATCGCTTCCTGCTCGTGCTCGTCGGGGAGTGGGGTGAGTGCAGGGCTCGAAAGCCACAGGACAGTACAGATCGCAGTGACGGTCATCAGTCGGCAACTCCTCGCTACTCCAGTGGCGAGGCTTACCCGCACCGGGCGTGCCGATGTGTTCCCGCTTGCTCGCTGCCGGACGGTCCGTTCCCCGTCGCCGGGGAATCGATCGTGCGCGTCAGCTCGGGCGGTCGCGGCCGGCGCGTTCCTTCCCTTGTCGGCTCGACTCGCGACCCCTGATGTCACGCACGTTCGGCGGATGAAGCGGTGTTGCAAGTGCGACTGGGCCGGCTCGAGGGCGGTCGAGCATTCGAGTTACGGGCGAAGCGCCCCGACTCTTCGGTCTTTCTTTCCGACGAGAGGAGGAAGTTACAAGTCAATCGCGATCTCAAAGCGTTCGCGATGATCGCCTCTGGTTCGAACCTCACGTCTCGGGTCGAAGGTCAGAGGCCCCGTCGGGCGGGCGCGAATCCTGCCGCGTCAGTTCACGCGGAGGATGATCGCATTGGTCACGCTGGCGCCCATCCGGTTCGCCGAGCCGACGTCGCGGATCACTCCCTGCAACGTGACGACTCTCGCCGAGCCGAGGCCCGCGCTCGAGCGCAGAGTCCACGGGGCTATCGGCGGACCGGGGCGACTGCGCGCCGCGCCGCAACGCATCCCATTCGATCGGCCGCCTCCGACGCATTGCACGGGCTGCGGCAACTGGCCGGCGTGAAGCGGAGTCGGATTCGCGACGAGGCCGAGGCGCGTGCCTCGGCGCTCGAGCGCCACGCAGTTCCTCGGCTCGCCGTTCCACATCCACAGCACGTATTGGCCGCCGACGGATCCGGCGGGAGCAGCATCGAGGTGCACTTCGAGTGGTGAGCCGACGGCGGTGTTGACCACGCGCCGCGCGTCGCCCGCCGTTCGGTTCACGAAGAGAACGTCGGCGATCGATCCGGCCCCGGCGTTCACGTTTCCGCGTCGCACGGATGCCGTGCCTTCCCACCGCGCGAGGTTGCCCGCGACAGCGGTCCCGATTCTCGTGAAGCTACCGCCTACGTACAGCGCCGGTCCTTTGCCATCATCGAAGGCGCCAAGAGCGCTCACCCCGAGCGAAGAAGCGTTGCCGTTGAATGCGTCTCCCAGTTCCGACCAGGCGACTCCATTCCAGCGAGTCACCACGAACTCGTACGCGGCGAATCCGCCGGCATGGAGGGCGGCGCCCGATCCGTCGTCGAACACCGACAGCGCACCGATGCCCGTCGGGCGAGAGGGGTCCGAGGCGTCACCCACCACGGAGAACCCAGTGCCGTTCCAGCGGGCCAGCGCCTGCGCTTCAACGCCTCCCGCAGTCGTGAAGCCGCCGCCGACGTAGAGCGCCGGGCCGGAGCCGTCGTCGAAGGCAGCGAACGAATCAACCACGCCGGACGAATTGGAACCAACGCCCGCGCCGACGGGCGACCAGCCGTTCCGAGTCCATCGCGCGAGGTTCGACATCGGCACGCCGCCGACCGTGGCGAAGTGACCGCCGGCGAACAGCGCCGACCCGCTGCCGTCATCGAACGAGCGTAGCGCCAGGACTTGCGTTCCCACTCCTGACGCGATCGTCCCGCCTGGCGAAAGCGCTGACCACGCGCTGCCGTTCCATCGGGCGATGAAGATCGCGCGGACTCCTCCCGCGAGGCCGAACGAGCCGCCGGCGTAGAGCGCCGGGCCCGTCCCATCGTCGTGAACGACGAGCGTGTCGACGGGACCGTTCATCCCGCTCGAGAGCGGCGACCAACTCGTCCCGTTCCAACGCGCGATGTCCGACGCGGGGACGCCGCCCGCCATCGTGAAGTATCCCCCGGCGAAGAGCGCCGGGCCCGTGCCGTCGTCGAACACGGCGAGCGCTCGAACGTCGCCGTCCATGCCGCCGCCGAGAGAGGCCCAGTTGCTGCCGTTCCAGCGAGCCACGTCGTTCAGCGCCATCGCGGTCCCACTCGAGAAATCGCCCCCGACGTAGAGGGCGGTTCCCGTACCGTCGTCGAACGTCGCGAGCGCGTGAACTTTTCCAGTGATTCCCCGCGTCACGGCCGACCACGACTGTCCGTCCCAGCGCGCGATGTAATGCGCCTCGGTGACGGGTTGGTTCACGCCGACGAAGCGTCCCCCCGCGAAGAGCACGTTTCGGCCCGCTTCCGGACAGGACGCAATCGTCCGTGCCTCGCCATTGGTGTTGCTCGAGAGCGCGGACCAGTCGACGCCATTCCATCGGGCGACGCTGGCGAAGCCTGCGCTGTAGAGCGCCGGTCCGCTTCCGTCGTCGTGGATCGCGAACTTGTTCAAGCCGATCCTCTGGATCGACGTCCACGTGTTCCCGTCCCAGCGAGATCCGACGTGAAGCCCTCCGGCGTAGAGTGCGGAGCCGGCACCGTCGTCGAAAGTAATGAGCGCGTTCACGTCGTCGGCGAGCCCGCCGCCGACTCCGGACCACGCAGCACCATTCCACCGTGCGACGTGCCTCGCCGAGATTCCTCCGATGGTGGTGAATTCGCCTCCGGCGAAGAGCGCCGGCCCCGTGCCGTCGTCGTAAACCGCGAGAGCGTGGACCGGGCCGTTCGCACCGCCCGCAAGCGGCAGCCAGGCGGAGCCGCTCCACTTCGCGAGATAGTTGACTCGCTCACCGCTCGATGTCCGAAATCGCCCGCCCGCGAAAAGCGCCGGTCCGGTCCCGTCGTCGAACGTGGCGAGTGCAAGGACCATTCCGTCGACGCCGTTGCCGAGAGCGGACCAGCGGCTTCCGTTCCAGCGAGCGACGCCGTTGGCGGCGACGTCGCCGGCCTGGGTGAAGCCACCTCCGGCATAGAGCGCGGGGCCCGTGCCGTCGTCGTGAACGAAGAGTTCGCGAACGGTCGCGTTGGTCCCGCTGCCGAGTGGGCTCAACGCCGTGCCGTTCCACCGCGCGATCCGAGAGAGCGACTCCACGCCGTCCGTCACGAATTGACCGCCGACGTAAAGCGCGGGACCGCTGCCGTCGTCGAACGCGGCTGCCGCTTGGACGTCATCGTCGAGGCCCGGAGTCGCGAAGAGCCCTGCGGTCCACTCCCCGCAAGCGTCTTCCGCCGCGCAGGGCGATGACGCGAGCATCGCCGTGAGCGATCCCGCGATGAGCAAAGAACGACCGGGAACGCTCCGCAGAATCGAGATCATCGGACTGTCTCCTCACTGCCGCGTGCAACTCGAAGGTCCAGGAATGTGGCTCGCCAGCGTTCGCGCGTTGCGGACATCTCCACGGTCCGCGACGCAGACAGCGTCACGCCCTCGACGAGCCGATGACGGGCATTACAGCACGACGCGCGACTGGACGCCAACGATGCGCGACCGGCGATGGCCTGTCACGACGAGGCCTCGGGCTGCCGTCAGCCGTTCGTGGCGCACGCGCGGATCGCGTCGCCCCATCACTTGGAGAGCAGAGGAACACGCAACTCGGACCAGTCTGCGCCGCGGCCGGCGAAGCGATAGCGCGCGTCGCCGAGGTATGCCGTGTCGCCGCGGAACTCGGCGATCGGGAGGCGCGCGAAGGATCGCCACGCCGCCACCTCGCGCGTGTTGCGCATGGCGTCGAGCGTGAGCCGAGGATCGTCGAGGTTCGTCGCGACTCGCGCCACGAGACGCGTCATGCCGCGCGCCAGATCGACGCGCCACGCGTTCACCTCGGAGCCCGTGTGAACGGCGACCGTGAACACCCACGGCACGCCCGGCGCGGGGCTCGCGCAGGTCCTCGCGTTCTCGACGCGCGCAGCGTCGAGCGCACGAGCGCTCGCAACGCGGCTCCCCGCAAAGAGGCACGCGAGATAGACGACGAGCACCCCCCATGCGACCCGCATCGTGATCCTCGAATCGAACGGCGTGCGCCGGATCCACCGTGCGATGCCCAGCATCGTGACCAGCCCGCCCCAGACGACGCCGACCGCGATCGGCGCCGCGCCCCCGAAGGCGCTGATGACGACGATGACCGTCGTGAACAGAATGGCGACGTGCGTCGACAACTCCACGGCGAGACTCCGCGGTGCACCGAGCCACAAGCCGCCGCCGAACGCGAGCCAGATCCACGGATCCACGATGAACGCGACGTCGCCGTAGTACCACTGCTCAGAAAACGGGAGCCACGGCCGCACGCCGTAGGTGTTGAGCCAATCGAGCGCGAAGTGCGACGCAACGCCGATCCCCGAGACGAGCACGGCCCTGCGAAAAGAGGCCGGTTCGCGTGAGCGACGGCACAGGATCCAAACGATCGCGGCGAGCACGATCGTCCCGACCGCGAGGCCGATCACGCCATGACTCATGCCGCGGTGATGAACGAGATACCCGGCCTTGCCGTCCCACACGTTCCACGCAGCTTCGGCGTCGGGGAGATTGGCGGCAACGACGAGCGTGGGAAGCGCCCATCGACCGTACCGATCGAGCCCCGCGCGCGCGAGCGCGGCGCCGCACAGCGAGTGCGTGAGGTTGTCCACGCGACCGTCATACCTCAACCACTTCGGGGTTCGCACGTATCCAGGCGCCGCGCTCCCGCATTGCCGTCGCTTTCCTGGATCTCAGCTGCCACCTTTCGCCGCTCGGCGGAATGGAACCGTTAGGAAGCACTCGCTAAATTTTGAGGAGTCGACTCGTGAAAGCAACTCGGATCCTCGTCACCGTCTCGCTGTGCTTGCTCGCTACTGCCGCGACGCGAACCGCCGGCGTACTGTCGGCCGCAGGATCGGCCGAGGGAGACGACGCGCACAGTCCAGGGTTTCGCCAAGGGCATTGCCTCGTCTATGACGAGGCGCGGCAGCAAGTCGTGTTGCTCAGCGGCTTTTCTCCGCCGAATGAACCGGAACTCGACGAACTGTGGAACTGGAAGGGGACGCGCTGGGAACGATCTCCCGGAACAGGACCGGTGGCCCGTACCTTGAGCGCCGCAGTGTATGACGCGCGCCGCAAGCGCGTCGTCCTGTTCGGCGGCATCGGGTGCAAAGGCGAGGGCGAACGCCGGGGCGACACCTGGGAATGGGATGGCACGAGCTGGACGCAAATGGCCGACACGAGCGTTGGAACGCGAGATCATCACGTGATGGCCTATGACGCGGCGCGCGGAAAAGCGGTGATGTACGGCGGGCAAACGTCCGATCGCTCGTGGTCGAAAGACACCTGGGAATGGGACGGCGCGAAGTGGTCGAAGCTGGCGACACCCGGCCCGGACGGGCGCGTCCATTTCTCGATGGTTTATGACAGCAAGCGAAAGCGGGTCGTCCTGTTCGGCGGTTTTGGCGAAGACAAGCGGTATCACAACGACACCTGGGAATGGGATGGTGCAACCTGGCGCAAGGCAAGCAACGAAGGACCACAGCCGCGAGCCCGGCATCGAATGGCCTTCGACAGCCGCACCGGCCTCGTCATCCTCTACGGCGGTGACGGAATGAAGTCGGAGCCCGGCATGGGCTTTCGCGTGCTCGACGACATGTGGACGTGGGACGGCGCACGCTGGACGGAGATCAACGCGGCCGGGCCCGGTAAGCGATTCATGCACGCCATGGCTTATGACGCAGCGCGCGGCAAAACGATACTGTACGGCGGCGGTGACGGGCAGACGACACTCGACGACACGTGGGAATGGGACGGCAAGAGTTGGTCGCACGTGAAGTGATTCACGCCGCGGCGGGTTTCTATTCGGAGGTGACGTGATGGTTCAGTCGTCGTTGCTGTTCGCCGTGGCCTCGTTGCTCTCGCCGGGCGGCGAGCCGCAGGGCTACTACCGAAGTCCTGCCATCCACGGGGACACGATCGTCTTCTCGTCGGAAGGCGATCTGTGGAAGGTGCCGACGAAGGGCGGCGTCGCGACGCGCCTCACGTCGCATCCGGGCGAAGAGTCCGATCCGGCGATCTCGCCCGACGGCTCGACGCTCGCGTTCGTCGCCGAGTACGAAGGCCCGCGCGAGATCTACACGATGCCGCTCAACGGGGGACTGCCGACGCGCCGCACGTTCGACGCCTCGCGGGTCGACGTCGCGGGGTTCACGCCGGACGGCAAGCTCCTCTATTCGACGGACGCGTACTCGACGCTGCCGCAGTCGCAGCTCGTGAAGCTCGATCTCGCGAGCGGCGAGCGCGTCGTCATCCCGCTCGCGCAAGCGAGCGACGGCGTCACCGACGACTCCGGGAAGACGCTCTTCTTCACGCGCCTTCCGTTCCAAGGGAGCCACACGAAGCGCTATCAAGGCGGGACCGCGCAAAACCTCTGGCGGTTCGCCGACGGCGACGCCGAAGCGACGCCGCTCACTGCGGATTACGCGGGCACGAGCAAGAACGCGATGTGGTGGAAGGGCCGCGTCTACTTTGCGTCCGACCGCGACGGCACGATGAACCTCTGGTCGATGACCGCGGACGGCAAGGACCTTCGCCAGCTCACGTACCACGTCGGCCTCGACGTCGCGCATCCCTCGCTGTCCGACGGCAAGATCGTCTATCAGCTCGGCGCCGATCTGCACGTCGTGGACGTCGCGTCCGGCGCGGGCACCGCCGAGGGGAGTCCGATCGCGATCACGCTCACGTCGGACTTCGACCAAACGCGCGAGCACTGGGTCGCGAAGCCGATGGACTACCTGACGACGGCGCATCTGTCGCCGGACGGCGATCGCCTCGTGCTCACCGCGCGAGGCCGCGTCTTCGTCGCTCCGCAGAAGCAGGGGCGGTTCGTCGAAACGACGCGGGCCGGCGGCGTCCGCTATCGCGTCGCGCGATTCCTGCCCGACGGCAAGTCGCTGGTCGCGATGTCGGACGAGTCAGGCGAGATCGAGCTGTGGAAGCTGCCCGCGAACGGAGTCGGCGCCGGCGAACAGCTCACGACGGACGGCGAGGTGCTGCGGTGGGACGCGCTGCCGTCGCCCGACGGCGCGTGGATCGCGCACTACGACAAGAATTGGCGACTGTGGATCTGGGACGTGAAGGCGAAGACCGACCGCAAGATCGACGAATCGACGATCGCCGACTTCGAAGGACTGCGCTGGTCACCTGACAGTCGGTGGCTCGCGTACGTCACGCCGAGCGACAACTTCCTCGAGCGCATCAAGCTGTGGCGCGCGTCGGACGGCTCGATCACGTTCGCCACGACGGACCGATTCGACAGCTCGAGCCCCGCATGGAGCCCCGATGGACAGTGGCTCTATTTCCTCTCGGCGCGCCACCTCGAGACCGTCGTCTCGAGCCCATGGGGCAACTATCAGCCCGAGCCCTACCTCGACAAGACGACCAAGATCTACCAGCTCGCGTTGAAGACGGGCTTGCGCTCGCCGTTCGCGCCGAACGACGAATTGCACCCCGCGAAGCCGAAGGACGAGAAGAAAGACGACAAGGACAAGAAAGACGAGAAGAAGGCGGACGACGCGAAGCCTCCGGTGCCCGAGGTCGTCGTCGATCTCGCGGGAATCGAAAAGCGCCTACTCGAGTTGCCCGTCCCGGCGGGCAACTACGCCAACCTATCCGTGAACGACAAGGCGCTCTTCTTCGAGCGCACCGACGTGAGCGCGAGCAAGACGAGCCTCGTCGCGGTCGCGGTCGGCAACGAGAACGTCGAAGTGAAGGAAGCCGTCTCGGACATTCGCTCGAGCGAGCTGTCGGCGGACGGCAAGAAGATGCTCGTTCGCAAGGGCGATGCGCTCTACGTCGTCGACGCGCCCGTCGGGCCGGTTTCGGCGGAAGATCTCGAGAAGAAGAAGGTCGACCTCTCGGCGTGGAAGATGTCGGTGAGCCCGCGCGAGGAGTGGCGCCAGATGTTCACCGAGGCGTGGCGCCTCGAGCGCGACTACTTCTACGATCGCGGCATGCACGGCGTGGACTGGAAGGCGATGCTGAAGAAGTACCTGCCTCTCGTCGACCGCGTGCGCACTCGCGAGGAGCTGTCCGATTTGATCGCGCAGATGGTGTCGGAGTTGTCCGCGCTCCACATCTTCGTACATGGCGGCGACCGCCGGCACGGATCCGAGGAGATCGATCCGGCGTCGCTCGGCGCGCGGCTCGTGCGCGATCCGGCGCGCGGCGGCTATCGCGTCGACCACGTGTATCAGACGGATCCCGACGAGCCCGATCAACTGTCACCGCTCGCGCGGCCCGGCGTCGACGTGAAGGACGGCGACGTGATCGACTCGATCGACGGCGTGGCCGCTCTCGCCGTTCCCGATCTCGCGCTGCTCCTCCGCGAGAAGGCGAACCGCCAGGTGCTGCTGCACGTGAAGCCCGCGAGCGGCGAGGAGCGCGACGTCATCGTGATGCCGGTCGACGGTGGCCGCGCGCGCGATCTTCGCTACGACGAGTGGGAGTACACGCGCCGCCTCGCCGTCGACCAGCTCGGCGGGGGCGACATCGGCTACGTCCATCTTCGCGCGATGGGCCGCGACAACTGGACCGAATGGGCGAAGGGCTTCTACCCCGTGTTCACGCGCAAAGGTCTCGTCATCGACGTCCGCCACAATCAAGGCGGCAACATCGACAGTTGGATCCTCGAGAAGCTCCTGCGGAAGGCGTGGTTCTACTGGAGCGAGCGCGTGGGGCGAGCGCCGAGCTGGAACATGCAGTTCGCGTTTCGCGGACACGTCGTCGTCCTGTGCGACGAGTGGACGGCGTCCGACGGCGAGGCGTTCAGCGAGGGATTCCGGCGGCTCGGGCTCGGCAAGGTGATCGGCACGCGCACGTGGGGCGGCGAGATCTGGCTCAGCTCGAGCAACTTCCTCGTCGATCGCGGGATCGCGACGGCGGCCGAGTACGGCGTGTTCGGGCCGGAGGGCAAGTGGCTGATCGAGGGCCGCGGCGTCGAGCCGGACATCGTCGTCGACAACCTGCCGCACGCGACCTTTCAGGGCAAGGACGCGCAGCTCGAGGCCGCGGTCGACGAGCTGAAGCGGGAGATCGCGGCGAGCCCCGTCGTGCTGCCGCCGGTGCCGGCGCATCCGGACAAATCCCTGAAGGCGGGGCGATGATGCTCGTGCGCGGCGCGACCGAATCCTCGACTTCGTGATCGCGGTGCGCAAGTGACCACTCCCAACGAGACCACGGCGTCCCCTTATCTCGGCGCGAGCGTGGAATCGTACGACTCGCTCATTCGACGCGCCGTGCCGCAATACGACGAGATGACCGCGCGACTCGTCGACTACTTGCCGCCGACGGCCGCGCGCGCGCGCTCGAGCTCGAATGCGGGACGGGCAGTTCCTCGACGTCGTCGACGGCGAGATCCTGAGGCTCGATTGGAAGAACAGGCTGGCGGGCCACGCCACCTTCGGCTCTACTGGTCGTGGCGCCACGGGGCGCAGAAGGAGAAGACGGCCGGTGTTCGATCGAAGCGGAGCAAGTCGATGGGCGCGACTCTCCGCGATCGGCGGCGCGACGATTCTCGCCATCACGAGTTTTGCCGCAGGTCAAACGACGACTCGAATCAGCCTCGATTCCACGGGACACGAAATTCCCGGCGACTGCTTCGGCGTCATCTCGGCTAATGGGCGGTTCGTCGCGTTTCGGGCGGAAGCGGCGGGCGTCACTCCAGACGACACGGATCGAGCGCCCGACATCTTCGTCCGCGATCTCCTGACCGGCGCGCTGTCGCGCGTCAGCGTGTGGACGGACGGAAGCGATACCTACGGTTACAACTATTTCGAGTCCATCTCCGGCGATGGGCGCTTCGTGTCGTTCACGAGCCAGGTCTCAAACAGTGTTTTCGGCATTCTCATCCACGATCGCGATCCGGATCACGACGGCGTCTTCGACGAGGAACACGGCGAGACCACGATGGAGAGCGTGAACGATGACGGAGATCAGGCGAATGGCTCCTGTCGCGGTAGCTCGATTTCGGACGACGGACGCTTCGTCGCCTTCGAAAGCGTGGCGACGAACCTGGTGACCAACGATTCGAATCTGACGGACGACGTCTTCGTGCGCGATCGCTATGCCGGTGGAACGGTCTGCGCGAGCGTGAATCCTTCCGGTCGGCCGGGCAACGGATCAAGCGGCGCCCTGAACACGTTCGCCATCTCGGCGAATGGTCGCTACGTCGTTTTTCGAAGCGAAGCGAGCGATCTCGTCGACGGTGACACCAACGTGTTGGCAGACGTGTTCGTTCGCGACATCCAGACCCGAACCACGACGCGTGTGACCCTCGACTCCTCAGGCGAACAGGTGAACGGTTCTGCGGGGTGGGCCGTCGCGATATCCGCGGACGGACGCTGGATTGTGTTTTCGGACACCGCGTCGAACATGGTTGCCGCAGACACGAACGGAAGAGAGGACGTCTTTGTCCGTGACATGCTGACCGGCACGAACTCTCGTGTGAGTGTGAACTCCGCGGGAGACGAAGCGGACGACTACAGCTACGTGTCGTCGATCTCGCCCGACGGACGGTTCGTCGCCTTCACGAGTCGAGCGCGCAATCTCGTGTCCTCCGCTACTGCCCCTTGGCTCGAGGTGTATCTCCACGACCGATGGAACGGTGAGACGGAACTCGTGAGCCAGGCCACCGCCGGCGTGCCGGCCGTCACGTACAGTGACGGCGGATCGGTTTCGGCGAACGGGCGATACGTCGTCTTCTACTCCAACGATTCGAACCTGGTGCCGCACGACACAGTTGGCTACTACGACGTTTTTCTGCGGAGTCGGTGGTCCGTGCGCGTCGCTTCGGTGATGCCCGCGTCGGGATCCGAGAGCGGCGGTGACTTCGTGCACATCCGGGGCGAGGGGCTGACGAGCAGCGCGGCCACGAGCGTGACGATCGGCGGGGCGACGGCGACGATCGTGTCGGCCGCGTACGACGAGGTCACGGCGTGGACGCCGCCCGGGCGCGGCGTTGCGGACGTGATCGTGACGAGCGGCAACGATTCGTCCACGCTCCCGGCCGCGTTCACCTACGTCGACTCCCCGATCGCAGCGCGCTGGGGCGACGTTGGGCAAGGGCAGGGGACTCGCGAGAGCGTGCTCCTGCTGAACGCGACTTCGGGCGATTCGCTGTCTCGAGAAGTGCGCGTGCCGCGGAATCAGCCGATCCTTCTCGTGATGCTTCCGCCATCGACCCGGGCGACGGCGCGATTCGTCCTCTACGTTTGGGATCACCATCCAACAGCGACGACGCTCACGACCTTGCCCGCTCATCTCGGCCGCAGCGTCTTTCCGCTGCCATTCCGTAGCGGGACGCCGCAACCGCGCGTGATCTGGAACAACGTCGGCTATCGGCAAACGCTCGGCGCGCCGACGTTCGCGTCGCAGCCGGCACCGTTTGTCGTTGCGAACCGCGCAAGCGGAATCGCAGGTGCCGTACGGCTCACGTTTCAGGGACTGATCGAAGATCCGGCGTCGCAGAGCCCGACCGGTTTCTCGGTGACGAACGCGATCCTTCTGCGGGTCGAGTAGTCGCCGCGCCGCAGTACGAGTCCGACGGTCAGCGCGGGCCAGCCTGGATTTCCCCCGGGAGGACGTCGCCCGCCTTCGTCGCGACAGCGAGACGCGACTCCGATTGCCGCTTCCCCACCGGAGCGCGCCGCACAGTCCGTTGCCGACCGGCGTCGCCTCGTCCCACGAATCGATCGGCGCCGCGAGCGAGACGACGTCGGGGATTCGCGTCGATGGAATCGCGCCCGTCTACTTCGGCGGCGCGGGATGCTCGGTGATCGAGGGCCAGTCGTCGGTGCGGAACGACGACGACGGGAGGCCCGCGCCGTTCTCGAGCGTGCCTTCGTCCGCGGCGCCCCACGCGTAGCGCACGGCCGCGGGCGCGGCGACGTCCGGGCTCGAGACCACGATCGTCTCGCCGTCGAGTCGCGCCGTCGCCGGGACGAACCTTCGATCGGCGCCCGCGATCGTGAACGGTCCGAGCGGCTTGCCTGCGCGAGCCCGAAGCCCGCCGTCCGCGTGATCGAAGCGCAGGCGGATCGCGCTGCCCTCGACGCTCATCGACTTGTAGGTCGGGCCCGACGTGACGAGCCCCTTGCGGCCGTAAGTGTTCGCCAGCGCGGGGAGCGCGAGCCGCCGGCCGACTTCCTGCTTGTTGCTCGGGTGGATGTTCGTCGGGTTGCCGATGTCGAGCGTAACGGCCATCCCCGTGTTGGCCACCGACGTCGCCATCGCTTGCGCCTCGCGCAGCTCCGCCGCCTCGCCGCGATCGTCGTCGTACGCGAACGGCGCGATCTGCACGAAGTAGAACGGGAAGTCGCCGCGCCCGAAGCTCGCGCGCCAGTCGGCGATCATCGCGGGGAACAGTCGGCGGTAGAGATGAGCCTCGGAAACGTTCGCCTCGCCTTGGTACCAGATCGCGCCGCGGATGCCGAACGGGACGAGCGGCGCGATCATTCCGTTGTAGAGCGCGGTTGGAGTGTTCGGGCCCATCGACTCCTGCCGGGGCCGCGGGCCGAGCTGCGCCATCGATGCGCCAGCGCGGTAGCGCCACGAGCCGGCGAGCGGGATCGCGCTGCCGTCGCTGGTCGCGCGCCGAAGCCGCAGGTCATCGGGCTTGCCGGTCAGTCCGCCCGCGCCGCCCGTGTCGATCGCGCGAATCGCGATCACGTTTCGGCCCGCGTGTACGGCCGACGCCGGCACGGCGTACTCGCGCGGCGTCGCATGGTCGCCCTCACCGTGAAGCCCACCGACGCGCACGCCGCCGACCCACGCGTCGTCGACGTCGTCGATCGGCCCGAGGTCGAGCACGAGATCCGCGCCCGCCCAATCCGCGGGCACGTCGACCGTGCGGCGGTACCAAACGACGCCGTCGAAGTTCGCGAGCTTGTCGTCCCACGCGCCGGGCAGGTCCATCGTCTTCCAATCGGAGTCGTCGAGGTCGGGCTTCGCGAACGCGGCGCCGCGGCTCCCGGGATCCGATTCGTCGACGTGCGTCCACCACGCCCGCGCTTGGTGTTCGATCTCGGCGCGGAGGTCGGCCGCGTGCTCGCGCACGCGCGCCACGTGCGCGAGCGCATCCGCGAACTCGGGGAACTCGCGAAGCGTGCGCGCGCTCGTCCACGCCTCGGCCAACGTGCCTCCCCAGTTCGACGCGACGAGGCCGATCGGCACGCCTAGCTCGCGATGCAGCATGCGGCCGAAGAAGTAGCCGACCGCGCTGAACGGCACGACCGTTTGCGGCGAGCATTCGACCCACGAGCCGACGCAGTCTCTCGCGGGCGCGGCAGCGATCGCGTTCTGGACGTCGAAGAGGCGGATCTTCGGAAACGAGGCGTTCCGCACTTCCTCTTCGAAGTTCGCGATGCCAGGCCCGACGTGCGGCCCGACGCTCCACTCCATGTTCGACTGGCCCGAGCAGATCCACACCTCGCCGACGAGCACGTTCTGCAGCGTGATCGTGTTCTTGCCCGCGAACGTGATCGTGTGCGGCCCGCCCGCCTCGGGCGTCCGCACGCGCACGAGCCACAGCCCGTCGGCCGCGGCGACGGCGCTCGCGTCGCTCGCCATCCAGTCGCCCTTCACGCGCACGGCTTCGCCGGGATCCGCGAAGCCCCACAGCGCCACGTCGCTCTCGCGCTGCAGCACCATGTTGTCTCCGACGATCGCGGGCAGCTTCACGTCCGCGCGCGCGACGGCGGCGGACCCGATCGACGCGACGAGCGAAGCGGCGAAGTGCAGCACGCGAAGTGAGAGTGGTCTTTGCATGGTTGATCCTCGGCGGAAGTTTTGGCGCGTCAGTCTAACCGAATGTCATTGGCCGAAGCGCAGCCGTTCGGCTCCATAGATGGCGCGAGGCGACGTCTCGGATAGACTGCTTCACAAAGGTCACGAAGCGGGGGACCTCGATTCACTCGGCGTCGAGTCGCCTGCCAGGAGAGCCCGACGATGACCCACGAACCACAGTCGCATTCACCCGTCCGCTTCTTTTTCATCACGGCCCTCACGCTTGCGATCTCGACCGCGGTCGCGTCGGCTCAAAGCCCGTGTGCGGAATGGGCTCCGGGGTTGACCTCGTTTCCGGGCGTCGACGGCGTCGTGTATGCGTCGACCGTCTTCGACGACGGCACTGGCCCAGCGCTTTACGTCGGCGGCATCTTCTCGTCGGCCGGCGGTGTGGCCGCTCGCAACATTGCGAAATGGAATGGATCGGGCTGGTCGTCGCTCGGCGGGGGAGTCGGCGGAGGCTATCAGTCGATCCACGTGATGGCGGCGTTCGACGACGGCACGGGCCCCTCGCTCTACGTCGGCGGCGAACTCACGGATGCGGCGGGCATACCGGTTCAGCATCTCGCGCGATGGAACGGCCACCAGTGGTCGGATCCGGCGTCGTTCATGAATGGCAACGTCGAGAGTCTCGGCGTCTACGACGACGGCACGGGGCCTGCGCTGTTCATCGGAGGAGACTTCACGACCGCGGGCGGTGGCATCGGAAATCACATCGCAAAATGGGACGGCCGACAGTGGTCGTCGCTCGCCACCGGCGTCGACGGCCCGGTCCTCGGACAGACCGTCTTCGATGACGGCAGCGGCTCGGCGCTCTACGTCGTCGGCAACTTCGCGCTGTCTGGTTCCGTGTACAGCAATGGCGTCGCGCGATGGAATGGCACGGCGTGGTCTCGACTCGGGGCGGGAGCGGCGTCGTACTATCCGTGGTGCGCGGTCGTTTTCGACGACGGCACCGGCCCGGCGCTCTACGTGGCCGGCCCGTTCCACATGATGGACGGCATTCCGATGAACGGTTTCGCCCGGTGGAACGGGCACGAGTGGTCGTCGCCGCCGAACGGTGAGGGAACTCGATTGATGACCGTCTGGGACGATGGCACCGGCCCGGCCATCTTCTCTTCGGGGACCGGAACCATTCGGAAGTGGGATGGCCATCAATCCTCGACGGTACCAGGTGCACCGGGCCCATCAACTCTCACGGTGTACGATGACGGGAGCGGCGCCGCGCTCTTCGTCGGCGGAGACTTCACCCTCATTGGCGGCGCGTTCGTTCCGTTCATCGCGAAGTGGAACGGCGCGACGTGGTCGACGCTTGGGACTTTCGCCGGACCCAACGGTTGGACGAAGAGCATCGCCAGCGCAGACGATGGCACGGGCCCGGCCGTGTACGTGGGAGGTGACTTCGGCGCCGTCGGGCAGGTGGCGGCGAATCACATCGCGCGATGGAACGGGACGACATGGTCGCCACTCGGCCTCGGGATCGACGGCTTTCGCGATGCGACGGTTTCTGCAATTGCGGCTTTCGACGACGGCACCGGACCCGCGGTGTATGCAGGTGGATCGTTCTCCACCGCTGGCGAAATGCCGGCGTCCAACATTGCGAAGTGGAATGGGAGCACGTGGTCGCCGCTCGGGAGCGGTCTGAACGACCGTGTGCTTGCTCTCACGTCGTTCGACGACGGCAGCGGACCGGCACTCTACGTCGGCGGTCCGTTCCGCACGGCGGGAGGGGTACCGGCGGCGTACGTTGCGCGCTGGAATGGAAGCGCATGGTCCACGGTTGGCCGCGAGGCGACTGGAAGCATCGTCGCGTTCACCCTGTTCGATGGCGGAAGCGGTCCCTCATTGTGCGCACTCGGCGCGTTCACCTTCGGCTTCGGAGTCGCTCGGTGGACCGGCGTGAACTGGTCACCCGTGGGCGCTTTTTTTATGGGCAGTGGTTCGTCGTTGACCGTGTTCGACGACGGCACCGGACCGACGCTCTATGCCGGTAACACGTACGGGGTCTCGCGGTGGAATGGGATCACTTGGGCGAACCTCGGAAGCGGAATGGATGATCGCATCCTTTCGCTCGCGACGTTCGACGACGGATCGGGCGCTGCGCTGTACGCGGCCGGACGGTTTCGGCACGCGAACGGCGTCGCGGCGAATAAGATCGCGCGATGGAATGGCACCTCGTGGTCGTCGCTCGCCGAGGGCTTGGGAGGCACGCCTCAGTCGGAGGTTTGGGCACTTGCGACGTTCAACGACGGCACCGGGCCGGCACTTTGTGCGGCGGGCACGTTCGTCACGGCGGGAGGTTTTGCCTCGCGCTTCTGCGCGCGCTGGGAAGTCGCACCGCGACGCGGAAACGTGAGTGCGCGAATTGGCGAGACCGCAGACGTCGTTTACGTGAACGGATCCGCGGGCGACGCGACGCGAACCGTCACCGTCGGCCTCAGCCGATCGATTGACGTCGAGCTGCGCGCGGCGCCCGGCGGGCCGTCTCCTGCACGCTATGTCTTGTGGAGCTGGCTCGGCGAACCGCAGCAACCGGTCGAGCTTCGAGTCGGCAGTTCGTCGCTCGGTTGCGTCGTGAACCCGACGCCGCTTCAGCCTGCGCAGATTCCGCAACCGTTTCGGTGCCTGCGAGGCCGGCTGGTTCCGCGAGCCGCGTGCAGCGGCGTGATCGAGGTCCCGAGCCCGGCAGCCGCGCCGTGGAGCCTGCACTTGCCGCAAGGCGTCGGCGCGCCGGTGGTGGTGACGCTGCAAGGCCTCATTCGCGACAAGAGCGCTCTGCATCCGTCGGGCTACAGCGTGACCAATGGCGTCATCCTGCGAGTCCGCTGATCGAATGTCTCGGTAGGGGAATGCATGAACGTGCGCCCGCTCGCGATCGCGATCGTCGCCGCCATCCCTGCGCTCGCACACGCGGGCGGCGGCACCATCCGCGGCACGGTGTACACGGAAGAGGCTCAGCCCGGGCCCGGCTATCTCGTGCTGCTGCTCCACGACGGGGGCGGGGACAGGCAAGCGATGACGGATGATCGCGGCAACTACGAGTTCACGGACGTTGCTGCTGGCGACGGATACGTCGCCGTAGTCGGCGGTCACATTCCGCTGCGATTCGATGGCCCCTCCGTCTCCGTTGCCGACGGTCAAGTTGTCGTCGCCGACATCGGACCAAAGCCCGCTTCGAAAGGCGAAGGATGTTCGTTCGGCGGTAAGATCCTGACGGAAGCAGTCGGCGAGTTGGCTTCGTTCGACAAACTGTTTCTCGTTCCATTGGATGGAGCCGGTGGTTTTTGCTGCCGCATGGCCCGCATCCGGGAGGACCGACGCTTCGGATTCGCCGACGTTCCGCCAGGCAACTACTCCGCCGTCCTGCGGTCGGCCAATGGCGGCTTCGTACGACATGTCGAGATCCCGAGGAAGCCTGAGTACATCTGCGAACTCGGTCCGGTAGGCGATTCGATATCCGGAGTGATTCGCGACGCGAAAACCACGAACTCAATGAAGTCCGTTCAGGTGCTCGTCTGGGACTTCGCCGGTTCCCTGCCGAGCGCGACCGCAGCCTTCGAAGCGACGGGCCGGTCGACAGAGACCGACGTCGAGGGACGTTACAGGATCAATGGACTTCATGCAGGGAAGTACCTTGTAGAAGTGGGAACCACGGAACCCGGAAACGGCGACGAGGCGGTGTCCCACACGCGCGAGACGGCGCTGGTCTCGGTAGTCGACGGCAAGGGCACGACCGCGGATTTCGCCCTCGGTCCGGCTGTTTCGATGGACGTGGTGGCGCGAACGACCGGAGGTTCGCGAGTCCCGGGCCCGTCGGTGCGCGTGGACGACTGGCCGTCGGAATCACCGCTCGATGACTACACGATCGATCGGCGCAAGCTGCGCGTCGGCGGCTTGAAGGCCGGTGAGCACGTGGTGACGGTGAGCCATCCATGGTTTGCCGCGGTGCGGAGACGAGTGCGCGTCGGCGAGATGGGTGGGCATGAGGAATTCGTGCTCATGCCCGGCGGCTCGCTTACCGTCACGGTCGTCGACCGCGCGGGCAAGGCGGTTGATGGCGCGTCCATCGAGATCGTCGACAAGAGCGGCGAGCGCGTTTCGACCGATCGCGGCACTTGGGACCGAATCGTTCCGCCGCAGACCGCGACGATCGCGGGGCGCTTCCGCGTCGCGCACATCGCCGCGGGCACTTACACCGTCCGCGCGACGAAGGCGAGTGCCGGCACCGGCTCGGCCGCGGTGACGGTGATCGAACGCGGCGACGCGACCGTCCGCATCGCGTTCCAATAGCGGCTCGCCGCCGCCGAACGCGGCTCCATTCGATCCGGCTGTTCCGGCCGCCTTCGGTTATCTTGCCCTCGGCTCGAGGCGCGACGGTGCTTCGAGCCGAGCGCCTCGCTGCGTCGCCCCACGAGATGGTCTCGCGGATGTGCACCGCTGATTTCGAGCGAGGCGAGAAACGCCACGCCATTCGAGGAGTGCCATCGCATGAAGGCTTGGACCCTGCTGTCGTCGATCGTCATCGCGTCGCTCATCTGTGCGACGTTGGTTGCGCAAACTGAAACGCCGCCGGTCGACGCGGCGAAGAAGAAGCCCGAGCCCGAAGTCGAGGCGAAGCCGGCCGCGTCGCAGACGACGCATCAGATCACGATCGACTGCAAGGTGCTGAGCTACACCGCGACCGCGGCCTGGCTCATCATGAAGGACGACAAGGACAAGCCGATCGCGCGCTTCGGCTACACCGCGTACACGAAGAACGGCGTCGACGACGTCCGCCGGCGCCCCGTGACGTTCGCGTTCAACGGCGGTCCGGGATCGTCGTCGATCTGGTTGCACATGGGCATCCTCGGCCCGCGGCGCGTGGTCGTGACCGACGCCGGCTACACGCCGCCGCCGCCGTCGCAGTGCGTCGACAACGCGTACACGCCGCTGGACGTCACCGACGTCGTGATGATCGATCCCGTCGGCACGGGATTCAGCAAGCCGCTCGGCGAAGCGAAGGGCGCGGACTTCTGGGGCGTCGATCAGGACATCAAGTCCGTCGGCGCGTTCATCAAGCGCTACGTCACGGAAAACGGCCGCTGGGCGTCGCCGAAGTACATCCTCGGTGAGAGCTACGGCGGCGTTCGTTCGGCGGGACTCGTCCAGTATCTGCAATCCGCGCACGGCATGAACTTCAACGGCGTCGTTCTCGTGTCGCCGTTCCTGAGCATGTTCTCGGGGATCGACGGCGTCGCGCTCGATCTGCCGCACGTGCTCTACCTGCCGACGTTTGCCGCGACCGCGTGGTACCACGGCGCGCTCGCCGACAAGCCCGCGTCGCTCGAGGCCTACGTCGCCGAGGTCGAACGCTTCGCCACCGACGAGTACGCGCCCGCTCTGATGAAGGGCTACACCATTCCCGCGGCCGAGAAGAAGGCCATCGCGGCGAAGCTCGGCAAGTACACCGGCACGAGCGCCGACTACTGGGAGAAGGCCGACCTCCGCGTCAGCCATCCGCAGTTCCTGCAAGAGCTGAAGCGAAGCCAGCGGCTGATCGCCGGCCGCATCGACTCGCGCTTCATCGGCCCGTCGCTGAACGCGCACAGCGACAAGATGGACTACGATCCGTTCTTCCCCTCGATCGGGCCCGCGTACACCGCGGCATTCCTCGACTACCTGCACTCGGAGCTGAAGTTCGGCAACGACGAGGAGTACAAGGTGTCCGCGTTCGACGTGAAGTGGGACTGGCACCACAAGCAGCCCGGCCTGAGCGAGGAAGACGGTCGCGACATGGCCATGACGAACACGGTGCCCGACCTCGCAATGGCGATGAAGATGAACCCCAGCCTGAACGTGCTCGTCCAGCAAGGCCGCTTCGATCTCGCGACGCCGCAATTCGCGATGCAGCACGACCTCGATCACCTCGACATCCCGCCCGAGGCGAGACAGCGCATTCGCATCCAGTACTATGAGGCCGGGCACATGATGTATGTGAACGAGCCGTCGGCAATGGTCTTCCGCGAGAGCCTCGTGAAGTTCATCGGTGACACGGACCGACTGTGAGCAAATCCACGAGATCGTGTGCACGCGCGCGGCGAACCCAGTGAACGCAACCGAGACTGCACATGGTCGGCGACGTGCCGATCTAGCGACGATCCTCGATGTGTTGACGGAGTTCGGACTGCTCACTAGAACCCGAGGTGACCAGGCTCATCCGCCCGAGAAACCAGAAAGCAATTCGTGTTCGCTACAGAGGAAGCAAGTGATCGGCGATCGTGCCGAGTAATCCGTGGCGATCGGCAAGGCAGGACGCCGGCTTCAGAAAAGGGGAGTGCTTCGTGGCGCGATCGCGAGGCGGGGATCACACGGGGAAAACGCTAGCGGTAGGTGTCCTCGCGACGTAAGCCGCAGTACGAAACGACGACGTCACGGCCGTAGATGTCGTAGCGAAAACGGAAACGGCCGAGCGCGAGGCGCCATTGCCCCTCGCCTCG
The DNA here is from genome assembly GCA_016178505.1 of Planctomycetota bacterium. GTDB lineage: Bacteria > Planctomycetota > JACOTG01 > JACOTG01 > JACOTG01 > JACOTG01. The sequence goes on from JACOTG010000272.1 coordinate 39,925, forward strand.
AGGAACGTTCGTGAGCTTCTTCACGTGGTGCACGCCGGATCGGTTCACGGGATCGGTGCCAAGGATGAGACGGGCGTTCGCCTGAAGGGCGGCGAACTCGGGGTGAGCCTTGACGAGCGCCCGTGCGAGGCGTTCGTAGCGTGGCGATGTACGGACAACGAAAAGGGTCATGCGCCTGCGCGACGCTTGGCCTTCTTGGTTTCTCCGCGCAACTCCCTCAAGAACTCGTCCATTGGCCGGCTCTTGCCGGCGCGGTATTCGGCGTTGCTCTTCTTGATGTCGGCGCGGACCTTCGGGTCTTGAAGCTCGAGGTAGTCCTCGAACTCGTTGATGTCCATGAGGCCGACAACGGGGATGCCGTCCTTTTCGAGGATGACGTATTCCTTGCCGAGATGCACGCGGCGCACAAGGGCGCCGAGGTTGATGCGGGCTTTGGTGAGGGGGAGTCGGTGAATCATGGGTTTGGTGGCCTTGCGAACCATTCTCTACCTCCAGTCGACGAGGGTGAGCGTGTCTAATTGAACAACATTGATCAACGTTAAGTATAGTCGAAGCGTGGCGTTCCGTCAAGGCGGGCGTTCCCACCGCAGCCGGGTGGAGGTGGGGGTGGTGGGTTACCGCTTCCATCCCCCTGACCCGAACCGTGAAGCCCCGTTCCTTCCTGAAGTAGAGGCGGGGCGATTCCGCTTCCAGCATTGGCAGAACGTCGGCGCCGGCGCCGGCGCCGAAGTCGCGCTGCGTCTCGAGGCGTGGAAGTTCATCAGCGAGACGGACAGACTGTGAGCGATTCGGGATTGCAGGCGCTTGCGTGTTGGGGCGTTCCGTCTAGCACGAGCGTGAGCGGGTGGTTCGTTGCGGTCGTCCCGTCGCTGGACGCGACGTAGACTCGCGTCGGCCGAAGGCGATCCCACGAGATCGTGTACAAGCGCGTGGCGAACGCCGTGAACGCAGCGGAGGCCGGATGTGATCGGCGACGTACCAAGGGCGCGGCGATCGTCGATGTGATGGCCGAGTGCCTACGGATCACCAAGACCCATGCCGACCACCGCCGACGCCCGGCGAAACCGAAATCCTCATCGTGATCACTGCGCGGAGCCGATACTCTGCGGCGCGGGAACCGGTCGTCGGCGGTTGCGGATCTTGGGTCCCGACGAGGGTTCCAGGCGCCCGCTCTTTTCACCCTTTCGAGAGCCAGCGTGGATTTCAACGCTCCGATGGTCATCGCCTTTGGGCTTGGCGTGGGCATCCTCGTCGGCATGACCGGGATCGGAGGTGGCGCGCTGATGACGCCCTTGCTCGTCCTCTTCGTCGGCACCCCGCCGGTGACGGCCGTCGGCACCGATCTCGCGTACGGCGCGGTGACCAAGACGGTCGGCGGCATCAAGCACTGGCGGCAGAACACGATCGACCTCCCGCTTTCGAGTTGGATGGCGCTCGGCTCGGTGCCGGCCGCGATCTCGAGACGTTCATGCTCTACCTGCTCGCTTCTGCGATCGCGTTCACCGGAGCGGTCACCCTGATCCGCGCGATTTTCCTCAAGCAACTGATCGCCCGCGAACGCGACCGGGTGCCGATGCAGGCGAGGCACAAGATCGCGGCCGTGGTCCTCGGGTTGTCGGTGGGCTTCGTGCTGGGAATCACCTCCGCCGGCAGCGGCTCGCTGATCGCGCTCGGCCTGATCATGATCTTCCGGCTTTCCCCGCACCGAGTGGTCGGCACCGACATCTTCCACGCGGCGATCCTGCTGTGGGCGGCCGCCATCGCCCACGTCGTTGCGGGCAACGTGGACTACGCTCTCGCGGGCACCATCCTCATCGGTTCGGTGCCCGGGGTCTGGCTGGGCAGTCACCTTTCCGTTCGTCTTCCGGCCGGCACGCTTCGAACCGTGCTGGGTGTGGTGCTGATCGGAGCCGCGATGGGGCTCGGCTCGAAAGCCGGGTTGCCCATCCCGCCGTACGCGATCGCCGCGGTGCCCTGTCTCCTCGCCGCGATCGTACTCTGGGATCGCTTTCGACATCCCGTCTCTCGCGCGGTCGCCGATACCGAGGCCAAGGAGCCTCGGACCGTCAAGTAGTGAGATGGATGGCCTGACATCCCGGTC